>CAXMQO010000109.1:0-6120 GCA_964195515.1 uncultured Saprospiraceae bacterium | reverse complement strand
GCGAGCGTTCTTCCGCGGAACCTGCGTTCGTAAGTATCCCGAGGCATTGGTGGCCGCCAACTGGGATTCGCTCGTTTTCGATGTTGGTGAAGAGACACTCAAACGGGTTCCTATGATGGAACCGTTGAAAGGCACGAGACGGCACGTGGCGAAGATGCTCGAGGCCTCGCCGACCGCGGCAACGATGATCCGTGCCCTTGGAGGGAACGATGGCTGAACAGGAACGCACACAACGCTCGTCCGACCGGAGCGGTGACAGGTCCGGGCAGGCTGAGGTTGAGACGACCGGCGTCGCCGAGGACGTCAGTGAGCGAATCGACGACCTGCTCGACGAGATCGACACTGTGCTCGAAGAGAACGCCGAGGAGTTCGTGAAGAATTACGTGCAAAAGGGTGGCCAATGACACCGGGGCCGTCGATGCTGTCAGACGACGGAGGCATCATCCCCGCGGCGAGCTTCTCTGCGGTGCTTGAGCGGCACCGCTTAATGCCGACGTGGGCGATCCCGCCGGGTTCGATCGAGGCTTCCGAAGCCACGACCATTCTGGCGCTCCGTTGGGCCGACGGGGTCGTGATGGCAGGCGATCGGAGAGCAACTGCGGGGAACGTCATCGCCCATCGGCGGATCAAGAAGGTCTACCCGGCGGACGACCGCTCCGCCGTAGCCATCTCGGGGACCGCCGGCATGGCGGTGGAGCTCACGAAGCTGTTCCAGACGGAACTCGAACACTACGAGAAGATCGAGGGCACCCGGCTGAGTCTCGACGGCAAGGCAAACTTCCTTGCGCGTTTGGTTCGCGGCAATCTCCCCCTCGCGTTCCAAGGACTCGTCGTCGTGCCGCTGTTCTGTGGATACGACGAGCAGGAGGGTGCGGGGAAGCTCTACAGCTACGACGTCGTCGGCGGTCGATACGACGAACAGGACTACGCGACCACTGGCTCGGGCGGGTCGGAAGCCCGGGCGTTCCTGAAGTCCGCATGGAGTGAGGGTCTGGACGAGTCCGAGGCTATTCGCGTCTCCGTCGAGGCGCTCGTGGCCGCAGCCGAAGAGGACGCAGCGACGGGTGGGCCCGATCCGAAGCGAGGGATCTACCCGAACGTAGTGACCGTCACAGCGCAGGGATATCGGGAGGTCCCCGACGCGGAGATCGCTCCGATCGCCGTCGACGTGATGGAGGGCCGACCATGACGATGCCGTTCTACGTTCCTCCGGAGCAGTTGATCAAGGATCGGGCCGAGTTCGCAAGAAAGGGAATCCAGCGGGGACGACCAATAGCCGTCGTCGAGTACGACGCGGGGGTTCTCCTGATCGGTGAGAATCCCAATCGGTCACTGCACAAGATCGGTGAGATATACGATCGTGTCGCATTCGCCGGGGTCGGGCGTTACAACGAGTTCGAGTTGCTGCGCGTGGCGGGGGTTCGCTACGCCGACGTCAAGGGGTACGCCTACGCCCGCGGCGACGTAACCGGAAAGGGTCTCGCCAACGCCTACTCGCAGACGCTCGGTCAGGTCTTCACGCACGAAGTCAAACCCTACGAGGTCGAGATCGTGGTGGCCGAGCTTGGCGACGATGACAACCACCTGTACCACGTGCGCTACGACGGCACCCTGAGCGATGAGCAAGGTTTCGCGGTGCTCGGCGGCGAGGAGGACCGGCTGGTCGAGGAGATCGGGAAGGGTCATCGAGAGGACATGGGTCTCGAAGATGCGATCAGGCTGACGACGACGGCGATTCAGAATGCTACCGAGACCACCATTCCACCGGAGGACTGGGAGGCGGGTGCGCTGGACCGTTCCCTCGGCCGCAGGAAGTTCCGTCGTCTCAGTGTCGAAGAGATCGCTTCACCGGCCTGATTCCCGGATTGCAGGACCTAGGAACGGAACTCCGCGGCCGCGGCTCGTGCTTCGGCCATGCGATCGGCGGCCACCCAGATTTCGACTTCGGCGAGGCCACCGACGGCGACGGGATACGGACCGAACGACTCGCCGTGCACGTGCACCGGAATGCCATCGGCACGTAGTTGGGCTGCCAGGAGGTTCGCCTCGTTGGGATCACCGATCCGAACCAGCGGCTCCAAGTGATCGACCGGCCGTTCCTTTCGATCGCGCTTCTTCATGGTTGGATTCTCGCATGTCTCCGCGGCCGGCGCGACGAACGCTCGTGCCACGGTACCCTGACCGGGTGGAGCGACGGATCTTCGGCATCGAGAACGAGTACGGGGTTACCTGCACGTTGCGCGGCCAGCGCCGCCTATCGCCCGACGAGGTGGCGCGTTACCTGTTCCGGCGGGTCGTTTCGTGGGGTCGTTCATCAAACGTCTTCCTCGAGAATGGTGCACGCCTCTACCTCGATGTCGGGAGCCATCCGGAGTATGCGACACCCGAGTGTGACTCCCTGTCGGATCTCATTGCCCATGACAAGGCGGGGGAACGGATCCTGGCGGGACTCGTCGATTCGGCGGAGGAGCGTCTGGCCGATGAGGGCATCCGCGGAGATGTCTACCTCTTCAAGAACAACACCGACTCCGCAGGGAATTCGTACGGCTGTCACGAGAACTACCTCGTCGGTCGCCAGGATGACTTTCAGCGAATCATCGACACGCTCATCCCGTTCTTCGTCAGTCGGCAGATATTCGCAGGTGCAGGCAAAGTACTCCACACGGCGCAAGGGACCGTGTACTCGCTCGCCCAGCGGGCCGAGCACATCTGGGAGGGCAGCTCGTCGGCAACGACACGGAGCCGTCCCATCATCAACACGCGGGATGAGCCCCACGCCGACGCCGAGCGATATCGCAGGCTCCATGTGATCGCAGGCGACTCGAACATGTCGGAGTATGCAACATACGTGAAAGTCGGAACTACCGCGGCGCTGCTCCAGATGCTCGAAGACGACGTGGTGTTTCGCGACATGACCCTCGAGAATCCGATTCGGGCCATCCGCGAGATCGCACACGACAGGACCTGCCGTCGGCCGGTGCGGTTCGCGAACGGACGAGAGCTCTCCGCCCTCGACATGCAATGGGAGTACCTGGACCGAACGCTGCGGTATGCGCGAACGCGAGGCTTCCCCCCGGAGGTCGATCGCGCGATCGGCATGTGGGAGCACCTGCTCACGGGCCTCGAGAAGGACCCGATGACCCTGTCACGTGAAGTGGATTGGGTGGCGAAACTCCAGCTTCTCGACCGCTACGCGGCCAGACACGATCTTCCGCTCTCGTCTCCAAGGATGTCCCTGGTTGATCTCGCCTACCACGATGTGAACCGCGAGCGGGGGCTCTACTACATCCTCGAACGTCGCGGTTTGGTGGATCGGGTGGTCACCGACGGCCAGATCAACGGGGCGATGACCGCTCCTCCTTCGACGACGCGGGCCCGTTTGCGCGGTGACTTCATCAAGGCGGCGAAGATCAAGAAGCGGGACTTCACGGTGGATTGGGTCCACTTGAAGCTCAACGATCAGGCTCAACGGACGATCGTATGCAAGGATCCTTTCCGCGCGGTCGACGAAAGGGTCGAGAAACTGATCGCCTCGTTGTAGCGTCGCGGTTGATGCAAAAAGTCATCGAGCGAATTCTCAACCTCCTGGCGTATCTCCTGACGGTCGAGCGCCCGGTGACGGCCGATCAGATCAGGAACACGGTCGCCGGTTACGACCGTGACAACGACTCGGCTTTTCACCGAACATTCGAACGCGACAAAGACCTGTTGCGCCGCCTCGGGATTCCGATCGAACGAGAAGCAACCGATGTCTTCGAGGTCGAATTCGGATACGTCGTACACGACGATCGATACGCACTCCAGGATCCCGATCTCACCGACGAGGAGCGGACCGCCCTCTCGCTCGCGGTGCAAGCAGTCGGTTTCGGAGGGCGCCCATCGGGCCAGGAGGCCCTCATGAAGCTTGGCGGTGTTGTCGGGAGCCTCGAAGGGACGCAACTCGGAGCAGATCTCGGCGAGCGTGCAGACACGGTGGCGGAGGCGTTCGGCGCCGTCTCTGAGCGGCGCGTGTTGACGTTCACATATCGGAGCCGCAGCCGGAGGATTCGCCCGTACGGACTCGTCCACCGCCGTGGACACTGGTACCTGGTCGGCTCGGGGACCGGCGTCGACGAGGTCAGGGTCTACCGACTCGATCGGGCCACGGATCTCGAGGCCGGAGACCGCGCGGGAGCGTTCAGCCCTCCGGACAATCTCAACCCAGCCGACGAGGTGCTGCACCATCCCTGGGATGCAGGCGACCGAACAGAAACCGCATCGGTTGTCTTCGACGAAGAAGTCGCGTGGATCGCAGAACGTGAGCTCGGGTCGCGGGCCACGATCACGCGGCACGACGATGGGTCGATTGAGGCGGAGATCGATGTCGCGGCACCGGCAGCGTTCCTTGGCTGGCTCGTCGGATTCGACGACAAGGCGGAGCTCACGTCGCCGCAGGAGCTGCGCCGACGGTTCGTCTCCTACGTGGAGGCCGGGTGACGAACTCTCCGAAGACTGCCGGCCGGATCAACCGGCTGCTGGCCATGCTCCCCTGGGTGATCGGGAATCCTGCCTCGTCGGTCAGCGAGGTGTGCGAACGATTCGGCTATACGCGGTCCGAACTCGTCAGGGATCTCGATACCGTGTTCGTGTGTGGTCTTCCCGGCTACGGCCCCGGGGATCTCATGGACGCGTCAATCGACGACGATGAGATCGTTGTCGAGATGGCCGACTACTTCTCGCGCCCGCTCCGCCTCACCGCTCCCGAAGCGCTTGGCATCCTCGCCTCCAGCAAAGCGGTGCAGTCGGCAGGTTCAGGAGGCGAGGCGCTCGATCGAGCGATCGCAAAGCTCGAGCGGATGCTCTTGCCGGAGGGCACCGACGCCGTCGTCATCGACATCCCCGAGCCTGAGCTCGTCGGCGAGCTGCGGGCCGCCGCTATCGAGGGCAGGGTGATCCAGATTGACCACACATCGGTCGCTTCCGGAGAGAGGAAGATCCGCGACATCGAACCCTGGGCGGTCTACACGACGCTGGGGAATTGGTACGTCTCGGCCTACTGCAGGATCGCGACCGCGGAACGCGTGTTTCGCATCGACCGCATCCGGAACGCGGTGCCCACCGGGGATCGATTCACCCCGGACCCGACCCCGCATGAGGCCACCATCCGCTACATGCCGGGCGATGACGACGTCCACGTCACCATTCGTCTCTCAGGAGAGGCCAGGTGGGTGGCCGAGTATTACCCGGTCGACGTGATCGACGATGGACCCGACGCCATGACCATCCGGATGAGTGTCGGCGACGCAGCGGTTGCCGCCCGCCTGATGATCCGCCTGGGTGAGACCGCTGAGATTGTCGATGGCTCCGAAGCCGCGACGGCGACAGCAGATCTTCGATCGAGGATCCTTGAGCGCTATTCCTGAACATGTCGGAGTGACTAGGAGGAAATAGTCATCCAGGGTCCGGCTCCCGTGCCGATGACATATTCGACGCTGGCAACGGAGCTACCGACCATGACAACCATCCGAACAACTTGCACCACCTGCGGGGACGTGGAACTCACGACCGCCGACGTTGGACTTGAGCTCGCTGCTGGTGCGGCTGAGGGGCGCTACCGCTTCGACTGTCCGTTCTGCGGAACGACGCAACGTCGCCCCGCGAGCCATCGGGTGGTGAGCGTGCTGCTCGCCACAGGGGTCGGATACGACATCGTCGCGACGGCAAGCCCGATTACCGAAGAGGAGATCGAGGCGTTCTCGAGGAACCTCGGCGGCCAGGGTTGGTTCAAGGAGCTTGCTGCATCAGATTTGTGACCGGGCGGGCATGAGCTGAGGGGTCATCGGTGCCTCCGGGATATCTCCCGGAGGCACTTCAGGTTCCGAGGCACAGTCTGAGCCCGAACCGCTCCGGCAAGTTCTACTATCGCATCCATGGACAGATCGTCGTTCTCCGAGTTGCTGGTGGGCGCCACCGTCAGGCGGGGCTGTGTGCCTCCCATGGTGCTACCTCCTGCCTTCACGCGGTCGTGAAGAGGTGACCACCACTCTGGGGGTCCCGGCGCGTCGATTCCTCGATGGTGAGCCGTTCGAAGCCGACGAATTCCAGATCGAAGCGATCCGCGTCGTCGAAAGCGGTGCTTCG
>CAXMQO010000108.1:0-7701 GCA_964195515.1 uncultured Saprospiraceae bacterium | reverse complement strand
TGGCTGGGGCGGGCGGACCATCTGGAGGATGACTGGATGGAAACCGAACTGGAAGTGATTCTGCGAAGACTCGCTGAGGTTCCCCTGGTGAAGGGGAACGTTCGCACGGCGACCACCGGACCGGTGGAGGAAATGGGTGTTTCTCGGTACCAGCGGCAATCGGCGCACCTTCGTGATCGGGACTGTTCCGTCGAGTTGCTCGACTCTGACGAAGTCGGCGTCGATCTGACCAAAGACTGACTCTTCTGTTCCCGTACACTTCCATCATGGACGTGCAGCGACAGGAGCGGCGGTTCCCCCGCGACGAAGTGGGAGAGATCATCGATCTTGCCGCGCGCCTCGATGACCTGGTCGAGGATCCGACCGATCGAGGTCTCACGCTGGAGCAACTCGTTCACGTCGCCGATGAGGTCGGCATCTCCCGTCGGGCTGTTGAGCGTGCTGTTGCAGAGGAGCGGAGACGTCGGTCTACGGACGGGCGGGCTGCCCGCAAACGGGTGCGCCGGCGGATGCGGTTCGTCCGCCATGCGATGGTGTATGCACTCGTCGTCTCGGCGCTTCTCCTCATCGACGTGTTGAATGGGGGAGGGTGGTGGTTCTTCTATGTGGCGGCACTCTGGGGCGCGCTGCTCGCGATCCAGGCGATGCGGTTCATGACACGAAGGAAGGGTCCGCTCGAACAGGCGATGCTCGAACGCGAAGCCTGATCAGATGGTGCGTGAGGCATCGAAGGTGGCGCCCGTCCCGGTCGAGGAAGAGAGCTGTGCCGGGGTCGCGATCGGGAGTCGGATGATGGTGCTGCTCCATCCAAGCGTGCAAGCCGTACTCGTCGTACCTCCCTGGCTCTCGACGAGTGCCGGAATGATGCCTCCGGACAGGGTGTCGCCGGTACCCAGCAGTTCACCCGGTGTGTCGTCCGAGAAGCGACCTCCGTCCCTGTCGTCGGTAATCGAGAGGATCCCGAGTCCGTTGCGCTCGTCGACGTCGATCCTGGCCGTACACGCACCACCGTCCGCTGCCGCATGGAGGACGTTGAGGAGGATCAGCCGGATCGCAGCCGGATCGCACCAGACGGCCGCTTCCCGGACGTCGACTGAGATCTCGATCGGGGTGCGACCGATCGCCTCGATGATTCGTTTGACGTGGTGTTCGAGTTCGACGACCACCGGTCTGGGACGGTAGGTACCCGCGTCGATCTGGGCTGCCACTGCGGTGTTTTCGATCGTCCGGACAATCTCGGTCGCGTCGTGGGAGATGATTGCGATGAGTTCCTCTGCCTCGGCAACGTCTTTGATCCCGGCACTCTCGAGGTGTCGAGAGAGTCCGTATACGGCGGTGAGTGGTGCTCGAAGCTCGTCGGTGAAGCGCGCGAAGAGTCGATGATGCCTCTGCGCTGCCTCCCGCTCACTCTGGATCTCCGTTTCGAGGAGGGAGATCCGATGCCTGACCCTGTGGCGTTCGGTGGCGCCGGCGACGATCGCGACGGCTGGGACGAGCAACCCGAGCACGACGATGGAGGCGATGCGGACAGTGCCCGACGCAGCCAGAGCGAGCGCGACGAGAGTCGCCGTGGTCACCAGCAGGGCGAGCCCTGCGGCGAACGGCCGATCCAGATCTCGGGAACTGGCGTCGCGGTGCATAGTCAATCCGTTCTCTATTGATGGAATCGGCAGGAGTGGGGTGGGAACTTGAAGGCAGTTGTGGAATGAGTCGGAAGAACTAGTCACCTACAACGTGCTCTGCGATCCCTGGGTTCGCAGATGCGCAGAGGTGCTCTGCCAGCCCACAGAACTGCGACGGTTTGCGGCTCAGCCGAGGGCGTAGACGATGACGTCTGGCTCCCCATTCCGCGGGCCCACAGCGCCGCCCACGGGGACACAAACCCTGGGTATGCACATTGGCTAGCCTCGGAGGGTATGGAAGCCCCGTTTACGGTCGCCGTCGAGATCCCGCTCGTTGGAGATGAGCGTCGGAAGAACTGGGCGAAGACGGTCACCAATGTCGACGACTCCCTCGCCACCGGGTGGGCGTTCGACGGAGATTTCATTGCGACCGGTGGTATCCAGGATGTGGAACTCGGATCCGTCGTGCTCGTCTATGGAGAGAAGGGAAGCCGCACCAATCCGGCAATCGAGGCTCGCGTCTACACCGTGAACTCCGACGCGACCTTGAGCCTGCGGGCGAGTGCGAGGGGAAGAGCCTGGGCGAGAACTCTGCGTGACACGATCGAAGAACTCCTTGCTGAGGTCGGTGAGGCTCCGATCGAGCGCCTCGGATGGAGCCCCGATCTGATGCGCTACTCGGACGAGGCGATCGCCGAGGAAGCGAACCGCCGGAAGCTGCTTTGACGGCTCAGCGTCCCGCCGTCAGTATCTTGGCCAGCGCGACGGTGACCACATCGCCAAAGCCGATCGCACGCACCAATGATCAGAACCGTCGCCGCGAACCGGCGTTGTTGACCTTCCGTTCCTCTTGCTGATGATGCTGGATCAACCGACGATTAGGTGCCATCGGCACGGGTATCCACTGCTGTGACCGACCGTCGTCCTGGTTCCGAAACACTTCAGATGTAGGTGCGATCGACCGATCCACGTGGGATGAAGAGATCCTTTGCGGCGGTCCTCGTCGTCGCCATGTTCGTGGTCGGCGCCCCCGCAGCGTCGGCAACCGAGGAGCCCCCGCCGGAGGGCGTCGTAGCCACGACGACCACAACGATCCCACCGGACACAACGGCGATCACGACACCCCCTCCTCCAGCCACTACGGCGATCACGACACCCCCTCGAGCCACCACGGCCACCGTGGCTCCGCCGCCGGAACAACCGGCGGTTCCGAAGAATCAAGTGCGTCGTGTCAAGGTCACCCGCGACATCGTGTTCCCTGTTGTCGGGGCCAACCACTACTACGCCGGCTTCGGTGCCTGCCGCGACAACTGCGAGCGGGAGCACCACGGCATCGACATCATGACGTACGGGTGGAAGGGCGTTCCGGTCGTTGCAGCGCACTCCGGCACGATCCGAACGGTCCGCGACGACCGTGAGTGGTGCACCGTCGAGGTGGAGGCCGCCGACCGGTGGTACACGCGCTACGTCCACCTCAACAATGACTCCCCGGGTTATGACGACAAAGCGTACGAGTGTCTCCTACCTGGAATCGAGCCCGGTGCGTGGGTCGAGGCTGGTCAGATCATCGGATGGGTCGGAGACTCGGGGAACGCCGAGTTCACCCCGCCACACCTGCACTTCGAAATCCGCATGCCGAACGGCCTTCCGGTCGATCCGTACAAGTCGTTGAAGGCTGCAGAGCGAATCCGGTTCAACCGGGTCGGCGTCGACGGTGATCCGGTCGCCACCGCAGCACAGATCGCGGCCTACGCCTATGGCAACGGCTCCGGGGTGGTGAACGTGATGGCGACGACCGATCATGCGACACTGCGGGGCGGTGGATTCTCGGCCCTCGAACTCTCCGGACCGCTCCTGCTCTCCGAACCTGGATATATCCCCGACGCAACCATCGAGATGTTCGATCGGCTCAATCCGAGTCGCGTGATCGTGGTTGGCGACGGCTTGGAGCAGGCAGTAATCGATCAGCTTGAGCTCCGCTTCCCGATCGTGGGCCGAACGTCGATTCCCTCGGTCACCGAAGGGTCGCACTTCGAGCCGGACACGGGCGCTGTCGTCGAGATCCCCGAGTCCGAGCTGTCTCCGCTTTCGCTCGTTGTGGTCGGCGACCGGTCGGAGCTGCCGGAGAATGCGGCCGTCGATCTCGGTCGGACGGCGTGGCGCATGCAGACGACCGTATTCGAAGAGGCCGAAACCGCTGGTCGAATCGGCCGCGACACGTATCAGGGCCCGGGTCGATCCGGGAGCAGGAACGTTCTCTACTTCCAAACGGGCGACGGGTACACCAAGATCCGAGCCAAGGAAGCGCCGAAAACGTCGCCGGACTACGGCGTGATCGTGATCGATTTTGAACGAACCTCTGAGGCAGCCCTCGCCTTCCTCACGAGCCTGGCCGATCTTCCGGTCATGCCGCTCTGGCGTTAAGAGCTTTGGTCAGGGCGCTCCTAGAGGCTCAGGTAGCGTGCGATCTTGTCCTGGGCGGCCTCCATGACCTTCATCTGAAGCCCGTTGAGGGCTCGGGCAAGGGCGAGTTCTTCTCCAACCACCGGCATCGGCTGATCGATCGGGTTCCGTCTGGCTCGACCCTTCGCGTCGAAGTGATCTCCCATCAGGTCGAGCACGGTTGTGACGATCGTGGTGGTCTCGTCCTCTTCGATACGGACTTCGATCGTGATGGTCTTCTTCACGGCGCTCCTCCACATTGCCTGGCTCAATAGTGCCCGCGAAGACGCTCCTTGGCTAGGGCCGTTTGTGAGAACTGCCGGAGTAGCGGAGTAAGGGAGTAGCTGAGTTGCGGAGTTGCGGAGTAGCCGGGTGTGCCGGAGTTATCCGCAGACTCTCCGAGGCCGAGAGGCGGGCGGGGGTCGCGATCGGTGGCTGGAGATGACATGGGCATGCAAAGGCATCGCTCAGCGAATTCACGGAGCGTGTTTGACTCAGCTACTCAGCTACTCAATCCGGCGCTGTCACTACTCCGAACGTGGGGCCCTGAGGGTCACTGATCACGGCCATGCGTCCGAACTGCGAATCCCACGGCGAGCGCTGGACGGTCCCTCCCAGCGAGCGTGCCCGCTCGGCAGCCTCGTCGGTTCCGTCGACGGCGAACCAGACGAACCAGTGTGCCGGAATCCCGTCGGGCAGCATTCCCGTCATGTCGTACATGCCGCCGTTGCGGCGTTCGTCGATGGTGACGACCGTGTAGGTGAAGTCGTTGAACTGCTGGATGTCGATACCCCAGCCCAGCAGGTTGGTGTAGAACGTCTTGGCCGTCTCGACGTCACGGCATGCGAGTTCGTTCCACGACATGGCTCCCGGTACGTTGAAGACGCCGGCACCGCGGTGCTGCCCCGGCTGCCAGAAACCGATCGCGGCACCGACCGGGTCGGTGGCAAAGAACATCGTTCCCGCGTCGGGAATCTCCATCGGCTCGACCAGGAGCGTCGCACCCAGATCCTTCGCTCTCGCAGCGACGACGTCGGCATCGTCAACGATGATGTATGACGACCACACCGATGGCTGCCCAGCTTCGACGTCCTCCTGCCGGAGCCGCCCCATGCCCGCAACCATCTGGCCGTCCAGAGCGAACATCGTGTAGGGCATCGAGTCGCCGGCAGGTGACTCGAGGGCCTCCCAGCCGAACAACCCCGTGTAGAAATCCCTTCCCTGATCCGTGTCGGGGACCGCTACATCGGCCCAGCCGAACAATCCGTTTGGATGATCCATCGGCGACTCCTTCTTCCCGTGGCATCGCAGCCATTGCTCACATAACCCTACGAGACGACCGTGCCATGGGCCAGAAGTTCCGTGGACTTCTCTTGATCCGGCAGTACTGTGCGTCAATCTATGGGCGCTCGATCTGTGGTCCGCTTCCCGATCCTCGGTCTCGCCGCGATGGCGATGCTCGGTTCTGCGCTGTTCTCCGACGCCTCAACTGCGGATGCAGCGTCGGCCGGCGTTGTCGGCGCGTGTCGGTTGTCTCCGACCTATTCCGAGGTGGTGCATGGCGTACTTATCCCCGGTTCCATGCCGGCCGCGGATCCAGCCATCGTTGTCGGCGACCCGGATGCTGAGACCAACCCCATGGCTGCCGTTCGGTACCCCGACGAAACGGGGCTCTGGGCTTCGTCCGGAACTCGGGGAGTGAATCTCGCAACCGCCGTGGCGATCGTGAACACATCCGCCGGCGCTCTCGCCGGGATTGGGCCGGAGCGCTACGACCGTGCCGTCTCGGACTCGATTGTGCGGCTCTACTGCGGGTTGCTTGGGCGAGAGCCCGATGCCCTCGAGGTCGAGTACTGGGCCCGCCGGTACTGGAACGGCCTCCCGTTGGTCTCGATCGCCGAGGCGTTCACCACAAGTAGTGAGTTCGTGGATCGCTACGGGGACCCGACCGGCGAGGCCCTCGTAGGCATCTTGTATCACTCCGTGCTGGGCCGTGATCCCGGAGCGAGCGGCATCGGGCCTTTCGTCGAGGAGCTTCTCACTGGCGAACTGACTCGTGGGAGCCTCGTCGTTGCGTTCACCGACTCGCCCGAATTCGTAGCGATAACCGGGACCGCCGCTCCCGAAAAGCCAACACTCCCGTACCCCGCTGTGGGCTCCGGTCGACGTGTCATTTACGCCAACAGGGAGGCCCGGGTCTGGTTCGTCGAAGCCACCGGCGAACTGGCGAAGACCCACCAGGTGTCCGGTCGCCGAGGAGTCCCCACCCCCGGCCGCTACAACGTCTACTCGAAGTCACGATACGCATGGGCTCCGCACGACAACGTCACCATGGAGTACATGGTCCGATTCGCCAGGGAGGAGTGGCCGTATGGGTTCCACTCGCTCCCGATCCATGAGGATAAGTCACCGTTCCAGACGAAGGAGCAGCTTGGGACGCTGCGGTCGGGAGGGTGTGTTCGCCAGGACTTCGACGACGCCGAGTGGACGTTCGGATGGGCCGATGTTGGTACCCGAGTAATCATGATCCCGTAGGCCGCCCGCGGCGGCGTTGTGCGTGGCGAGTACGCGGCAGGGATCCCCCTCCTGCTGGCAGCTGGTGGCTGGCAGCTGGTATCTCATGTCCCTCGTCCCCTGTTCTGCCCGCTGTCAAACCACTGCGACGTCTTGGAATCCTGCTCCGCGAACGAGTCCCCCGATGTGCTCCGTGGCCTCGCGGCCCGCTTCCACCAGATACTCCAGCCCTGGCCTGACCCCGTGGTTCCGGAATCCGATGACGACGATCCGCATGTCGGGATCGATCGAACGCAGCCACGACACGGTGTCGTTGATGGAAGCGTCATCGTCGTTGTATCCGGGCACGATCAGCAGCCTGACCTCGGAGAGGCGATCGATCGATGCGAGGTGCCGAATCGAATCGAGAACCGGTCCGTTCGGGGCGCCCGTCAGTTGGATGTGGGTCGTCTCGTCGAGCGCCTTCAGGTCGACCATGGCGCCGTCCATCACGGGTGCGAGTCGATCCCAAAGTGCGGTCGGCGCCGACCCGTTGGTGTCGACGAGGGTGGTGAGGTGGGCGAGATCAGGATCTCCCTTCACGGCGGAGAACAGGTCGAAGAGGAAGTCGGGTTGCAGCGTCGCCTCGCCTCCGGAGACGGTGATGCCGGAGATGAACTTGGCGGTCTCGCGAATCTGACTGATGATCTCGTCGACTGAAGCGTCGTAGGCCAGCGGAGTTGCATCGAACGGGCACACCTCGATGCACACATCGCAGTTCGTGCACGCGACCCGATCGACGACGACTCTCGGGCCGGGCTGAATAGAGAGAGCGTGCTCCGGGCAGGGATCGACGCAGAGACCGCAGTGGTTGCAGTCGGCGATCGTGTAGGGGTTGTGGCAGTTGACGCAGTTGAAGTTGCAGCCCTGCACGAAGACGACGAACCGATTGCCGGGTCCGTCGACCGTCGAGAAGCGGAGGACCTTATTGAGGCGGCCGAGTGTGGTGTTCACGGACCAGGACGCGTTTCGTCGCGCGGTTCAGAACGTGCGAATTCTCGACCGAGCCGGCGGCGAACACCGTCGACGAATGCCTTCCACCCTCATCGGAGAAGGCCTCGATGTCGGACTTCCGAACGAGGTA
>CAXMQO010000107.1:0-5493 GCA_964195515.1 uncultured Saprospiraceae bacterium | reverse complement strand
ATCGATCTCATCTACGGCACACCCGAAGAGACCGACCAGTCGTGGCGACGATCGGTCGATCGCGCTGTCGATCTCGAACCCGAGCATCTCTCCGCGTACGCCCTGACCGTCGAGAGAGGCACGGCGCTGGGCCGCGCCGTCCTTGCCGGGGCGCCCGCACCGGATCCCGACCAGCAGGCCGACCGGTACGAGCATCTCGACGAGGTGGCACGATCGGCTGGACTCGTTCGATACGAAATCTCGAACTGGACTCGACCCGGGCACACCTGTCGGTACAACCTCTCTACCTGGATGATGGGCGTGTTCTCAGGGTTCGGTACCGGGGCTCACGATCACCGCGGTGGCGTGCGGGCACGCAACATTCGCCGCCTCGATGCCTACCTCGATCAGGTCGAGGCGGGCATTCGCCCGCGATCAGGGAGCGAGTGTCTCGACGAGTTCGAATCTGAGAGGGAGCGATTCATGGTGGGCCTTCGCCTCGCCGCGGGCGTCCGAACGGGATCGATTGGCGGCCCCTTCGTGAGTTCCGAAGAAGGCCGTCGGCTCGTCGATACCGGGGTGATCGGTGATCGCGACGGCCGCGTCGTGGTCCTCAAACCGCTGCTCACCGATCTCGTGGCCCGATCCGTTCTGTCAGTCTCGCCCGGCGACTGCTAACTTCCGCTCATGCTCGACGACCGGAAGGCTCATGTTCTCCAGGCGCTCGTAGAGGAGTACATCCGCACCGGCGAACCGGTGAGTTCCCAGATGATCCTCGAACGAAGCGCTCTTGACGTGTCGTCGGCCACGATACGCAACGAAGTGGCGCGACTCGAGTCGTACGGGTTTGTTGCCCAGCCTCACACGTCGTCCGGACGGATCCCTACCCACCAGGGCTACCGGTACTACGTCGATCACTGCTCTCCGGCACGCCTGCGTTCGGCCACGCACGACCGGATCCGATCGTTCTTCGCCGACGTGCACAGCGAAGTGTCGCGTCTGTTGAAGGAGACGTCCGGTCTCGTCGCAGATATCACGCACCTCCCCGCGGTCGTGATCGGTCCACAGAGCGACGCGGACCGAATCCACGCCGTCCACCTTGTGCGCCTCGGCGCCTCTGCGGTCCTGGTTGTCACGATCGCAGAGACCGGCCAAGTGGCTCAACACGTCGTGACGCTCGGTTTCGAACCGACGGACGAGCAGGTCGACGAAGCGGAGCGAGTGCTCGAGCGGGTCTATGCAGGTCGGGAACTCGATGAAGCGAACGACGATCAGCGTCTGAAGAACAGCGATCTTCCGGATCTCGTCCGACGAATCATCGACCCGGTTCACCACGAGATTCAACGAGTCGAGGGAGCATCCCCGCAGCTCTTCATCGGCGGGACGAGCCAACTTGCCGGTCTCTGGGCCGATCTGGCGATCGTGCATCACATGCTCGATCTGCTCGAACGCGACAGCGATCTTCAGGCCATCCTCGGAGAATCGACCGGCGGCACGAGCGTTCGCATCGGTGAGGAGATCGGCGACACCCTCGATCTCGCCGTTGTCAGCACGTCGTTCGGACCCCGCGGCTCCGGGCGGGTGGGGGTCATTGGACCCATGCGAATGGACTATCGCCGCGCGATCCGCGTCGTTGAAGAGATCAGCGAGAACCTCGAAGAGAGCCTTGGAACAGAGTGATGAAGGACTACTACGAGATCCTGGGTGTCGGCCGTGATGCGACACCGGAGCAGATCAAGAAGGCGTTCCGTCGACTCGCAAGAGACACACATCCCGATGCGAATCCGGACGATCCCGAGGCCGAGAGTCGTTTCCGTGAGATCGCCGAGGCGTACGAAGTCCTCTCCGATCCGCAGCGGAAAGGCAGCTACGACCGTGGCGAGGTCTACGGCGGTGGTGACCTGTTCTCGCAGTTCGGCGGCCTCGACGAGATACTCCAGCAGTTCTTCGGCGGTGGTTTCGGTGGTTTCGGCGGCGGCGGCGGCCGGCGTGCGGGCCCTCGACGCGGAACTGACATCGGTGCGACCGTCTCGCTCACGCTCGCGGATGCGGCCACAGGTGCGAGCCGGGAATTCGAGTTCCGGGCACCAGGAACATGTGATCGCTGTGACGGCGTCGGAGCGGAGCCGGGTCACGGCCCGATCACCTGTCCGACGTGTCGCGGAGCCGGAAGCGTTCAAGTCGCGCGCGACTCGTTCCTCGGGCGGATCATGACGGTCGCGCCCTGCGCCCAGTGCGGCGGAAGGGGTCAGAAGATCGATCACCCGTGTACGCAGTGCGAGGGCGGCGGTCTCGTGACGGTGGATCGTTCGGTCACGCTCGACGTGCCTCCCGGGGTCGAAGACGGAACCCGGCTCCGTCTGTCCGGAAGGGGTGGAGCGGGGGAGCGAGGCGCACCATCAGGCGACGTGTACGTAGAGATCGGCATCGAGCCGGACGAACGCTTCGACCGGATCGGCGATGAGCTCCACCACCGGGTTGAGATTGGGATCAGCGAAGCGGTTTTCGGTGTGACGGTGGAGGTTCCGGTCATTGACGGCGAGCCGGAGAGCATCGACCTGCCCGCAGGAACGCAGCCCGAGACCGTGTACCGTCTCGCGAAGAAGGGGATGCCGCGTTTGCGACGTCGAGGTCGGGGTGAGATGTTCGTTCACATCGGCGTGACGATTCCCACCGATCTGTCCGAGGAGCAAGAAGAGACGCTCCGGACCTACGCCGAACTCCGCGATGAACGACCTGCGGCGCACAAACGGGGTCTGTTCAGGCGCTGACATCGGCAGAGATCCAGATTCGGCCTTGCGGGGCACCGACTTGAGGGCGTAGACTGCCTACTGAGAGCGGTTAGGGCAGCGCTCTGGGTATCAGGGAGGCGTCGATGGAATCGTACAACGAACGCGTAGGCGAACGGCTTAGGTCGATCCGGCGCCAGCGGGGGTTCTCACTCCAGGACGTGCAACGCGCTTCCAAAGGGGAGTTCAAGGCGGCCGTGCTCGGAGCCTACGAGCGAGGTGAGCGGAGCCTCTCCGTCCCGCGACTGCACCGCCTCGCCGGGTACTACGGAGTACCGGTCGCCCAACTCCTGCCTCTTGAACCTGCATCGGTGACCACCGACCCGAGCGGTAACAAGGTGATGATCGATCTCGGTCGTCTTGATCACCTGGATGGTCCCATGGGAGAGATCCTGGAGCGGTTCCTCGCTTCAATCCAGGTTGAACGACAGGACTTCAACGGGAAGGTCCTCACGGTGCGGACCGAGGACCTGCGTTTGCTCTCGCGACTTATCGGGGACGGAGACACCTTCTCGGATCGACTCGACGACGTTCGGGTGGCGGACCGCCCCTGAGTCCGGCTTTCGCGGCGGTCCCGGCCTGTGATACGGCCCGCGGATCGAACGGACTGACGCTCAATGGGTTGACGGATGCGGCCGATATACTCATTATCACCCGATGGGCCCTGCTTCCACCACCGAGTCCTCTGTTGACGAGAGGCTTTTCCTGTGACCAGTACCACCACAAGCGACGTCTGTGTTCGCGTGCCGAGCAACCACCTCATGGTCGAGTTGCTGGGTGAGCGCGACGCGCACTTGCGGCTCGTCGAGAACGCGTTCCCCCTCGCACGGATCGTCGCTCGCGGCAACGAGATCAACATCAGCGGACCGAATCACCAAGCGGATGCGGCAGGAACCGTTCTCGACGAACTCTTGACCGTCGTACAGGAGGGTCAGCAGCTCGATTCCGATCGCGTTGCGAGGGTCATCGACCTCGTGAAGCGAGATGTGCCGAGTCCCTCCGGCATTTTCGCCGAGTCGATCGCCGTTGGTCGTGGCCGCCATGTGAGGCCGAAGACGTTCGGTCAGAAGCGTTATGTCGACGCGATTCGGGACAACACGCTCGTCTTCGCCATCGGTCCTGCCGGCACCGGAAAGACGTACCTCTCAATGGCGTGTGCCATCGAGTCGCTCGTCTCCGGGGCCGTGAAACGGATCATCCTGAGCCGGCCCGCCGTGGAGGCGGGCGAGCGGCTCGGATTCCTTCCCGGCGACCTCGCGGCGAAGGTTGATCCGTATCTGAGGCCCCTCTACGACGCCATGTACGAGATGCTCGGGCCGGACGAGACCGCCCGTCTCATGGAACGCGGCACGATCGAGATTGCTCCTCTCGCCTATATGAGAGGCCGGACGCTCAACGACGCATTCGTTGTACTCGACGAAGCACAGAACACGACCCCGGAACAGATGAAGATGTTCCTGACCCGACTCGGGTTCAACTCGAAGATGGTCGTGACGGGGGACATCACACAGGTCGATCTCGCCGACGGCAGAGGCTCCGGTCTGAAGACGGTTGCAGGCATTCTCGCCGGGATCGAAGGCATCGCGTTCGAGGAGTTGAACGCAGACGACGTCGTACGCCACCGGATCGTTGCAGCCATCGTCGAGGCCTACCGCCTCTTCGAGGAGAAGCGGTCGTGAATCTCAAACGTGCGGCGCTCATCAACGCGGGAATTCTGGCGATCACGATGCTGCTGGTTTCGCTCACCCTCGTGATCGGCACGGATACCGGTGGCGAGGCGCCACTCGGAGAACTCGCGATTGGGCAGCCGTCGCCGGAGACATTCATCGCTCCCCGGTCGACGAATCCGATCGTCGACGAGGATGCGACGAATGCGGCACGGATCGCTGCCGCGAACGCCGTCGAGACCGTTTACACGAACGACAACGAGTCGACATTCGCGGTGAGGGGCGAAGTGGTCTCCTTCTTCGACGACCTGAGCGAGGGAGCGATCGACCTGTCGCTGATTCCCGACGAAGAGACGACAATACCCTCGACGACCATCGCGCAGACGACGAGTTCAACCGAGCCCGGTGAAACGACGAGCTCGACGACGACAACTACCACCACCACACAGCCGCCGACGACAACCACTACCACCCTTCCACGACGATCGATCGAAGAGCAGATCATTCTTCTGAATGTGAGCCACGCCAAGTTGAATCTTCCGATTCCCTCTTTCGTCACGCTGTACAACAACGATCTGGATCGGGTGGCGGAGGGGGAAGAGGCGGTCTTTCACGAGGTCGAGGCGGAGAGCCTGCGGACCCTCAATGTGGAGTTGGATCGGGGGATCAAGCCGACCGACCTGTCCGAGCGGCAGGATCTCTACATCAATCCACTGACCCGCCCTCCGATCTTCGTGGCGGGGCTCCCGGGGGATGAGCAGGAGATGGCTCGTGAGGCGATCGCACAGCTCGTCGGATTCAGCCTCCAGGCGAACCTTCGCGTCGACAATGACGCGACGGCGGCGCTACGCGAGGAAGAAGCCGCTGCCGTAGAGCCGGTCACAAGGACGTATTCGCTCGGTGACACGATCGTCGAAGTTGGAGAACCGATCGGCAGTATCGAACTCCAGGCGATTCAGGAGCTCGGCTTGTACCAGCCGGAAGCCAGCGGAGAGACGTCCAGGGTGGCGATGGCGCTGTTCGGCGTTCTCGCCGTGCTGTTGGCGGCGTTCTTCCTG
>CAXMQO010000106.1:0-19630 GCA_964195515.1 uncultured Saprospiraceae bacterium | reverse complement strand
TGCACCGTCGTCGACGAGACCGGCGAATCACTCGGAACGGTTGAGTCCGTCGTATTAGGAGCCGCGCAGGATCGTCTCTCGGTCCGCACTCCCGACGGAAGAGTCGAGGTTCCTTTCGTCGACGCCATCGTCCCCATCGTGGATCTGGACGCCCGCCGGATCGTGATGACACCACCGATCGGCCTCTTCCCTTCGAATGAGGAACCTGGGTAGAGACAGACGACCCTGAGCGACATCGTCGTATCCTGGGTCCGTGCCATACGACCCGCACCACCACGTTCGCATCGTGACCGCCACGTCGTTGTTCGACGGCCACGACGCCGCCATCAACATCATGAGGCGTCTTCTCCAGTCGACCGGTGCGGAGGTCATCCACCTCGGTCACAACCGCTCGGCTGCCGACATTGCCTCCGCGGCCATCGAAGAGGACGCTCAAGCAGTCGCCATCACGTCGTACCAGGGCGGGCACATGGAGTTCTTCCGATACGTGCGCAGCCTGCTCGACGAGGCAGGCGCAGCCCATGTGAAGATCTTCGGCGGCGGCGGGGGAACGATCCTGCCGCAGGAAGCGGAGGAGTTGGAACGATCGGGGATCGAGAGGATCTACTCGCCCGACGACGGACGGGATCTCGGACTCCAGGGCATGATCGACGATCTGCTCGAACGCGCTGATTTCCCGGTGGTGAGCGATGCGCCGCTCGACCCGGCCGATCTGAGTCCCGCCACGCCCGGTCTGCTCGGTCGAATGATCTCAACCGTTGAGCAGGACGCCGACAGCGACCTTGTGTCGGCGGCACGAGAGGCAGGTGCCGGGAGCGACGCACCAGTGATCGGGATCACCGGCACCGGTGGGGCCGGCAAGTCGTCGCTCATCGACGAGATCGTGGTGAGGTACCTCGCCGATTTCGCCGAACGGACAGTGGCCATTGTTTCGGTGGATCCCTCGCTACGACGCTCGGGTGGCGCCCTGCTCGGCGACCGCATCCGCATGAACTCCGTCACTCATCCCCGCGTGTTCATGCGGTCCCTCGCTACCCGGCAGGCGAACCTCGCGCTCTCCCCACACGTTGCCTCGACCGTGGATCTCGTCAAGGCGGCCGGGTACGACCTCGTCATCCTCGAGACGTCGGGGATTGGGCAGGCCGACACCGAAATCGTGGATCACGCCGATCTTGCCCTCTACGTGATGACGCCCGAATACGGTGCCGCGAGCCAGCTCGAGAAGGTCGACATGCTCGACTTCGCCGACCTGATCGTCGTGAACAAGTCCGATCGGCGCGGCGCCGAAGACGCCGTTCGCGACGTTCGCAAGCAGTACCGACGAAACCACGGAGTCTTCGAGTCGGCAGACGAAGAGCTTCCGATCTACGCGACCGTGGCATCCCATTTCAACGATGCGGGCACCAACCGCTTCTATCGGGCGCTCATGGGAGCCGTCGACTTTCGAGCGGACGGCGGGTTCGATTCGACGATCGAACTCCCCACGGATCATGGGGGCGAGCGGCCGATCATCCCGAAGGACCGCGTCAGGTATCTCTCTGAGATCTCCGACACGATCCGGACCTACAACCGGAGCGTCGATGAGCAAGGAACCCTCGCGACCGAGGCACAGGCACTGGCGGTCGTTGCCCGGCGAAACGCCGACGGGACGATGGCCGCCGCGAGCCGCGATGTGCAGGCATCACTCGATCCGGGGGCCGCAGCGGTCCTCGCCGAATGGGACAGCACCGCAGCGGCGTACACCGCCGACGCCATCACCTATGAAATACGCGGCAGCGAGATCGAGGTACAGACGTCGTCGACGACCCTGTCCGGTACTCGCATTCCGAAAGTCGTCTTCCCCCGGCTGATCGGCTGGGGCGACCGGGTGCAGTGGGGTCTCCAGGAGAATCTCCCCGGCCGCTTCCCGTTCACTGCCGGCGTGTTCCCGTTCAAACGGTCCGCCGCGGATCCGACGCGGATGTTCGCGGGAGAGGGCGGCCCGGAGCAGACCAACCGCCGTTTCCACTACGTGTCGAGGGGGATGCCCGCGATCCGGCTCTCGACTGCGTTCGACTCGGTGACTCTCTACGGCGACGATCCGGACACCAGGCCAGATATCTACGGAAAGGTCGGGAACTCAGGGGTCTCGGTCGCCACACTCGACGATGCGAAGAAGCTCTACTCAGGATTCGATCTCCTCGACCCGGCAACGTCCGTTTCGATGACGATCAACGGTCCGGCGCCGATGATGCTCGCCTTCTTCCTGAACGCAGCGATCGATCAGCAGTGTGAGCGCTACATCGTCGGGCACGACATGCAGGGAGAGCTCGAGGCTGCTCTCGTCGAGAGATACGAGAGTCGCGGATTCCCACGGCCCCGATACCACGGCGACCTTCCCCCTGGAAGCGACGGTCTCGGGTTGATGCTTCTCGGACTCGCCGGTGATCAGGTGCTTCCGTCCGATGTCTACGAAGCGATCAAAGCAGACGTCTTGTCCCGTGTGCGGGGAACGATCCAGGCCGATATCCTCAAGGAGGATCAGGCCCAGAACACCTGCATCTTCTCCACGGAATTCGCTCTCCGCATGCAGGGTGACATCCAGGAGCTCTTCATCGACCGTTCGGTCTGCAACTTCTACTCGGTGTCGATCTCCGGCTACCACATGGCGGAGGCCGGCGCGAACCCGATCACCCAGCTGGCATTCACCCTGGCGAACGGGTTCACCTTCGTCGAGTACTTCCTCTCCCGGGGGATGCCGATCGACACGTTCGCGCCGAACCTGTCGTTCTTCTTCTCGAACGGCGTCGACGCCGAATACGCCGTCATCGGGCGGGTCGCTCGCAGGATCTGGGCAAAGGCGATGCGTGACCTATACGACGCATCGGAACGATCCCAGAAACTGAAGTACCACATCCAGACGTCCGGCCGGTCCTTGCACGCTCAGGAGATCGGATTCAACGACATTCGCACCACTCTTCAGGCGCTGTACGCGATCTACGACAACTGCAACTCGCTGCATACAAATGCCTACGACGAGGCGATCACGACGCCGACCGAGGAGTCGGTCCGACGCGCTTTGGCGATTCAGCTGATCATCAACCGCGAACTCGGTCTGGCGCGGAACGAGAACCCGATGCAAGGCTCTTTCATCATCGACGAGCTCACCGATCTCGTCGAAGAGGCCGTTCTCGTCGAGTTCGATCGTCTCACGGATCGGGGCGGTGTGCTCGGGGCGATGGAGCTGATGTATCAGCGCTCGAAGATTCAGGAGGAGTCGCTGCGATACGAGCGAATGAAGTCGACGGGTGAACTCCCGATCGTCGGCGTGAATACCTTCTTGTCCGAGGAAGGCTCACCGTTCATGGTCCCTGACACGATCATTCGGTCAACCGACGAGGACAAACACCGGCAGATCGACGCCGCCTCGTTGGTGAAGGAACTCAACGCCGACGTGGCCGCTGCGGCGATCGAGCAGCTCCAACGAACTGCCATCGATGGCGGCAACACTTTCGAGGCGCTTATGGAGGCGGCGAAGTACTGCACGATCGGGCAACTCTCGAACGCCCTCTACGACGTGGGCGGCCGGTACCGGAGGAGCATGTAGTTGACGTTCGATTCTGTTGTTCGCGAACAACACGCACGACGACCGTTCTCTGGAGTGGTGCAGGTGCGCATGGGTGAGGTTGTCGTGTTCGCCGATGCTTTCGGCTACTCGAATCGCTCCGCCGCGATCCCGAACACCGTCTCTACGCGTTTCGGCACCGCGTCCGGGACCAAGACGTTCACCGGAATCGCCGTGTGCCAGTTGATCGAAGCGGGCAAGCTGTCGGCGGACAACCGTCTGACGGATGTGGCGGGTCATGGCTTCCCCCGATTCGATCCTGCGATCACGATTCACCACCTGCTGACGCACACGTCCGGTGCGCCCGACTACTTCGACGAAGAGACTCTCGACCCACAAGCAGACTTCGGTATGGCGCTCGGCAAACTTCCCGTGTACCGGGTACGCGCTCCCTCCGACCTGCTGCCCTTATTCCAGAACGAACCGATGAAGTTCGCACCCGGTGAACGCTTCAGCTACAGCAACGGCGGGTATGTGTTGCTCGGCCTCGTCATCGAGGCTGCGAGTGGGATGGCCTACGGCGACTACGTAGAGCGCCACGTGTTCGCCAGAGCCGGTATGACCGGTTCAGGCTTCTTCGAGATGAACGCTCTTCCATCTCACACTGCGTACGGCTATTTGGATGACGGAAGCTCCAATATCTACGAGATACCGCTGAAGGGAATGCCCGACGGCGGAGCGTTCGTCACCGCTCCGGACATGTCGTCGTTCTGGGATGCCCTCTTCGGGAATCGCCTCCTCGGCCGGGAGATGACCGCTACGTTTCTACACCCGCATGTTGCCGCGAGTTCGGCCGATGACGACGAACGTCACTATGGATACGGGTTGTGGATGGCCGCCAGAGATGGAGAGGTCTCGCGCTACTCCAGCACGGGTGCCGATCCAGGGGTCGCGTTTGTGTCGGCGAGGTTCTCGACCGACGACGTCGAAGTGACCATCCTCGGCAACACCGAATCTGATGCCTGGCCGCTCTTCTCGGTGCTGAAGGAGTCGATTCTGGATCGCTGACACACTGAGAGTCGGGTAACCGTCGTTCTGGTCATCTCTGCTGCTCAAGCTGGAGCGCTGCAGTGACCCGTGTTGCGGTTGCCGCGAGTTCGTCGCGTCTTGGGGGCTCGCCGTAGTTGACCCTGAGGCCGAAGCCGTCGTCGGCGTACCGGGGGACCACGTGCAGATGGGCGTGGGCGACTTCCTGGCCGGCGTCGGGCCCGTCCGCGAGATAGAGGTTGATCCCCTTGACGTTCTCGTCGCTCGCTCGGAGACCCGCGGCCATTCGTCTTGCGACGTTCATCATGTGGGCAGCCGTGGCATCGTCGAGGTCGACGAGGTCAGGGAGGTGCTTGCGGGGGAGCACTAGGAGGTGGCCCGGCGTCACCGGATTGATGTCCATGATCGACACCACGACGTCGTCTTGGCAGACGTAGTCCGCGGGGAGTTCACCCTTCAGGATGGCGCAGAAGACGCAGAACTCTTGCATGGGTTGATCGCTCATGGCGCGAGCCTACCGGTTCGTCCGGCGACTGGCGGTGCGGGTACCGACAGCGTCGGGTCGGTCGTTGGCCGGCTGCATCGCGAACTCTATGGGAACGCGGCTGCGTTGGTGGTCGAGCGAACCTCGAGACTTCGGGCCAGGGCGACGATCTCCTGTGCTCTATCTCGGTGAACGTCGAGTTGATCCTCAACCCAGTCGGGAAGCGTGAGGCCCTGGGCTGCCGGGATACCGAGCTTCTCGAAATCCAGGATGAGGCTGGCCTGCGCCCGCTGAGCTTCGAGGAGTCGCTCCAGATTGGCAACCAACTGTCGGACGAGTTGATCGACTGCGGTGTGTGCGGGTGTTTCCATCTATGCAACGTATCAACCAGGCATGACAGAACACGACGGATCTCTACGCACTTCTCGATCGGATTCCGCTGCGTATGATCGAGACGTGGATGTCGACGCAGTCAAGTCCCGGATCGCCGAGTTTCATCGCGGCAGGAAGTGGATTCTCCTCCCGGACGCAGCGGCCGTAGCGACGCCGGTCGTCGAACGGCTCAGGGAGTGGGGTGCCGACGGCATCATGATCGTGGCAGCAATCGAAGGCGTGGGTGAACTCCCGAACGCGGACCGATTCCATTACACCCGAACGACCGGCGCGACGATCATGGACGGCGTCCGGGCCTACCTCGACTCGGTTGAGCGTCCTACCGCTGCCCTCCTTACAGCAGTCGACCGGTTCGACCCGGGCCACGATGCGATGGTCCTCGGTGCAGGTTTCAGCAGACACAGCACGCTTGTTGGCCGACCTGTGTACGGCGCGGGGCCCGCGATCTGGGGATCGCTCGAGGACAAGACGATTGTCGACCAACTCTGGGACGACGCCGCCGTCCGTCGGGCGCCTTCGGCCGTTGTGCCGGTCACGGATGCGTCCGCGGCCGCGGCGAATCTGACGTCGGATCTCGGTACGGTCTGGGTCGCCGACAACAAGGAAGGCTGGCACGGGGGAGGAGAGTATGCCCGGTGGGTTCGGAGCGCTGAGGATGTGGCGCCGGCCGTGGAATGGTTCTCGGAACATGCGGCAACCGTTCGCGTCATGCCATTCCTGGACGGTATTCCATGCTCGATCCACGGATTCGTCACCGGCGACGGCGTCGCGGTGTTTCTCCCGATGGAGATGATCATGCTTCGGCACGCGGAGCAGCCTGGGTTCGTCTACGCACAAGCGGCGAACTTCTGGAACCCCCCGGTGGACGTGCGGGACGAGATGCGCGGTGCGGCTCTCCGAGTCGGCACACTTCTCGCAAAGAGGCACGGTTACCTCGGCGGGTTCGGAATCGACGGCGTGTGCACGCACGACGGGTTTCTCCCAACCGAACTCAATCCACGCCGCAGCATCGGTCACGGGCTGCAATCCCGTGCCGCAGAGATTCCGCTCGACAGCATCGAGCGCATGCTGATCGCGGGCGATATCGACATTGCTGCCGAAGATCTGGAGGACACGATCATCTCCGCAGCCACGACACGACGCAAGGGCGGCATGCTCTTGTCGTTGACCGAGCCATACGACGCCGCGAAGACGGGCATTCGGTTCAACGGATCCAGGGCAATTGCCGTCGATCCCGACGCAGAGATGGACGCGACTATGGAGATCGGACCGTCGGCCGTGGGATCGATCATCATCCTGCAACTCGACCCCGACCGCACGCCGGTCGGTCCATCGGTGGCACCGATGGCGAACCAGGCCATCGATCTGGCTCGCGGCCTCTGGGGAATTGTCATGCCCCCGCTCGAAGCGGCGCCGGATCTTTGCAGTAGAGCAGTAGAGCAGTAGCAAGTAGAGCAGTAGTGATCTTCTCCGCTACTCGGCTACTCCGCTACTCGTCACGGAAGATCAAGGGGGACTTCTACCCCGGACACCGGTTCTCCCTCTTCCGTCACGATTCCTACGAAGAGGTCGACGGATCCGGATGGGCCGTCGGTCAGACCCACTTCGAAGGCGTGCCAAACGTGGACCGGTGAGAGGGTCGAGACCGATCGGTCGATGGAGACACCCGTCGAATCGGAGAGACGGATCCGCACCGCGTCGACACCGGGAGCTGCGTAGCCGGAGATCTGGAGCGGATACAGGCCGACACCGGCCTGGGGACTCATGAGTACGATCTCACCCTCGGAGAATGGTCTTGCGATCGGGAGATCCTCTTGGGCCGGGATCAGATCGATGACGAGTCTGGCGGGGGACGTGGTGGTGAAGGCTCGAGCCGCCGCCCGTCCACCGAGGTGGAGATCCACAACGAGGCCATCATCGATCCCCTCGATGACGAACCACCCGTCGACGAGGTCCCCGTTGAGTGTTGTGTCGGCCACTGCCGAGTCGACGATCGCGTCCGATAACGTCACACGAACAATCCCGGTGTCGGAAAGAATTGAGACCCCGACGGGACCAATGCGAGAAGCCGGTGATCCGGCGACCGAGAGGAATTCGACCTCGATCCGTTCGCACCCGTCGAGTGCGTACCAGCGGATACCGGCAATCGCACGTGCATCACGGCCCTGGCTGTCCAGGGCTGCGACGACGCCTTGTTCGACGAACGGCAGCTCTCCGGAGAGACACGACGGCGCATCGGCCGGACGTGTGGTCGTCGTGGTCGGCACGGTCGTCGTCGACTCATCGGCCGACTCGGTGGGGGCGCATGCGGTCATGACCACCATGACCGCGATGAGTAGTGGCGTGATCCGCATCCGGCGAGAATACCGGCGCTGGGGTGTTCGTCTCATTTGACTAATGGTCGAGAAGTGCCGACAATACGGTAGATGTCGTCCCATGAACGATCCGACCCCGCAACGGACTCAAAATCCGAGCCCACCATGAGGACATTCTTCATCGTCTGGGCCGGACAGCTCGTCTCGCTCGTCGGCACCAATTTGACCGGTTTCGGCCTGAGCATCTATGTGTTCCAGGAGACCGGATCGGTGACACAGCTTGCCACGGTGATGCTCGCCTCGCAGCTACCTCAGATCTTGGTCACACCCTTCGCTGGGGCCCTCGTTGACCGGTGGGACCGGAGAAAGGCGATGATCCTCGCCGACGCCGGCGCCGGAGCGGGGACGATTGTTCTGGTGCTGCTCTACCTCACCGGCTCCCTCGCTCTGTGGAACATCGCAATCGCCGTGGCAATCTCCGGCATGTTCCAAGCGTTCCAATGGCCTGCCTACTCGGCGGCAATGGCCGTACTCGTGCCGAAGGAGCACTTCGGGCGAGCATCCGGACTCGTTCAGATGGCCGAGGCGCTCGGGCAGCTTGGGGGGCCGATTCTCGCTGGATTCGCTCTCGCGTTTTCGGGGATCGGTGCCGTCTTCGCCATCGACGTTCTCACGTTCTCGGTCGCGATCGTGACCCTCCTCATCGTGAGATTCCCCAGACCGAAGACGAGCGAAGCCGGCACCGAAGGCTCCGGGAGCCTCTGGCACGAGACGAAGTACGGCTTCAAGTACTTGATCGCTCGTCACGGACTGCTCGCTCTCCTCCTGTATTTCGCGGTCATCAACGTCGCGTTTGGATTCGTCGGTCCTCTCTTCATCCCGCTGGGGCTTTCGCTCACATCGGAGGCAGGGCTCGGGACGGCGTTCACGGTGGCATCGTTGGGCATGTTGGTCGGCTCGATCGTGGCCAGTACCTGGGGAGGTCCGAAGAAGCGTGTCCTCGGCCTCGTCGTGGGAGGTGCTTTCCTCGGCGTGGTATTCGCCGCGGTTGGACTCAAAGCGTCAGTCTTCTGGATCACAGGAGTCATGTTCCTCGGCATGCTCTGGATCCCCACTGTCAATGCGACGAGCCAGGCGATCTGGTTGGCAAAGGTGGAAGCTGATCTTCAGGGGCGCGTATCCGCCGTGCGGCGGTTCATTGCCCAGGGTGCGGTTCCCATTGCCTACGTGCTGGTCGGCCCGCTTTCGGACCGGGTCTTTGAGCCCCTCATGGCTGAAGATGGTGCGTTGGCCGGCTCTGTCGGGGAGATCATCGGATCGGGATTCGGCCGCGGGTACGGGTTATTCTTCATTGTGATTGGCTTGTTCGTTGTCGTGGCGTCCGTCGTGGCATGGATGTACCCGCCGCTGCGCCACCTCGAACGCGATATCCCCGACGCCGTGCAGGAAGTGGAATCGCAGGAGTCGGAGACGACGTCCACGGAGGTTTCGGGGGTGTGATAGGTTCGGTCGATGCCGTTTCCGGTGCCCGACCCCGACCTCGCATGCCGATTCCTCACTGGCGCTTCTTCAACAGGAGCGTTGTTCTCTGAGGCCAGCCGGCTTCGTGATGAGGGAAAAGGCAGAACGGTGACGTTCAGCAGGAAGGTCTTCATCCCGTTGACCACGATGTGTCGCGACCGGTGCACGTATTGCACGTTCGCGAAACCACCGGGCGCAGGGGGTGTCTACATGACACCCGACGAGGTGATGGCCGTTGTCCGCGCCGGTGAGACGCGCGGGTGCACTGAGGCCCTGTTCACCCTCGGGGACCGACCGGAGGACCGATGGCCGGCGGCACAAGAGTTCTTGACGAGGAACGGCCACGCATCGACGCTCGCCTACGTCCAGCACATGACCGAACGCGTCGTAGACGAGACCTCGCTCTTCCCTCACGCGAATCCGGGTGTCATGGATGAGGCGACTCAGCGAGCGCTTCGGAGATCGAACCCGTCGCTCGGCCTCATGCTCGAGAACATCTCGCCCCGGTTGATGGAACCCGGGATGCCACATCACGACTCCCCGGACAAGGACCCGGCGGCGCGGATGGAGACGATCGAGACGGCCGGTCGTCTGAGCATCCCGTTCACGACCGGCGTACTGGTGGGCATCGGAGAGACGCCGGTCGAGATCGTTGAGAGCCTCTTCGCTCTGGCCGAGATGCATGGGCGCCGAGGCCATCTCCAGGAAATCATCGTGCAGAATTTCCAGCCGAAGGCCGACACCAGGATGCGCGACGTCGATCCTCCAACTGCCGAGTTCTTCTCCACCGTTGTGGCACTGACTCGGTGGATCTTCGGTGCAGAGATGAACGTGCAGGTCCCGCCGAACCTGACCGACGACTACGGCGTCTACCTCGATGCTGGCATCAACGATTGGGGCGGTGTCTCGCCGCTTACGATCGATTGGGTGAATCCCGAGGCGCCGTGGCCGCACCTCGATCGGCTGCGGTCGGTCACCGAGGCTGCCGGTTTCGATCTCCGGCACCGGTTCCCCGTGTATCCGGAGTACCTCAACGACCGGTGGATCGACCCTGGGCTGTTGCCGATTCTTGTGAGCCGAGCGGACGATGAGGGGTACGCTGTCGTCGAGGAGAAGGCGACCACATGACGATCATGACGGCCATCACGTTCGTCCGGTCGCGACCCGCCGATACGGTAGGGGAGCGATGGGCGGAAACCAGACGCCGGGAGGGTTCGACCACCGTTGAGGTGGACGCCCTTACGGAGACGGACCGAGCCGCCGCGTTCTCCGGAGGGCTCCTGCCGTTGGCAGGTGAGCACGGGACTGCTGTTGCACCGGCCTACGTCGCCGGTCCGGCTGGGATCCTAGCTCTCTCGAAACGGGGAATCTGCGGCTGGCAATTCACGATCGTCGCCGGTGATGATCGAGCGGCCACGATCGACGCTCTCGCTCGAACACAGGCGGCATTCCTTCGAGTCGGGCGGAGCAGGGTGGCCGACGGGGCTCAGATTGCGGCCCTCCCCGGGGTGGGCCCGAGAGTCTCCGTCTTCGTCGACACCGTCGAAGAAGCCCTGGCCGCAGTCGAGGCCGGAGCGACCGATCTTCTCCTGCGAGGCTGGGACACGGATACCATCGGCAGGCTCCGCGACGTTCTTGTGTTCCCGCTCGTCGAACGAACCGCTCTCCCTGTCGATGTGACGGTTGACGAGGCGCGACGTCAACTTGAGAGCGATGCCTTCAAGGTCTATCTCGATCTTGTCGATGCGTCCGGAGTTGTGCGTCCCCGCACGGATTGGGCCCCAGGCAAAGATCTTCCTGCGCCCCACGCACCGGGTCGGTTCTCCGCACAGTGGAGTGATGAGGCGTGGGCCGGGGGAGCGCACGCGGGCGCGGGAGACGCCGTTGACGGCGAGTTGCATCGCATTCTCGACCGATCACTCGAGGGACATCGTCCGAGTCGGGACGAGGTCCAGCGCCTGTTCGAGGCGCGTGGAACCGAGGTCGACGCGATCGCATCGGTCGCCGACATCCTCCGCGAGCACGCCAACGGCGAGACGGTGTCCTTCGTCGTGAATCGGAACATCAACTACACGAACCAGTGCACCTACAAGTGCGGCTTCTGTGCGTTCTCGAAGGGACCGCGGTCGCTGAACCTGCGCGAAGACCCCTATCTGCTGACCATTCCGAACGTCGTCGAACGCTCCGTCGATGCTTGGAATCGCGGTGCGACCGAAGTCTGTCTCCAGGGGGGTATCCACCCCGAATTCACGGGGAATTTCTACGTCACCGTCCTCGAAGCGATCAAAGAAGCAGTCCCCGCCATACACGTGCACGGGTTCACCCCCCTCGAGGTGTGGCAAGGTGCGGAGACGCTGGGGATCCCGGTTCGAGAGTTCCTCACCATGTTGCGCGACTCAGGGCTCGGCACGCTGCCGGGTACGGCCGCCGAGATTCTCGACGATCGTATTCGAGAGCATCTCTGTCCCGACAAGATCAGAACCGCGCAGTGGGCCGAGGTGATGCTGACCGCTCACGACCTCGGCCTTCGATCGACTGCGACGATGATGTTCGGACACATCGACGATCCGGCCTCATGGGCCAACCACATCGAGACGCTTCGCGTCATCCAACAGCGCACCGGCGGATTCACCGAGTTCGTGCCGCTGCCGTTCGTGCACATGGGCGCGCCGATCTACCTTCGGGGTGGGGCGCGCCCTGGTCCGACCTGGGATGAGGTGGTGCTCGTCCACGCGGTGGCGCGGATCGCATTCGACGGCCTCATCAACAACATCCAGGCTTCGTGGGTGAAGCTGGGGCTCGAGGCGGGCCTGACGCTCCTCAATGCCGGAGCGAACGACCTGGGAGGCACGCTGATGGATGAGTACATTTCGGCTGCTGCCGGGGCCTCCCACGGTTCCATGATGGGTGCCGAAGACTTCACCACGGCGATCGAGTCGATCGGACGAGTGCCGCAGCGCCGCACGACCCTGTACCGTCCTGCGCCGACGATTCGAGTCGTCGGAGGAACCCGATGAAGCGCGCGGGCGACGAGACCAGAAATCAGCTGTTCGACGCCGCGGCCCAGCTGTTCCGAGAACTCGGGTACGAGGCCACCTCTCACGCCGACATCTCTGCTGAGGCGGACATCGGGCGTACCACGTTCTACGAGCACTTCGCTTCGAAGGAGGATCTGTTGGTGCAGCTCGTACAGCGAGACCTCCCGGTGCTCATCGATGAGATGCTCGCTGAGGTCGATCCGAGGATCTCACCCGACCTGCGGCTCCGTGAATTGACGGTTCGGTTCGTGGAGTTTGTCGGCATGGACCACCTGGGATTCATCCTCCACACCGAAGTTCCCCGATTGTCGGTTGACGCTCAACGTGAGATCGCGGACTCGCATCGGGCACTGTCGAACGAGGTGATGGACATCTACCGCTCCGGTGTGGCAGCCGGGGTGTTCGCCGAGCTTCCCGGGCCACTCGTCGGGCGCCTCATCCAGGACGCGATGATGGCCGGCGGCCGTGTTGTGATGGACCAGCCGGAACCCAAACAACGCGTTCACGAGTTTGCCGAGGCAACCGCAGCGTTTCTGGTGAACGGCCTCTGCAAGTAGCGTCATCCTCATGCGGATCAATGTCATCACGATCTTCCCCGAGTTCTTCACTTCGCCCCTCGAGGCAAGCCTGGTCGGCAAAGCCCGGCAGGACGGCACACTCGACGTGGTGCTTCACGACCTGCGCAGCCACGGCAAAGGGGTTCACCGGCAGATCGACGATGCTCCCTTCGGCGGTGGCGCCGGGATGGTTATGATGGTCGAGCCGCTCGCCGCGGCGCTCGACCCTCTCGCTCACACGCACCGGATCTTGTTCACACCCGGCGGCCGCCCGCTGGATCAGGCGACCCTGGATCGTTGGGCTGCGCTCGACGAGATCACCGTCGTGTGCGGGAGGTACGAAGGCGTCGACGAGCGGGTCGCAGAGCACTTCATCGACGAGGAGATCTCTATCGGGGACTTCGTCCTGCTGGGCGGCGAGGTTGTCGCTCTTGCAGTCATCGAAGGGGTGACGCGCTTGCTCGACGGCGTGGTCGGGAATCCCACGTCCGTTGAGACGGAGAGTTTCCGCGATGGCCTCCTCGAAGAACCGCAATACACCCGGCCCGCCGAATTCCGCGGATGGACCGTCCCGAACGTCCTGCGCTCCGGCGACCACGCAAAGGTCGAGGAGTGGCGGAGAGACCAGCGCGAGCAACGGACGAGGGAGCGAAGACCGGATTTGCTGGACGAGTAGCCGAGTAGCCGAGTACGGGTAGACGGGTGGCCTCGTGCCGTGCTACTCCGCTACTCAAACCCGTTTAGCTTCTCCGCTTGCTATTATCAGGAGCCGCCTTCCCCCCTTTCTTCTGGAGGATCCCGTGAATACGCTCGATCAGATCGAGAGCGCACAGCTGCGCGATGACATCCCGAACTTCGGTCCCGGGGATACGGTCCGCGTGGACGTGCGCGTCATCGAGGGTGGACGGGAACGCACCCAGGGTTTCGAAGGTGTTGTCATTGCCCGCAAGGGCGGAGGTATTCGCGAGACGTTCACCGTCCGCAAGATCAGCTTCGGCGTCGGTGTGGAGCGGATCTTCCCGGTCCATGCTCCGATCATCCAGAAGATCGAAGTTCTCCGTCGAGGTGACGTGCGAAGGGCCAAGCTCTATTACCTCCGCGGCCGGGTCGGCAAGGCCACCCGGATCAAGGAGAAGCGCGACTGACCGGTCTCGACCCGGACCTCGCCATCGATCACGACCCGTCCAGGCGGCGGGTCGTTGTCGCGCCGCTTGACGATGCGGCACTGTCAGCCGGTGTCGCGACGCTGTCAGAGATGGATCCAATTCTCGCGAGGCTCGCGGAGCGCAACGGCGTTCCGCCGCTGTGGCCACGCGACCCCGGCTTCCCCACGATGGTCCGGCTCATCCTGGAGCAACAGGTCTCCCTCGCCTCCGCAGACGCGGCCTACGGGAAGCTCGAACGAGCGATCGGTAGCGTCGAACCCGAGCCCTTCGTTGGCCTGGGCGACTCGGAGCTGCGAACCATCGGATTCTCTCGGCAGAAGAGTGGCTATGTACGGGGCCTTGCCGCCGGCATGATGGACGGCTCGGTCGATCTGGACGCCGTCGGCGGGCTCGACGATGCGACTGCAACGGACCGACTCCTCGGCATCCGCGGCATCGGTCCGTGGACGGCGGCCTGCTACCTGCTGTTCGCGCTCCGCCGCCCCGACGTCTGGCCGCCGGGCGACCGAGCACTCCAGGTCTCGATGGGCCGGGTCTACGCCCTCTCCGATGTTCCAGACGACAAGACGTCGGGCGTTCGCTCAACCGCTTGGCGACCGCTCCGATCGATAGCAGCCAGGATGCTCTGGTTCGAGTACTTGGGAGGGCCAGAGTGAGAGACCCTTTGACCGGCGCGACAGGTAGGGTGCCGTTCGTGACTTCCTCCGATTTCGAACCCGTTGCGCCCGAACCAGTGGGGATCGAAAGCGCCGGCATCGAGAAGAAGAAACCCGCGCTCCCTTTCTGGCTCGAACTGCCGCTCCTCATCCTCGCGGCGCTCGTCATCGCCGTTGTTATCAAGACGTTCTTCTTCCAGGCATTCTGGATCCCGTCGTCATCGATGGAGGACACGCTCCAGATCAACGATCGAGTGATGGTGAACAAACTCGCGTACCGGATCGGAGACCTGCAGAGGGGTCATGTTGTTGTGTTCGACGATCCGCGCGGCGACGAAGCGCCGCAAGAGACGATCTTCGAGGCGGCACGGCGCAACGTCACGGAGGCGATCGGCATCTCCGTCCCACGGTCCGAGTTCATCAAACGGGTGATCGGGTTGCCGGGCGAGCGCGTCGAGGTCATCGATAACCAGGTGCTCATCGACGGCGCACCGATCGACGAGCCGTATCTGAAGACGGGGTCGGTGATGCCGGATTTTGGGCCGATCATCGTGCCGCCCGGCGAGATGTTCGTCATGGGGGACAACCGCAACGCGAGCCAGGACAGTCGCTACTTCGGAGCGGTGCCTACCGACACGATCGTCGGAAGAGCCTTTGTGATCATGTGGCCGGTGGCGCACTGGACAACGTTGTGACCACGCGGCCGACCATCGACGGGTTACCTGCGGACCCCCGGTAGCATCGACACGCCGACCACGGACGGGAGGAGCACGAGTGGGCGAAGAGGATCTCGAGCGATTCGAAACCGATGTTGAGTTGCAGATCTATCGCGAGTACCGCGATGTGCTGCCGATGTTCCGATACGTCGTTGAGACGGAACGGCGCTTTTACCTTGCAAACAAGGTCGAGATGAACACCCGCTCGGCCGAGGGTTCGATCTATTTCGAACTCGAACTCGAAGATGCCTGGGTGTGGGACATGTTCCGGCCCGCACGGTTTGTGAAGCGAGTGCGGGTCATGACCTTCCGTGACGTCAACATCGAAGAGACCGACATCCCCTCGGATTTCTAGGAGCCGGCTCGAGGAGCCTGCTCGCGTTCCCGTCACAGCCGGGTGAGACGATGCGGAGATGCCCACGCGCCGCACATCCGTTGGAGCCGCCGGGGAAGTTGTTGCGTCCCGATTCATTGGGCGCCACGGTGCCGTCATCCTGGACCGGAACGTTCGCGTCGGTCGCGACGAGATCGATCTCATCGCTCGGATCGATGGACGCGTGGTCGCCATCGAAGTGAAGACCGGACTCGGATCCGGGACCCGTCCGTGGGAGAACTTCGACGTTGACAAGAACGCAAGGATTCGGCGCGCTGCACGGGCACTGTCGATCCGGCGTATCGATCTCATCGCCGTCGAACTCACCGGCTACGGGGTGACCATCCGCTGGTTACCCGGAGTTGGCTGACCCGTACTTGCGACGTTGTTCCTTGAACCAGCACCCCCGATGCCAGTGGCGTCGTAGATCTGGTGCATGTGCTGGGACAACAACGAGATGTCCGACCCCAGGCTCGATCCACGAATCACACCCGGGGCACACGTATGCCTTGCGCGCCTGATAAGCCTGGACAGGGTTGACAACCTCGTCTCCGAGGCTTCCATTGTCGAGGAACGGGTCGGTCTGCATAGGGACAACGTAGCGGAGTAGCGGAGTAGCGGATTATGGCGCACGCTTCACTGACGACCGAGCACCTGGGAGTGCTACCTTCGCCCCATGAGCTTCGTATCTGTCGATGACCGGGGGTTGGTTCGGTGGGTGACCATGTCGTCACCCGGTGCGAAGAACGCGATCCCGAAGGCCGGATGGGGCGAATTGGCGGAAGCGTTCGAAGGGTTCGAAACCTCGGACCAGCGAGCGCTGGTGGTGATCGGCGCCGATGGCGACTTCTCGGCAGGGGCCGACCTCAGTGCCGACTTCTCAGGATTCGGAACGGCAGCAGCGAATGCCGAGTACATGAGACTGCCCAACCGGGCGGCGCTTGCGCTGCATCGGATCTCGAAGCCGACGGTGGCCGCCGTCGATGGTGTAGCGGTTGGTGCGGGAATGAACCTCGCTCTCGGATGCGACGTGGTGATTGCCACGGAACGCGCACGGTTCGCCGAGATCTTCGTCAAGCGCGGGTTGACCATCGACTTCGGCGGGACGTGGCTGCTACCCCGTTTGGTGGGGCTCGCCCGTGCCCGCGAGATCGCGCTCACCGGCCGGATCGTCGAGGCCGAAGAGGCCCTCTCCATCGGACTGGTAACTCGCGTGGTACCGGCCTCGTCGCTTGAAGACACGGCCGCCGAGATTGCAGGAGCATTGGCCGAGGGTGCTCCACTCGCCCAACGATTGATCAAGGTCGCCCTCGATCGGTCGTCGTCGATGACGTTCGAGCAGTCCCTCGCATACGAGGAACAAGCGCAAGCAGTCTTACTCGGCTCAGAGGATCTCTTCGAAGGCGCAGCAGCCTTCTTCCAGAAGCGCCCCCCCGAGTTCAAAGGCCGATAGCCGGCCTTCGGCCGCATGGTCGGCACAAGGTTGGCTCTGTCTCTTCCTGCCGGGAGCTGGCAGCTGGCGGCTGGCAGCTCCCCAGCTACTCCGCCACTCCGTCCAAATCTGTTTCTTGTCACACGTGGGTCATACGGTGCGCGAATGAATGCAACCATCACCTCGAGCGCGATCATCGGTGTCGAGCCGCACCCGGTCCTGATCGAAGCCCACGTCGGAGGTGGGAGCAAGCCGATCTTCATCATCGTTGGTCTTCCCGATGCGGCCGTGAGGGAGGCGAAGGAACGCGTGCGGGCGGCGATGGCGTCGAGCGGGTACAAGTTCCCAGCGAAACGAGTCGTGGTCAACCTCTCGCCCGCAGACCTCCCGAAGGTCGGCTCGGCCTACGACCTCCCTATCGCTCTCGGTGTGCTCGCAGCGAACGGCAAGCTCCCGCATGGAGCGACGAACGTCGTGGCACTCGGCGAGCTTGCCCTCGACGGTACCGTTCGTCACGCCCGGGGCGGCCTCAGCGCCGCTCTCGTGGCGCGGAATCTCGGCAAGCCGTGCCTCCTGCCCTTGCAGTCGGCTGCGGAGACTGCGGGTCGCGAGGATCTGGGTGTTCGCGCGGTCAGGTCGTTGTCGCACGCGATGGAGGTCGCTGCCGGAGCCCACCCGGGAGACGAGATCGAGCCGTTGTCGGGCCGCTCGGTCGAGATCCCGGACATCAGCGACGTGCGCGGCCAAGCGCCGGCGCGCGCGGCGCTCGAAGTGGCGGCCGCCGGCGGCCACCACCTGCTGTTCCGTGGACCCCCCGGTTCGGGGAAGACGATGCTTGCCCGGACCCTCCCCGGGCTACTCCCGCCGCTCGACGATCGGGAGTCCCACGAAGTTGCGCTCGTCTGGGCCGCCGCGGGCCTGTCGCGTCCCGATCCTGCGTTACCGCCCTTCCGGTCTCCGCATCACTCGGCTTCGATGGCAGCGTTCATCGGCGGCGGGTCGGGTGTCCCGACTCCGGGCGAGGCGGTGATGGCGCACCGTGGGGTCCTATTCTTGGACGAGCTGGGGGAGTTCCCCCCGCAACTACTCGACGCGCTTCGGGCGCCGATCGAGGACGGTTCCGTTGTGGTGGCGCGGAAGGCAGCAACCGTCGAATTCCCGTGTCGGACGCAGGTTGTTGCAGCGACGAATCCGTGCCCGTGCGGTTTCGAAGGGGACCGAATACACGCGTGCGAGTGCACAGAGTCGATGAAGGCACGGTACAAACGCCGCTTCTCCGGTCCGCTCTTGGACCGTTTCGATCTACAGGTCGAAGTACCGCGACTGAGGGTGGCAGAGCTCGCGGGGCCGGAGGGAGAGTGTTCGAGGGGCGTCCGTGTCAGAGTTGCTGCGGCACGAAGGCGCCAGTTCGACGAACGCGGACGGCTCAACCGCGAGCTGGGTCGTCGCGATCTCGATGCTCTGGAGTGGACCGGTGGTGCCGTCGCCCGGCTGGGGGAGGCCGCGGCCGGGGATCGACTCACGGCACGAGGCTGGGATCGGATCCGGCGCGTCGCTCGCTCCGTGGCCGACCTCGCTGGATCGGATGCGGTTCACGGGGTTCACATCGAAACAGCGCTCAGGATGCGGGTGACGCTGTGAGCGATGATGCTCGTCTCCGCATGGCGTTCTCCGGGTTGCACCCGATCCGATCGCGAGAGCTCCGCGATCAGTTCGGCGGAGCGGCGGAGGCGACCATGGCGATCGAGCGTGGTCGTGTCAAGGCATCCGGATCGATCCGAACCAATCTCGCGGCTCCAGCGATTCAGCGACGCTGCGAGCTGGCCTCGCTTGGGATCGAGGCGGTGTTCCGCGGAGGCCCCGCCTACCCGGATCATCTCGACGTGTTCGAGGACGCACCCGACGTCCTGTTCGTTCGCGGCGCGCTGCCGCAATACCCCGGAGTTGGGATCGTCGGAACGCGCCGATGCACCGCCTACGGGCTGGAGTTCGCTGAGGCATATGGAAGGGCGGTTGCAGAGACCGGGTGGCTTGTCGTCTCTGGCCTCGCCAGGGGTATCGATGGGGCCGCGCACCGCGGCATGGTGTCGGCCAAAGGAACGGGGGTAGCGGTGCTGGGATGCGGCATCGACGTGACATACCCGAGAGAGCACCGACGCCTCGGTGAACAGGTTCTCGAGGCAGGAGGAGCAATCGTGTCGGAGTATCCGCCCGGGAGCCGCCCCGACGCGTGGAGGTTCCCGCCGAGGAACCGCATCATTGCCGGCCTCTCCGCGGCCGTCGTCGTGGTGGAGGCCGCCAAGACCGGCGGGGCGTTGATCACCGCGGTGAAAGCCGCCGAGTACGGCATCCCGGTGTTTGCGATGCCGGGCGACGTCGACCGGCGAA
>CAXMQO010000105.1:0-14166 GCA_964195515.1 uncultured Saprospiraceae bacterium | reverse complement strand
GCCACTTCCAACTCCCCGTTCGCGTCTGCAACATTCTGGTCGCTTGCGGCTTCCGTCGGATCGCACCCGGCGGGCAGTTGCACCAAACGGCGGGCATACTTCCGCGACCCCGCACGTTGAACCGCGGGAACCGGAGAGGGCAACGATGTTCAAACGCAAGACCAAGGCACACAAGATCAACAGCCTCGAAGAGTTGCAGCCCATGGTCGCCTCCGGTCGGCCCGTGCTGATCAACTTCTTCCAGGTCGGGTGCGCGCCCTGCCAGGTCATGGACGGCATCGTCAATGAACTTGCCCGCGAGTACGGCGAGTCGGCGCACGTCGTCAAGGCCGACATCGGTCGAGTCCCCGGAGCCGCAGAGACCTACAAGATCCGATCAACCCCAACGACCGTGGTCATCGCTCGGCCACCCCAGAAGTCTTCAAAGCACGCCCGCAAGAAGGCACACGGCACGAAGAAGCAACAGGCGAGCCGCCCGACGCAACGCTTCCGAACATCCGGCCTCGTCAAGAAGGATCAACTCGCGCGGGTGCTCGAATCCAACGGTGCCCGCCGCGTCGAGGCGTAGCCCTCAGTTGTAGTCGTAGAAGCCGCGTCCGGACTTCCTGCCGAGTAGACCGGCTTCGACCATCCGCTTCAGCAGCGGCGGTGCGGCATAACGCGGGTCCTCGTATTCGGCCATGAACGACTCTGCGACGGCCAGCATCGTGTCGTTGCCGACGAGATCCGACAGTGTGAGCGGCCCCATCGGGTAGCCCGTCCCGTTCACCATGGCGGTGTCAATGTCCTCACGCGTCGCGAAGCCTTCTTCGAGCATCCGGATCGACTCGAAAATGTACGGGCAGAGCAGCTTGTTCACGATGAACCCGGCCCGATCCTTCGCGTGGACGACCGTCTTGCCGAGTCGGTCGGCGGCGAATGAGGCCGCTCGAGCCACCGTGTCATCGGAGGCAACCACGGTACGAATGATCTCGACGAGCGGCATGATCGTCGCCGGGTTGAAGAAGTGCATCCCAACCACCGACTCCGGCCGGCTCGTTGCCTGGGCGATTCGTGTGACGGGGATCGACGAAGTGTTCGTCGCCAGGATCGCGTCGGGGGATCTCACGACCCGATCAAGGTCGCTGAAGATGTCGTGTTTGAGATCCTCATTCTCGACGACTGCTTCGATGAGTAGATCCCGATCGGCGAGCGACTCGCGATCGGTCGAGAAGGCAAGCAGCGAGAGCGCTGCTTCACGGGCATCAGCCTCGAGCTTGCCCCGATCGACGGCCCTGCTGAGTGACTTCTCGATCCCCTCTTTCGATCGGGCAACGAGGTCGCTATTGATCTCGACGATCATCGTGTCGATGCCTGCCTTGACACAGACCTCTGCGATCCCTCCACCCATCTGTCCCCCACCGACGATCCCGACACGTTCGATAGCCATGGGAATCTCCTCTTGATCGAATCCAAGTGATCGGAAGGTACTGAGCAGCAACGAGTCGGTCGAATCGGGAGCCAGGCAACAGACAACAGGCAGAAGGCTCCGTGGCCCGTAGCCCGTAGCCCGAGTCTACGCGTGGCCCGGCGGGGTCGGGATCGATGCGAACGCCTGGCTTCTGGCCTCGACGATCTCGTGGCCGATCTGCTCGATGCTGTCCATCAACCACAGATACGCTGCCTTGCCGGGTCGATAGTCGGCCTCTGCCATCCCTTGAATCCGGCCCTGTTCCTGGAGTTGTTTCACTCGGCGATGGTTGTCGACCGGGTCCAGCGTGTAGACGCCCAGCGTCTTGCCGCCTTGCTGATTAAGGATCGAGAAGCACGGTACATCGGACGGGCCATCGGCGATGTAGACCATGTGCCGGAGCGGCACGCGGCGCTCTTCTTCTCCGACTCTGGAATTGACGTCGACGTCGGCGTTCCGATTGACGCCCTTGTTGATCTCGAACAAGGCCCTGGTCTTGGCGGTGTTGTCAATCGTGTACCCGAGATGACTCACCGGTGCAGGAGCCGAAGCGACGGGAAGTTGGCCGAGGTAGCCGGGCGGCGCCGGCGACTCAATGAGCGTGTTCGCCCAGATACCGTCAACGTGGTCGGCGAAGACGCTGCCTTCGATCATTGGAAGAATCCCGGTCGAGACGATGTAGTGCTCCACCGAGATCCCCTCGCCGGCGAATTCGGGGATGCCGGACACATGCCGACGGGACTCTTCCAAGAAGTCGGGCATGCCGGGTGCGGAGACCAAGGCACTCCCGAGTTCGCGCAAACGTTCGTTCGTCAGATTCTTGAAGACTCCCTCTCTCACATACGTGAGGAGGTGACCCAGGTACGCGATGTCGCGCTGGATGGGCACACCCTGGCGTCTGTAGTACTCGACGAGTCCGTCGACCTCACCCCAGAATACGGCCGGGTCCACGTCGTAGGCATCGAAGATGGGGTCCTGCATGTTCCCCGGGATGAGTGTTCGATCGAAGTCCCACACCAGGGCAATGACGGTCTGGGTGTAGAGGGGAACCGGCATAACGCTGAGTTTAGGGCCCCGCCGGACGAGGCACCGACGTCATCAGGTCGTCTCGAATGCCCCGAAGACGATGTCGTCCCCGCTCGACCACCAAGACTGGAGCCGACACGGCGTGCCCCGCAGGCCGTCGTGGGCCTCACCGATCCGGGCAAGAGCGACGAGGACGATCGGCTGAAAGCCCTTCGCTGCCAGCGCCCAAGCGGATGGAGCGACCGCCGCAGCCTCGACCTCGGCGTCGAGAACGATCTCCACCGTTCGGTCGGCAGCACCCACCACCGCTCGGAGGGCACCAAGATCGGAGGGCACGGACAGGAGCTCCGCGAGCGGCATCTCCGTAGCAAGGTCCCGGCGCCTCGCGTACACGCCGAGCGTTGCCGCCGTAACCCGATCAACGTCGGTGACCATCGATTCTCGAACCGCTACCGCCATGAAAACCCTCCGTGTCTTACACAAGTGTAATTCACGAGAACCCTTGAAGGCAAAAGGTATTTGTGGCGTTGGAAGTCGCTCGTGTCTACGACATCACCGAGGTGGCCCCGAGCACGAACGACCGAATTGGAAGGATCGACGTTCCCTGCGAGCCTCACATCGTGCCGCCGGGGCTATCGTCCCGATTTGTCAAGGAGCAGGACATGAAGCGGGAATTGATCAAGTACGTTCTCGAGCGAGAGGACTTCGGTACCGAGTTGATGGTCGCAGGATGGGTCCGAACGCGCCGGGATTCGAAGGCCGGGTTCTCGTTCATCGAACTCAACGACGGATCCACGATGACGGGTCTCCAGATCATCGCCGACGGCGCCCTCCCCAACTATGAGACCGATGTCCTCCGCCTCGGCATCGGCAGCGCGGTCCGCATCACCGGCACGCTCACCGAATCTCCCGCCGGGGGCCAGCGCGTCGAGATCAAGGCAACCGAGGTCGAGCCATTCGGATTCGCCGACCCCGAGTCCTATCCGCTCCAGAAAAAGCGCGTCTCGTTCGAGCACCTTCGCGAGATCGCCCATCTCCGGCCTCGCACCAACACGATCGGCGCCGTCGCCAGGGTCCGCAATGCCCTGTCCTATGCAACGCACCGCTTCTACCAGGATCGTGACTTCCTCTATCTCCATGCTCCGATCATCACAACCAGTGACGCCGAAGGCGCAGGCGAGATGTTCCGAGTCACGACCCTCGATCCTTCGTCGCCACCGCGCGGCGAGGACGGCGCCGTCGACTATTCACAGGATTTCTTCGCTGCACCGACCTTCCTCACGGTGAGCGGCCAACTCAACGCCGAGGCCTACGCCCTCGCCGTCGACCGGGTATACACCTTCGGCCCGACCTTCCGAGCGGAGAACTCCAACACACGGCGCCATCTCGCCGAGTTCTGGATGATCGAACCGGAGATGGCATTCGCAGACCTCAACGACAACGCCGACCTCGCCGAGGACTACGTCAGGTACCTCATTCGATACGTGCTCGAACACAACATGACCGACATCGAGTTCTTCAACAAGTGGGTCGACGACGGCCTCCTCGACACGCTCACCGGCGTTGCCGAGAGCGACTTCGAGCGGATCACCTACACCCAGGCAATCGATCTCCTCGAGAAGACAGACGAGTCATTCGAGTTCCCTGCGGCATGGGGCGATGACCTCCAGTCGGAACACGAGCGGTATCTGACCGAGCAGGTCATCAAGAAACCCGTGATCGTCACCGACTTCCCGTTCGACTTCAAGGCGTTCTACATGCGGCGCAACGACGATGGCAAGACCGTGGCGGCGATGGACGTCCTCGTCCCGCAGATTGGTGAGATCGTCGGCGGAAGCCAGCGCGAAGAGCGACTCGACGTTCTGGCCGACAGCATGCGGATCAAGGGCATGGACGAGGATCACTACTGGTGGTATCTCGACTTGCGGCGATTCGGCAGTGCACCCCATGCCGGGTTCGGTCTCGGACTCGAACGCGTCGTGCAATTCGCGACCGGTATGCAGAACATTCGGGACGTCATCCCGTTCCCGCGTTCGCCTCGCAACGCCGAATTCTAGGAGCAGGCGCCTGCGCCTGGATGGACCTGTCTAGCCCCCTCCGCCGCCTTCGGCGGCACCTCCCACTGACGGGCAGGACGGTAGCTACGGAGCCGACAGGACGTAGTCGCCGGTCTCATCGTCCCAGATGAGATCGACGTAGCCACTCGCGGCGGCCGCCTTCACGAATTGCAGGAATCCCGAGTAGCCCAGGTTCTTCTCCGAGAAGCCGCTATCTCGTCTTCGCAGCTCAGTCTTGAGACCCGACAACGCAACCGGTGTGCCACCCTTGCCGAGGGCAACGACGGCGTCGTGGAGGAGACCGAAGCCCGCCTCCTCTCCCCTGCCCGACGTCGGGAACCGCACGACGGGGTCGCCTTGGGATCCCTCGTGGTCGAGTTCGACGATGTCACGATCGGCGAGGTTCCGCATCAACTCGCCGAAGGCGCGGAATCCGTAGTCGGTTTCGGTGAACGTGGCGTCCTTGCGGAGCAGTGCCCGCTTGAGGCTCGACGCTCGCACGTCGCCGTTCCCCGCCCGGATGAGACCAGCGAGAGTCGGCACGAGCAACGCGTCCGGTGTCTCCGCAGACGGAGCAGGCGCCTTCTCGGCCTTGGGACGCTCCTTCTTCGGAGTCCGATCTGGGATGTCCACCCCGGATAGCTTCTCGTAGAAGAGGAACTCGTCGCAGGCCGCAGGGAGCAGCGCCGACGTCGAGTCCTTCAACCCGACGCCTATGACGCTGCGGTTCAGTTCTCGCAGCTTGTGTACCAGCGGCGTGAAATCCGAATCGCCGGTGCAGATGACGAACATCGTGACGTAGTCCCGCTCGAACGCGAGCTCCACTGCGTCGACGGCCATCTTGATGTCTGCGGCGTTCTTGCGGATCATTCCCCTGCGTTGCGGAATCTCGATCAGCTCGATCTGATTGTCGGTGAGCATCCGACGGTCCTTCTCGAAGAAGGTCCAGTCGGCGTAGGCGCGCCGTACGACGACGCGTCCTCGTTCGGCAAGTGCGTCGGCGACGGGTTTGAAGTCAAATTGGATGCCGAGATCCTCCCGTGCGCCGATCGCGAGGTTCTCATAGTCAATGAACAGGCCGATGCGTTCTTCTTCCATAGCCGCAGCGTATCAGGCGGGTTCGGCACCTTTTTTTAATGATACGGCGACCACCGAGATCTACACCCGACAGCGCTCGAGAACCTCCGTCGGAGACTCACCGCGAACTCGTGCGATCGGCTCACCGAATCGCACGTGGACGGCGGCGCCGTACGGGACGGGCAACATGTTTCGCTGGAACACCTGCCACGAGCCATCGATCGCCGTCGGGATGATCTCCAAGTTCGGGGCGGCTTCCATGATCGCCGTCAACCCACCCGCCCGGAAGTCTCCAAGTTCTCCGACGCGTGACCGGGTTCCTTCAGGGAATATCACAACCGACACATCCCGCCGCTCGGCCTCGGCGGCCATCTCACGGATGGCGTCCATCGCCTGATCCCGGTCACCACGATCGATGAGCGCATTGCCCCCGTGCCGGAGGTTGAGGGACACGCTCGGGATCCCCTTCGCGAGTTCGCTCTTCGCAACGTACTTCGGGTAGTTCCGCCTCAGAAGCCCTCCGAAGATCGGCACGTCGTACATCGACTGGTGGTTCGACACGAAGATGTAGCCGCCGGTGCTCGCGAATCCGTCCCGACCCTGTGTGTCGACACGGACTCCTGAGATACGGAATGTGGAGATGAGCGTGCGCTGGAGGGCCGCCATCACCTTCTCGAAGGAACGTTTCCCGAACGGCAATGAAGCCAGACCGACAAGGTGGAACCCGCCGAGCGCGAGGCCGAATGCGGCGAGGGTCGGCAGGGTTGTCAACCAGTCACGGATACGTTTCACGGCGCGATCGAATCCCTTCGGAGGTAGTCGATGAGGGCTGCGTTGACGTGGCCCGGCTGTTCCTGCTGGGTCCAGTGTCCGCTGTGCTCGATGCCGACGATCGTGAGGTCAGGGACCCAACGCTCCATTCCTTCGGTCAGCGACGGGGGGAGGATCGGATCTCGATCGGCGGTGATCATCAGCGTTGGTTGTGTGATCGGAGCGTTGGCAAGGTGTTCGGTGGCGGCGGCGTTCGCGTCGATGTTCCGGTACGGGCCGAGCGGTCCGAAGATCCCGCCTTCGACGAACGCATCCCGGTACACGGCGAATTCGGCTCCTGTCATGAAATCCTTGTCGGCAGCGACACGGAGGAAGATCGCTCGGAGCCAGGCATAGGGGTCCGACTCGAAAGCCGCCTCGGTAACTCCCGCTTCTTGGAACGAAAGCACGTATCCGAGGCGATCGGCGAGACGCTCCCGGATGAACTCGATCGTCGGGAAGCCGGCACACCACCCGCGGTACGGCACGTTCAGGCTGACGACGCTCTCGACCCGGTCCGGGTGCATGAGGGCCGCCGTCCAGACGACCATGCTGCCCCAGTCGTGACCGACGAACGTGGCTTTCTGGAGGCCGAGCGTGTCGAGGAGCCCAATCGCGTCGGCGACCAAGTGGGTCAACGCGTACGCCTCGACGTTCTCGGGTTTGGACGAGCCCCCGCACCCCCGCTGGTCGTAGGCAATCGCCCGGAACCCGGCCCCGGCGAGCGCAGGCATCTGGTGCCGCCAGGAATATGCAAGCTCGGGGAAGCCGTGGAAGAAGACGACCGGATCCCCCGTTCCCTCCTCGATCACTGCGAGGTCGATCCCATTGACGGCCTGGATGGTGGGCTCCATACCCCGAGGCTAGTGCACTGCGAACCCTGGGCTCGCAGGTGCGTAGAGGTGCGGAGAGGTGTGCCGCCGGCCCACGGTTCGCGAGCATGTGGGAATCCGTTCGAGGCACCCTGGGTTGTCGACTGGCATGGCACGATCATCGAACAGACAGCGAAGCGACCAGCGCCGTCAAGAGGCCGAGGACAAGCGCAAGGCGGCGGCCCGGAAGGGCGCGATCCGCAATGTCGGCGTCGTCGGTGCCATCGGTGTAGCCCTCATCGGGTTCCTGGTCGTTCTCTGGCCTTCGCCCGAGGTCGGCGATACGACCGCCACAGCCTGGGATCTGCCGGAACTCAACGGCGACGGTCGGATCACGATCGCCGACTCCCGCGGCACCCCCACGGTCGCCGCCTTCTTCGCCTCCTGGTGCGAGGTCTGCGAGGATGAGATTCCCGAATACCTTGCGGTGTCGCAACAGGTCGGCGACCAGGTCCACTTCGTCGGGATCGACACCCAAGACAACGGCTCCGGCCTCGGTGACGCCGAGCGATGGGGCATCGCAGGAGTCTGGCCTCTCGCGAAGGACATCGGAGGCACCAACGGCAGCGGGCTCAGCACCGGCACATTCGGTGCTCGCGGCTCACCGATGACCGTGTTCTACGACGAGGCCGGAACCGTCGTTCATGTCCAGCAGGGCGGACTGAGCGCCCAGCAACTCCTCGCCACCCTCGATCAACTCTTCGGCGTCCAGGTCTAGGGCCACCGGCGGATCCGCCATCAGAAAGCGATCGCCCCGTGCCGAGGGGGGACACGGCACGGGGCGATCGGGTCGGACGACCAAGCGGTTGGGGCCGAACGGTCGTCCGTGACCCACCGGTTCGGACCGCGGGAGAAAGGAGGGAGTGCGGCCGGATCCGGTGGAACATCTTCAGTTGTGGAGATCTTCGGAAGCCGGCTCCAGCGTTCGGTGCGCACCTGAATCGGAAGCGTTCCGGCGGCAATGGCCCATCTCCGAAGAACTGATGGAATGGTATCGGCGAGCCGAGCTACCGGCACCGATTCGGCGCGGTCGACGAACCCGAGTCTCCCCCGGATCAGGCCTTCGGATCGACCAGATGCTCAGGGATCTCGACGAGGACGGCTGACCCGGTCGCGGTCACGGTGCCGTCGACCGAGAGCTCCGTTTCAACGACGACCTTGCGGCCCTTGATCTCGACAACTCGCCCGACGAGATGAAAGCTGGCGAGGGGCGTCGGCAACAGGTAGTCGACTTCGAGATGCGCGGTGACGAACCGTGGCGACGGCTCGCTGCCGACCGTCCTTCCGCCGTGCTGCATCTGAAAGATCGCCGCCGACCCGGTCGAGTGACAGTCGATGATCGACGCAACGAGGCCTCCGTATGCGTATCCAGGAATGGCGGTGTGATAGGGCTCAGGTGTGAATTCGGTGACGGTCGCGTCGCCGACGGAACGGGTCTTGATTTGATGCCCGACGTCATTGAGCCGTCCACAGCCGTAGCAGTGGGCGACGTCTTCGGGATAGGTGTCCTGGATGGCCGGTGCGTCATTCATCTGAGGATTCTCCCACAGAGACTCAGCCTCGGATCAGCCAAGCGCGTACGCAGCAGCCTCTCCGGCGCCCATCGCGGCGCCGATGCGGTAGAGCTCATCGAATTGGTCGCCGCCGATCACAGTGCGAGTCTGTTCCGCTGCCGTGTTGAGCTCCTTCGCCATGAATGGTGCGAGCGCCATGGCGAAGTGCGTCGATCCCGCGCCGAGGAGCCGGGCTGAGCGTTCTCCGTGGCCTCGCTCGGCCGCGAACATACCGGCCTGCATCAGTCCCATTCCGAGGGTGATCTCGTTGCCGGTGGCCAACGCCGATCGGATGCACACCCGATTCATTCCTTCGGCGCGCTCCCACTCACCGGTGTCCCAGGTGGCAGAAGCGAGTGCATGGAACGCCGTTGGGCGGGGGGTGTTCTCGCCCCCCTGCCGCTGGGCGATCGCGACCATCTCCTCGCCAAGCCGGACGCGTTCGTCGACCGGGAGTTCTCGAATGGTGCTAATGATCATGTCGGCATGGAGCTGCCCGTACGGCTCCCCCATGTCCAAGAAGCGGCGCCGGGCTTCGAAAAGCATCTCCGTGACTTCGGGACTCTCGTCGCCGCTCCATCGACGCGCCTGAGCGATAAGAATGATCGGCCATGCCCGTCCGTCGTCGAAGCCGATGCGCTCACTGATCTCGAGACTCTCGGATTCCATGGCGATCGAGGGCTCGCCATCGCCACCGATGAGTGCCCAGTGCCCGCTGCGGGCGAGAGCGAAGGCAAGCCGCAAGTCCTCGCCCGCCTCTCTGAACGTCTCGATGGCCTCTGAGGTCCAGCGGATTGCATCGTTGAATCGGTTCTGGAATACCGCCACCCACGAGGCCATGATGAGCGCGTCTGCCCGATCGAGCGACGGATCGCCGTCCGTCACCTCAAGGAGTCGTTCAAGGCGAATCATGCCTTCCTGGAGCACGCCGTCGAACATCCAGTAGTTACCGAGGGGCCAAGCCAGGGGGAGCACCGACGCTGGATCCTCCTCCATGCCACGGTCCCAGACGGCGAGGTACTCAGCGAGCTCGGCAGCGATCAGAGCCGTCGCGGCTGCACGGCCCGCCCCGAAAAGCTCTGGATGAAGCCGGAGGCACACACTGCGGTAGTAGGCGTCGTGTCGATCGACCGCCTCCTGCCAGCGACCGGCGTCGGTCAGGCGATCCCGAGCGTATACCCGCAGAGTCTCGAGCAGACGGTACATCGTTGCTCCCCCGTCGTGTGATTCGACCCTCAAGAGTGATGCAGCCAGGAGACTCTCGATCGTCTGCACGGAAGCGGTCTCATGTGTGAGGTCGAGAACAGCGGCGGCGGCTTCGGCGGTGAACGGACCCTCGAAAACGCCGAGGATCTCGAACGCCAGACGTTGCTCAGTGCCGAGCAGCCCGAAACTCCAACCCACGGTTGCCTCGAGGGATCGGTGAATGTCCCGATCCTGCCGATTGTCGACCAGGAGAGCGAAGCGGTGCGTCAGTAGTTCTGCGATCTCAGCCGGAGAGAGCACGTCGCTGCGGGCCGCCGCGAGTTCCAGGGCCAGTGGCATCCCATCGAGTTTCCGACAGACGGTAGCGATGGCCTCCTTGACGGTGCCTTCTAGATCCACAGTCGATCCGGCTGCTTCTGCACGTTCCAGGAACAACAATGAGGCATCAGCCGGTGCGTCGCCCGCGCTGTCCGTCGCAAGCCCCTCGAGCAGGAACCGTTGCTCCCCGGCGATCTCGAGCGAACGCCGGCTCGTGGCGAGAATCACGAGTTCGGGAGCACTGCGAAGCAACTCAACCACAACACCTCGAAGCCCCTCGATGATGTGTTCACAGTTGTCGAGTACAAGGAGCGACCGACGTCCCCGGAGCGATTGTGCAACCTCGTCGATCGTGTCCCCGAACCCACCGGTAACACCGATCGTCTCGCCGATCGTCGATCCGATCCTCGACGGATCGGTGACCTGGGCCAGGTCGATGAGCCACACGCCATCGGTGAACCGCCCGCGCAGCGTCGTAGCGATTTCCGTCGCCAACCTGGTCTTGCCCGCACCACCCGGCCCCAGGATCGTCACAAGCCGATGCTCCCCCAGCGTGGCGGCAAGCTGCCTCATCTCGTCATCCCGGCCGATGAAGCTCGTCAGATAGGCCGGCAGACTCGCGGGGAGATCCAACCCTGTCGCGTCGAGCGTCGGGTCGTGCAAGAGGATCCGCTCTTCGAGACGCGCCAGAGAGGGAGACGGCTCGATCCCCATCTCCTCACCGAACAGCTCCCGTACCTTCGCGTACGTCCGCAGCGCCTCGGCGTGTCGACCAACGCGATACAGCGTTCGCATCAACAGTTCCCATGAGCGCTCGTCAAGCGGACGCTGCTCGCAGAACTCCTCGAGGTCGGCCACGAGGGGCGCATCACCGGACTGCAACAACGCTTCAAAACGATCCGCCTGAGCCGTGCCGCGGAGTTCACCGAGACGGGCAATCTCCGCCGCCAGCATCGGGACGTCCTCCAGGCCTTCGAACGGTCTTCCTCCCCACAATCCGAGACCTCGGTCGAGCGCTTCGACGGCTGCAGGAGGATCGACGCCTGCCTGGCGATGCGCGTCAGCGATGGCATTCTCGAACTCGGCGATGTCCACCACATCGTCGTCGTGGAGCCTGAGACCGTATCCGCCCGCATCGCTGACGATCCGATCCTTGCCGATGGCCCCGCGAAGGTTCGAGATGTGGGTGTAAAGAGAGGCCACGGCCCGATCACCCGCGTCGTCACCCCAAATCTCGGTGGTGATGACGTCGATCGGGACCGGGTGGCCCACACGGGAGAGAAGCACGCCGAAGACGGTCCGATGCCTGGGACTCCCCAACTGCACCGGCCGATCGCCAACCATGGCCCCGACGGGGCCGAGCGCGACGAACTGCATCACCTCAAACATACGCCACGGTGACACACCGCATAGGGCCGTTTGGAATCTGTTGAGGTCCGCGATGCACAATCTATGACAATGTGAACGACAGAGGAGCCGCCATGCCATGCATCGATTCGGTCGCCATCGTCGTCGAGGACATGGCACGCACGCTCGGCTTCTACCGGCTTCTCGGATTCGACATCCCCGCCGCCGCGGACAACGAAAGGTATGTGACGATCGACCTCGAGGGCGGTATGCGTTTCGAGTGGAACATCGAAGAGGTGGTGCGATCATTCAACCCCGGATGGCAGTCCCCGCCCATTGCTGGACGGATGGGGATCACTTTTCGATGTGAGAACGCCGCCGAGGTCGATGCTGTCTACGGCCGGATCGTGGGAGCCGGATTCGAAGGTGGCTTGGAGCCGTTCGACGCTCCGTGGGGCTCACGGCACTGCAGGATCCTCGACCCCGACGGAAACGCTATCGATCTCTTCGCCCCCCTCCCCTGAGTCCTCCTTCCAAGCTCGTTGAGGTTTCGTTGAGATACAACCCCGACACTGATCTCAACCAATGCACCCGGGAGGTGTGAGATGACAACAACGATCAAGACAATCCTGCTGATCGCAGTGCTCGCGCTGCTAGCGGCATCATGCTCGGCCGCCGGAGCCGACGAGGCGGCCGCCGCCCAAGAGGCTGCAGCGACGCAGGAGGCGTACACGCAGGCGTTCCTCGCCCAGGACATCGACGCCTTGATGGCGACGTATACGGACGATGTGGAGTTCATCAACCGAGCGATGTTTACCCACTGGACCGGCTCAGAACAGGTGCAGTCCGGCACAGAGGGGGTCTTCTCAATGACCGATCCAAACGCGACCGAGGTGCTCGAGAGCTTCGTCTCCGACGACGGATCTCAGGGCGTCATCCACTGGCACTGGATCGGCGAAAACGGCCTTGACAACCCCATCGATCTCATGCACGTGCAGTTGCTGGAATACACCGATGGACTGATCAGCATGCTGACGTCCTACTGGGAGACCATGGACGTTGAGGAGCAACTCAACGCTGGCTACCCCAGCTCTGGCTCCTGAACCAAGAAGCATTGAAGGCGGGAGGGCCCCTCCCGGGGTCTTCCCGCACGTCGACCGCTACTCCCCGGCCATGTCAATGTCCGGCAGCTCACCCGCCGGAGTGAAGCCGAAGACGTTGCCATAGAAGGCAAGTTCCGTTTCGAGGCTGTTGATCACATTCTCCGCCTTCCGGAACCCGTGGCCCTCCCCTTCGTACTCGACATGGACGAAGGGGACCCCGCGTTCGGCGAGCGCCTCGGCGATCAGTACGGCCTGATTGGGTGGAACTACTCTGTCATCGAGGCCCTGGAACAATGCAACCGGTACGGTGATCTCATCCACGGCGTGGATCGGCGAGCGTGCGTGCCACACCTCGGGATCGACTCCGAGAAGCCGGGTCTCATACCGGGATTCGAATTTGTGGCTGTCACCCATCAGCATTTCAACGTCTGCGATGCCGTAGTACGAGGCGCCGGCGCCGAAGGTGTCCCGGAAAGCAAGGGCCGCGAGCGTCGTGTAACCGCCGGCGCTTCCACCGCTGATGGCAAGTCGATCGCCGTCCACTTCTCCTATCGAAGCCAGGTACTCGGCAGCGGCAACGGCGTCGTCGACGTCGACGACGCCCCATTGATCTTCGAGCTTCTCGCGGTACGCCCGCCCAAAGCCGGTAGAACCCCGGTAATTGACATCAACGAATCCAATCCCCCGCGATGTCCAGTAGGCGGTTTGCAGGCTGAACATGGCGTAAACATTCGCCGTCGGACCGCCGTGGATATCGACGATGAGCGGAGGGCGTGCCCCGATCGGCCCTTCGAACGCTGGATTCGTCGGTGGGTAGTAGACGGCGTGGGCGACCTCGCCACCGGTGGTGGGGAAGGTGATCAGGTGTGGCTCGGGGGCATACGCCTCGCCCACGTTCGACGGGTTGGAGCGGATGACCGTCTCTGTGCCGGAACCGACATCGAACTCGACCAGTGCCGACAGTCGTTTGGGGTGAGAGCCGACGAACCACACGGTGTGATCACCGTCTGTCGTGACGCCCCCGTAGTTCGAGTAGCCGAGATCGAGTCGGTCGAGGTTCCCGTCACCGTCGACTACGCCGAGGTGCTGCTCGCCGTTCTCCCAGAACGCGGCGACGATCCGACCGCCGGAGAGGACTCCGTACCACGACATACCGAAGACCCAGGCCGGTCCTGCGAATTCGGCTTCCATCTCGATGATCGGAGTTGTCGTTCCACCCTCGGATCGGTAGAGGTTCCACCATCCGGTGCGATCCGACACGAAGAGGAGGCTGCCGTCCAGTGTCCACTCGGGCTGAACGATCGACTCGTCCGGACCACCGGCGACGACCGACCGGACGGTCGGATC
>CAXMQO010000104.1:0-21136 GCA_964195515.1 uncultured Saprospiraceae bacterium | reverse complement strand
TTCGCTCTCGGGGGTGTCGTCGCCGGTGCAACGAGCGGGGTTCTCAGCAGGAAGTACGCACCGAGGCATCGCACGACCGAACTCGCGATCCCGATGTTCCTTGCCGGGGCGGTGGTCGCCGTGGTCGCGGGACTTGTCTTTCGCGGCGTCGATCTCGCAGGGGTCAACACGACATCATGGGTCGTTCTGATCGCCCTCGGTGTCGGCAGCACCTTCCTGCCGTTCTTCGCTACGTTGTTCGCCTCGCGGCACACATCGGCGGCCCGGGTTGCGCTGACCGGCTACCTGGCGCCCGTCGTTGGCGTCGTGGCTGGCGTGGTGCTGCTCGGTGAGGTGTTGACCGTTCCGATCCTCATTGGGGCTGTGTTCGCTCTGGTCGGTGTCGCGGTGGCCGGTCGAGTGCGCTCTCCTCGCCCCGCAGTGGTCGCATGGCGCACCGGTTGACTACCAGGTCTTACGCCATACGTTGCCGTGGTATGCCTCGGTGAAACCGACGGACTCATAGAGTGCGTTTGCTGCTTCGTCATCCGCGGTGTCCACGAAGACGTCGGTAGCTCCGAGGTCTCTGAACCGACCGAATACTTCGCGCATCAACGCTCCTGCCAATCCGCGACGGCGGTGCGGTGGATCGGTGCACACCGGTTCGACGATGCCGCGACAGTTGCGCTCGTCGAAGGTCCCGCCGACGTGGGCTGCGAATGACCCATCCGGGTTCTCCGCCACGAGGTTGAGGTCGTGGCGGAAGGTCGGGGACTTCGTCATGAAGGTCATGTACTCCGTGGCGGTGTGAATGTCTCTGCCGAATCCGGCATTCAGGACGTCGGCCATTCGCTGTCCCACGTTCCGATCTCCCGGACGGGTCGATCGCGGTACGTAGCCTTCGATCCGGGGCGTGAATGGGACATGCTGCTGTGCGAGTCGGAGATGCCGGGTCATGCCTCCCGCTTCGAGTCGTTCCCAACCGCGATCGGCGAGCACACGCCGGCGGGGAGAGTCGTAGTCGAAGGCGAACGCAGTGATCGTTCGACCCCCTCCGTCCTGGGTCGGCAGCGAGAGATGGCCCTCGGCCCACGAGTACATCTCCGACTCGAGATGTCGGAAATCCAGGTGCAGCTGAAGATGGGCGTCTCCTCGGCCTTCCGGGTGAGCCACTCCGACGATCAGCCCATCTGCTCCCCAGATCCTGATGACCTCGCGGAGACGCCGCACGGGCACCGACCGTTCCCGATGGAAGCGCCAACCCTCCCACCGCCGATTCTCCCAGTTGAAGCCGGTCGGTGTAATCGGGTAGGTGCCAACGATGAAGTCCCGGATGCGCCACCAATCGTCGTCGGACCGCAGCGCCCGTGACGTAGCTGGTGGGGTGGGCCATGTCATCGCGTGCGCCTCCTGGCACAAGTATCCCAGGCGGACACAGGAACGGGTGGCCTCGCAGCCTTGATCTAGCGCCGCCGTCCGTGGCGGAGGGATCAGACGAGATCCGACGCGGACCCGATCCGCTTCGCCGCGTTCAGCATCCGGGCGTTGTCGATCGTGAAGACGGCGAGGGCGATCCACACCAATACGAATCCGAACCACTCGCCGCTCGATACCGCCTCGCCGTACACCACGACCCCGAGCAGGAGCTGGAGGATCGGAGCGATGTACTGCAAGATCCCGAGAGTCGAGAGGGGGATGCGCTGGGCCGCGGCCCCGAACAGGACGAGGGGGAAGATCGTGAACGCACCGGCCGCGATCAGGAGCAACGTCGTGGTTGTCGAGGATCCGAGAGAGCCGGTCCCGTTCCCGGCAAGGATCCCGAGGTACAGGAGCGCCGGCACTGCCACGAAGGTGCTCTCCATGAACAGGCCCTCGATCGGGGGTGCTGCCGCCTTCCTCTTCTTGAGGAGGCCGTACGTCGCGAATGAAAAGGCCAGAATGAGAGAGATCCACGGCAGCACCCCGGACAAGACTGTCATTCCTGCCACGCCGACCACGGCAATCCCGACGGCGATGCGTTGGACCGGGCTGAGATGCTCCCGCAGCACGATTACGCCGAGTGCGACCGACACCAGGGGGTTGATGAAGTAGCCAAGGGACGCCTCAACGATGTGGCTCGTTGTGATTGCCCACACGAAGACGCCCCAGTTGATCGAGAGGAGGACACCTCCGGCCAGTGCCGTCGCAGCCGTGCCCGGTGTCAGGAACGAGTCTCTGAGGACGCCGAGGTGCTTTCTGCCGACGATGAGGAGGAATAGGAGCGGTACCGACCACACGATCCGATGGGAGAGGAGTTCGAGGGCGGGAACAGAGTCGAGGGCCTTCCAGAAGATCGGAGCGAACCCCCAGAAGGAGTAGGCCGCAACGGCCAGCCAGATTCCCTTCCGTTGCTCCACACGGCCCCTTTCGTTGACCGCTCAGTGTCGCAGACCGGTCACACCTATCGACCAACCCGACCGTTTTCGGGAATCGGGAAGTGAGACGTCAGTTCTGTGGAGCGATTGAAACCGAGGAGAAATGATGAGTGTCGCACTGTGGGCGGTCCAGCTGATTCTGGCAATCGTGTTCATGATGGCCGGATCGATGAAGCTGATGAAGGACAGAGAGGAGCTCGCCGAGAAGATGGGTTGGGTCGAGGACTTCTCTCAGAGCACGATTCGGACCTGAGGCGTTCCAGAACCCTGGGTGATTTCTGTCGCCCATCTCGACGACCAGGCATCACCACCCGCGGTGGCTTCGGCTCCGCGATTCCTACCTGAGGAGTAGCGAAACCTCATCCTTGCGCATGGCGCTCCCGGCCGCCGACCCGGGGACAACGGCATCACCCGGCGCGTTCGGTAGCGGTGGGCCTATCGTCACCGGATGAACCGCACTATCGACACCGTGCTGCTTCTAGCGCTGCCAGCCTCGGGGAAGTCGGAGCTTCGCCGATATTTCGCTCACCTCGAACCCGAGGTCGCCGAGCGGGATCTCCACCTCGGACCGACCGTTCAGCTCGACGATTACCCGTACGTGCATCTGATGCGACGTATCGCGCAGGAGCTGAAGTTGACGGGCGAGCATCCGATCTTCTTTCCAGACGATGCAACTACGTTCACGGAACCTCGGGACTGGGGGACGCTTGTTCATCTCGTGAACGAGGACTACGAACTCCTCGGTACCGCACCGGATCGGCCCGAGTCTGCCGCGTGTTGGCTCTTCGATCGGATCGACCGTGCCCGGCGAGCTGTGGGAGCGACGCCAGAACTTGGGCGGCTCGACATGTCTGTTCGCGATCGGCTTGAGCGAGCACTCGATGCTGAGGCGAGTGATGCATGGGAAGGGATAACGGCTGCCGTGTCATCGTGGCGAAGGGGCGACACCGTCGTAATCGAGTTCGCTCGCGGCGGTCCGGACGGGGCAGAGATGCCGCTCGATCCTCCGCACGGATACGCCTACTCGCTCGGTCAGCTCTCGCAGGAGATCCTGGATCGGGCGACCATCCTCTACGTGTGGGTCACACCCGAGGAGAGCCGAAGGCGCAACGACGAACGGGTCCAGCCCGGTCGCGGGGGAGACGCGTCGATTCTCCATCACGGTGTGCCCAAATCGGTGATGCTCGGCGAGTACGGCACCGATGATCTGCCCTGGCTCATCGAGCAGACCGGTGGCGACGCGGTCCGAATCGGAAACGGAAGTGCCGCGACGGTGATCCCGGCCGCCGTATTCGACAACCGGACCGATCACACGTCGTTCCTGCGGGCAGATCCCGAATCCTGGTCGCCGGACCGGACAGCCGCGCTCCACGTTGAACTTCGGGCCGCGTTCGATCGGCTCAATCGATAGCGGGCCGAAGAGTGGGAGGTCCCATTCCGCGGGCCGGCTGCGCCGAAGAGGACGTCGCGTACCCTGGGTATTTCGATCTGACTACACTGTCGAACACATGTTCGACGTATCTACGCCTGAAGACCCGGCCTGGCTCGACGGGCTCAACGATCGACAACGTGAGGCCGTCCTCTATGGAGACGGACCGCTTCTCGTCATCGCCGGTGCCGGTTCCGGTAAGACTCGCACGCTGGCCAGTCGGGTGGCGCGTCTTGTCGACGAAGGAGTGCCCGCCGATCGGATCCTCCTTCTCACCTTCACAAGACGAGCGGCAGCGGAGATGCTGCGCCGCTCGGGGGCTCTCATCTCAAGTCGTTCCGTCGGCAAGGTGTGGGGAGGCACGTTCCACGCCGTCGCGAACCGGCTGCTTCGGCAGTACGGGTCGGCCGTGGGTTTGCTGGACGGATTCACCGTCATCGACCAATCCGATGCTGCCTCGCTGTTCGGAATGATTCGCACCGAACTCGGTCACGCGGGTTCGAAACAGCGATTCCCGAAGAACGAGACGATCGCGGCCGTCTACTCCCGAACGGTGAACGCGCGAACACCGCTGACCGAGACCGTCGAGGATCGATTCCCCTGGGTCGTCGACCACGTCGACGCGTTGCGAGAGATCTTCCGGGCCTACACGGCACGGAAGAAGGACCACAACGTCGTGGACTATGACGATCTCCTTCTCTACTGGAACGCCCTCCTCGCATCACCAACGGGCGGAACCGTTCGGAATCTCTTCGATCACGTTCTTGTCGACGAGTACCAGGACACGAACCGCAGCCAGGCAGAGATCCTTCGGTCGCTGTGTGGAACCGACGGGAATCTCACTGTGGTTGGCGACGACGCCCAGGCGATCTACTCGTTCCGGGGCGCCACCGTCGAGAACATCCTCGAGTTTCCCGCGACCTATGAGAACGCGACCGTTGTGACGCTCGAACAGAATTATCGCTCCACTCCGCAGATTCTCAATGCCGCGAACGCCGTTGTCGAGGCCTCGCCCGAGACGTTCCAGAAGACGCTCTGGACCGACCGTGCCGCAGGCCGCCGTCCGGACCTCATCACGTGTTTCGACGAGTCCGCTCAGGCGGAACTCGTCGCTGATCAAGTCCTCGACCATCGGGAGGCAGGCATCCCGCTGCGGGATCAGGCCGTGCTGTTCCGCACTGGGCACCACTCCGCCGGTCTTGAGATCGAGCTGTCCAGGCGGAACATCCCCTTCGTCAAGTACGGCGGACTGCGATTCCTCGAGGCCGCACACGTCAAGGACCTGTTGGCCCTATTGCGCATCCTCGACAACCCGAAGGACGAACTCGCGTGGAATCGGGTCCTCCAGATGATTCCCGGCATCGGTCCGGCGACCTCGCTGAAGATCACCGACCACCTCGACCGTGAGGCGGAGAATGACGACTCGGATCGACTGGTCGCACTCACCGTTGCACAGTTCCCCGTGGTGGCGGAGGCGAGGAAGCCGATGACGGAGTTGCAGAAGGCGCTCATCGACTGCCGCGGCCATGCCGGGGCCGAACCAGGTCCGTCCCAGCAGATCGAGCGTCTGATTCCGTTCTGTGCGCTCGTCTTCGACCGTTCGTACGACGACTCCGCGGCCCGCCTGGCCGACCTGGGCCAACTCGCCGCCCTTGCTGCCGAGTACGGGACGAGGAGTCGGTTCCTGACCGAGATCACGCTCGATCCGCCGGCCAGCACGAGCGATCTCGCCGGACCGCCTCACCTCGATGACGACTACCTCATCCTCTCGACGATCCACTCGGCGAAGGGCGGTGAGTGGCGGGCCGTGTTCGTGATCCATGCTGCAGACGGGAACATCCCATCCGACATGGCGATTTCGGATCCCGGAGGTCTCGAAGAAGAACGACGACTGCTCTACGTCGCCCTCACGAGAGCGAAGGACCATCTCCACGTGTCCGTCCCGCAGCGGTTCTATCACAAGCGTTTCTCCGGTAGCTCGGAGCACTCCTACGCATTACCCAGCCGTTTTCTCGATCCGGCGATGGAGCAGTTCGAACAGGTCACGATCGGAGTACCGCAGCATGACGAGACGACCGGGGCGTTGCCGCCGGGGCATGATCCTGTTGCCGACGTGCTCGAGGATCTCTGGCGTTGAGTCATTCGCCGTCGTAGGTCTCGATCTCGGGATCGTCGGTCTCGGTTGATGCTGACGACGATCCAACCCGGAGCGATCGCACCGATGGCGCCGAAGATGATCTCGGTGGGCGAACCTGCGAGTCGTCTGAGATACGGGATGATCTGGGGGTCTTCGTGGGTCGTCGCTGCTGCGGGCGGCACGGTACCGCTCGCTGCTCGGGGTCAGCCTCTGGGAATGACGGCAGGCGACAGGTGTTTGCGGAGGAACTCGTCGACCGTCGGGAAGAACGGCTCGAAGGCTTCGAGGTCGGAGTGTGTGCCGCCGGGGACGATCACAAGTTGGCTCCCTGGGAGGCGGTCGCGAAGATCGATCGAGTCCTGGAACGGGATCACGCTGTCTGCATCACCGTGCATGAGCATGACCGGGACTTCGACGTCTGCGATACGGTTCCTCGGGGCGATGTCGTCGTACCGGTGGCCGATCATGCGCTCAACCACTTGGAGGATGGCCCAGGTAACGGGCATCGGGAACGGGAAGTTCTCTCTCATCATCTCGGCCGGGTGGGCGAACGACGCCACCGCGACGACGGCATCGATCGCCGGGTTCCTCGCAGCCGCGTAGATTGCAGCGGCGGCTCCGACGGAGTGGCCGATGACCCCGATCCCGGTCACGTCATCTCGTTCGAGCATGCTGCCGATTGCGGCCTCGAGATCCTCAGCGAAGCGCGGCATCGACATGAAGTCCTCGTCGTCGGATTTCCCGTGTTTCCTGGCATCGAGGAACAGCGCATGGAATCCGGATTCCAGGAGACCCGGTCCGATCGGGAGCATGTCTCCGGAATTGCCGCTCCATCCGTGCAGGACGATGACGACCGGGGCCGGTCCATCGGCGGAGATCCACCAGGCGTGGAGTCGCTTCCCGTTCGTTCCAGCGATCCACAGATCCGTACTCAAGAGTCCGTAGTCGGAAGGATTGCTGCGGACCTCCCTGTCCCGTGGGGCGAACGCCCTCTTGATGAAGCGCGGGGTCGCGAGGACGACACCGACCATGACGATCAGGAGCAGGATCAACTTCCGCATGCTCGGAATGGTACGGTGGTTCGTCCAGCTTCGATCACCGCTTCCTGTGTTCTAGAAGATCGCCTGCAGCGCCCACACGGTGACCATGCCTGCGGCAATCACCACCGCTACGTTCTTGGTCTTCCACGCAATCAGGAGCGCGACCAGTGCCGCAATCGCTCTCGGATTCGTAGCGGGCGCGACGGCGAGTACACCCTCGTGGAGGAGGACCGCAGGCGCCACGAGCGCAGCCAAGACGGCGGGCGCAACGAATCGGAGCGGAACCAGAGCCCAGTCGGGCATCGCTCGGTTGCCGACGATCCCGATGAACGAAAGGCGTATGAGATACGTCCCGATGCCGATCGCGAAGACGATTCCGACGTCGCTCATCGCATCACTCGCAATGCGACGACTCCGGCGACGACTCCGCTGACGGCACCGATCATGAGGCCGAGTCCGTACGGTGCATTGGCCGCAGCGACGGCAATCCCCGCTCCGACGGCGGCAGCGATGAGTTCCGGTCGGCCTTTGATCGTGGGAACGAGAAGGATCACGAACATGAGCGGAATTGCGAAGTCGAGCGACCACGACGCCGGCACCTGAGCTCCAACGACGATGCCGGTCACCGTAGAGATCTGCCAGGTCACCCAGAGCCCTAGCCCGGCCCCCGTGAAGTACCACCGGCGATACACCGGTTCCTTGACCTGACCGAATCGAACGATTGAGATGGCGAAGGCTTGGTCGGTCAGCAGATAGGGGAGTGCGAACCGAGCGGCTCTGGGGAACTCGCGGAACGCGGGAGCGAGCGCTGCGCTGTACATGAGATGCCGCGCGTTGATCACGAGCGCTGTGGCGATGACAACGGCTCCGACCGCCCCGGCGTCGATGAGTTGGAGGGTAGCGAGCTGAGCGGCGCCCGCGAAGATGAGCACCGATGTCGCTCCACCGAGCCACGGCCCGACATCCGATCCTGTTGCGACGATGCCGAACACGAGTCCAAACGGAATTACGGCGATGACGAGCGGTGCGAAGGCGCGTAGGCCGTCGTTGAAAGCGGTCCTTCGAATCGATGGGTCGTGCGTCATGGTGCTCCGTCGGAGGGTGCGACGATAGGCACGATCTCGGATCTCGCTGCTGTCGAGGCGTCAAGCCCCGCTCGAGACTGATGGGGTGCAGCTCGCAGCTCCGTTAGAGCTTCTTGAGACGCTTGCGCTCGCCTTCGGACAAGTACCGTTTCCTTACGCGGATGGCGTTTGGCGTGATCTCGACGAGTTCATCCTCGGCGATCCACTCGATGGCGATTTCGAGAGTCATCTCTTTCGGCGGCTTCAGTTTGATCGCCTCATCGGTCGAGTGGGTCCTGATGTTCGTGAGTTGCTTGGTCTTGGTGGGATTGACCTGCATGTCCTCTGGACGAGAGGCCTCCCCGATGATCATGCCCTCGTAGACATCGGTATTCGGGCCGATGAACAACTCGCCCCGCTTCTGAAGATTGTCGAGGGCGAATCCTGTCGAGGATCCAATCCGATCGGCGGACATGGCGCCTCCCTGGCGGTGGGGGAGTTCGCCGGCCCACGGCATCCAACCGGCGTGGTGCTGATGAATCAAGGCTGTGCCCCGGGTGGACGTCATGAGGAGCGAGCGGAAACCGAGAAGTCCTCGTGCGGGTGCGGTGATCGTCACGATGGTGCGCCCCGTGTCGCCTGGGCGTAGGTCCGTGACTTGACCCTTTCGGGGCGCAACGGCCTGTGTGACCGTGCCGACATGTTCGGTCGGCACGTCGACGACGGCCCGCTCGAGCGGCTCGTGGGGACGTCCGTCGATCTCGCGAATGATCACTTCGGGGCGCGAGACCTGGAGTTCGTAGCCCTCACGCCGCATGGATTCGATGAGAACTGCGAGCTGTAGCTCACCACGTCCGGCAACTTCGATGACTTCCGGGGATGAGGTGGCACCGATTCGGATCGAGACGTTCCCGAGAACCTCGCGATCGAGCCGCTCCTTGATCTGGCGGGATGTGACGAAGCGGCCGTCTCTCCCTGAGAGAGGAGAGGTGTTGACGCCGAAGGTCATGCGGAGCACCGGTTCGTCGACTTCGAGCCGGGGGAGTGGCTGTGGATCAGTCGGATCGGCGATCGTGTCACCAATCTCGACTTCAGGGAAGCCTGCGACGACGAACAGATCTCCGGCGACGCGATCCTTGACGTCGATCCGGCCAAGATGTTCGAAGCCCATGAGTTGGGTCAGCCTGCGTTTGACCGGAGGCTCCTCTTCATTCGAGTGGCAGAGTGCGACCTGCTCGCCTGCTCGAAGGGTTCCTTCCACGACTCGTCCGATCGCGAGGCGACCGAGGTAGTCGGAAGCGTCGAGGTTGGTGACAAGGGCCTGGACCGGGGCGTCCGGATCTCCTGACGGTGCCGGGATGCTCTCCACTATCGCGTCGAGGAGTGCAGAGAGATCGGTGTCATCGCCGGGAATGCCCGTGCCGACCATGGCGTGGCCGTGGCGAGCGATCGACGAGATGATCGGGAACTCGATGTGGCGATCGTCGGCATCGAGGTCGAAGAAGAGTTGGTAGATCTCGTTGGCGACCTCTTCGATTCTGGCGTCGGGACGGTCGACCTTGTTGATGACAACAACCGCAGGGAGCCCTTGATCGAGTGCTTTCGAGAGGACATATCGAGTCTGAGGCATCGGGCCCTCGGCGGCGTCGACGAGGAGAAGGACACCATCGACCATTGTGAGCGCACGCTCGACCTCGCCGCCAAAGTCGGCGTGGCCGGGAGTGTCAACCAGGTTGATCTTCGTTCCCTTCCACGTGACGGAGGCAGCTTTTGCGAGGATGGTGATACCGCGCTCGCGCTCTTGGTCGCTCGAGTCCATGATGCGGTCGACGTGGGCCTCGTGAGACCCGAACACGCCGGCGGCGCTGAGCATCGCGTCGACAAGGGTCGTCTTGCCGTGGTCGACGTGCGCGATCAACGCAACGTTCCGAAAGGAGGGGGAGGACATGCCAGGGATGCTATCCACCCAAACGCCGTACCCAGCTTGGTTCGCAGCGTTACGTCTTCCGTGCCCGCCACACCTCTTCGGCCGGCCAGCGTCTCGCCCACTCGGTGCTGACGAACGCGTACTCCGTCTCCGCATCCTCCGGTGGGCGGAGTTCGATGAGGTCGAGGATTTCGAAGCCGTTGTCCCTCAGCACCCGTATCCAGTCGCCGTGGCCGAGGTGGAACTCGATGCCCTCGGTATCCGGCCAGTCGAAGCGGTACATGCCGAAGTGGTCGCGGAGCATCGCGTTCCCGGCCGGGACGGCCTCGTCGTCCTCGGCACAGAGCATCAGCAGCGACGAATTCCCCAGGAAGACCAACTCGCCGCCCGGACGGAGCACGCGAGCTGCTTCGGGGATCCAACGGTACGGGTCCGACCAGATCGCAGCTCCATATTCGGAGAGCACCACGTCAAATGACTCATCTCGGAACGGGAGCTGCTCGGCGATTCCGTGGATGAGCGGGAATCGAAGATCGTATTCGCCCTGGAACCGCCGTGCCGTTGCCAGTTGAGCGGGGGAGTTGTCGAGGCCGACCGGGCGGCCGCCGAGTCGCGCGACCCATGCTGAAACGTACGCCGTCCCGCAACCGTCCTCGAGCACATCACGACCGTCGAGGTCGGGGAAGAAGCCGACCTCTGCCTCCAGGATTCCCCAGAGACCCCACGACGGTTCAGCGGCCCAGTTTCGTTCGCCGGCCGACGCGTACCATTCGGCCTGCGCGTCCCAGGCGGTGCGATTCGCAGCAACGTAGTCGGGCGTCGACTCGGTCAGGGCGTACCACCGCCGAGCCATCGAAGGAAGCATTCGACGTGCTCGAGCGTCATGGCGGCATCCCGGGCACCGCCGTCGGTGAGGACCTGGAGATAGGCAGCCGCTTCCTCTTCGAGCTGTTCGTGCGACCAGGGACCGAGGTCCTTCGCCGCCCCCCTCAATAGCGCCTGTGCGTCCTCAACGGTGAAACGACCGGACGTCACCTCGCGACCGACGATCAGCCCGGCGAGGCGTTTCTCTCCCGACCGGAGCTGCAGTAGGCCGCGCACATCGTCGAGGTCCTGCGCACCCCCTGCAGCGATGACTTCCTCGTCCACGATGGAGATGGCGATCTGAAGCGCCTCGTAGTTCGGCGGCTCCTCAAGGGCATCCCGTCCGACTTCCGACAGGAGGAATGCGGCTGCGCCGGCCGAGGCGAGCTCGATCAGCGTTTCTTCGAGGTAACGGCCCGAACCGTGCTGCCAGCCCTGGGTGACGAGCTCAAGGTCGGGCTTGATGTCGAGGCTTACGGCGATCCTGCCGGGGTGAGTTCGGCAGATCTGCCAGAACTGGACCTGGTCGGTGATCGCGAGTGTTCCCATGACGACCCGCCACGCGCCGGCGTCGAGCAATCGGTCTACCTCGAGGTTCGAACGGACTCCGCCGCCGACCTGCACGGGTACGTCGACTTCGGCGATGATCTCACGGATGAGCGGCCGGTTCCGGAAGTCGTCCTTGATGGCGGCGTCGAGGTCAACAATATGGAGACGGTCGGCACCCTGCGCTACCCATCCAAGTGATCGAGCGACCGGGTCGGCATCGAGGTAGATCGCCTCATCGAGTGTTCCGTGGGGGAGGCGGACGGCCCTGCCATCGAGGATGTTGACGCGTGCATAGAGTTCCATACCCTCCACGGTACCAACGTGGAGCATCGTTCGTGTCGAGACTGGGGACTGTCGACCGAACCCGTGTAGCGTGGTGATGATGCGTTATGGAGCTTTCATTCCCCAGGGCTGGCGTCTCGACCTCGTTGGGATCGACCGGGTCGAGCAGTGGCCGACGATGCTCGGCGTCGCGAGGACGATCGAGTCCCTCGGCTACGAGTCTGCGTGGGTATACGACCACTTCCACACGGTTCCGGTTCCGACTCAGGAGTCGAGTTATGAGGCTTGGACGCTCATGGCTGCCCTCGCTCCGATGACCGAGACGGTGCGCCTCGGTCAGATGTGCACGTCGAACTCGTATCGGAACCCGGCGTATCTTGCCAAGGTCGCCGCCGACATCGACGTTATCTCGAACGGCCGAGTTGAGATGGGGATTGGAGCCGGGTGGTACGAGCACGAGTATCTCGGTTATGGCTACGAGTTTCCGAAGCCGTCGGTCCGGATCGGTCAGCTCGAAGAGGGCGTCGAGATCATGCGTCGCATGTGGGCCGAGGACGAGGTTCGTTACGACGGTCGGCACTACCAACTCGCTGGCGCTATCAGCCGGCCCAAACCCGTTCAGGACTCCATCCCGATCTGGGTCGCGGGTGGAGGGGAGAAACTGACGCTGCGTGTTGCGGCGCGCTTCGCCGACTATTCGAACTTCGGGTGGACGCTCGACGAGTTTGTTCACAAGAGCGAGATTCTCGCCGGGCACATGTCTGTTCTCGGTCGGGACTACGACGAGGTCGTACGTTCGTCGAACTTCACGATCCTTGTCGCAGAGACAGATTCCGAAGTGCAGGCGAAGGTTGACGAGTACGTTGCTCGAATTGCTGCGCATGCTGGGTCTGACAAGGCGGAGGCGGCACGGGATGACCTTTACGCCGGTGGCTTGGTCGGGACCCCGGAGCAGGTCGTCGAGCAGTTGCGGCCCTGGGTCGAGGCCGGGATGTCATACGCTATCGGTTACTTCCCGGACGCGGCCTACGAGTCGACCAGCCTCGAACTGTTCGCCAGGCAAGTTGTACCGAACATCGACTGACCGATCGGCCGAATCGTTGACACGGGACAGCACTATCGTCGCGCCGGTGCTGACCAGACGGAGGATGAACATGAACGGGTCGAAACAAGCAGTCGGTCGGAGGAGCACGGCGCGGTCGCTGACGGCTCTTGTCTTCGCTGTCGCGATGGCGCTGGTTGCCACAGGCTGTGGTGGCGATTCGGGGGACGTCACAACGACCGCCGTCGCGGGCAGCCCCGTCGCCCACGGGCAGCAGCTCGCAGGGGAGTCGTGCTCGGCCTGCCACGGCCAGAACTTCGAAGGTGTCGCTGGTCTCGGCCCGGCGCTCGCCGACAGCGGCTTGATCCGGGATTACACCGACGACGAGCTCATCGACTTCATCAAGGAGGGTCGTTCGATGGACGATCCAGACAACGAGACCGGTGTCGCGATGCCGCCGTACGGCGGCAATCCGAGGCTGACCGACGACGATCTCGCCGACATCGTCCTCTTCCTTCGTACCCTCCAGTAGGTGCTCTGCGAACCCTGGGTTCGCAGGACACTTGGTCAGGCCGGGACCGGCTCCGGCTCCTTTTCCCAGACGCCGGTCTCGAGGTACTTCTCGATCGACGCCGCAGCGATCCGACCTGCGCCCATCGCGAGGATCACGGTCGCCCCGCCCGTGACAATGTCCCCACCTGCGAAGACGCCGGGCATCGTGGTCCGGCCCGTCGTCTCATCGACGGCGAGCGTGCCCCATCGGGTCTGCTCGAGCCGAGACTCCGTTGCAGGCAGAAGCGGGTTGGGCGAGTTTCCGATTGCCACGATCACAACGTCGGCCTGAAGATCGAAGATGTCGCCCTCGATCGGAACCGGTCGGCGGCGACCCGAGTCGTCGGGTTCCCCCAATTCCATGCGTTGCAGCCGTACCCCGGTGAGCCAGCCGTCGTCGTTGCCGATCAGTTCGACGGGTGAAACGAGGAAGTCGAAGACGATGCCCTCCTCCTTGGCATGCTCAATCTCCTCATCGCGGGCCGGCATCTCGGCCTCAGTCCGGCGATATGCGACGCGGACCTCCTCGGCGCCGAGCCGCAGCGGCGTCCTGGCACTGTCCATCGCCGTGTTGCCCCCGCCGAAAACGACCACACGACGGCCGGCCAGATCGAGCACCGGCGTCTCCGTGTCCTTCCGATAGGCCCCCATGAGATTGACACGTGTGAGGAATTCGTTCGCCGAGTAGACGCCGATCAGGTTCTCTCCTTCGACGTTCAAGAACCGAGGCAGGCCGGCGCCGACACCGACGAAGACCGCATCGAATCCCTCCTCGGTGAAGAGCTCCTCGACGGTGATGGTCCGGCCGATGATGGCGTTCATCTCGAACTCGACGCCGAGTTTCTTCAAGCCGTTGATTTCGGCAGCAACGATGTCCTTCGGCAAGCGGAATTCCGGGATGCCATAGATAAGTACGCCGCCCGGCTGGTGGAGTGCCTCGAACACCCGGACGTGGTGGCCGCTCTTCGCCAGATCGGCAGCACATGCAAGCCCCGCGGGCCCGCTCCCGATGACCGCGACACTCTTCCCACTCGGTGAAACCGGGTCGGCCGCCGGCTCGAGTCCGTAACGACGAACCGTGTCGGCGACGTAACGCTCCAGGTGACCGATCGCGATCGGCTTGTGTTTCTTGTCGAGGACACAGGTGCCTTCACATTGCGACTCTTGTGGGCACACCCGGCCGCAGATCGCCGGCAGCAGGCTGTCCATACGGATGACGTCGCCGGCGCCGCGGATGTCACCGTGGGCTACTCGGTCGATGAACAGGTCGATCTGGATGTTGACCGGGCAGCCGTCGATGCACGTCGGCGTCTTGCACTGGAGGCACCGCATCGCCTCGACCGTGGCCTCTTCCGGGCCGAGTCCCGTGTTGACCTCGTCGAAGCAAGCGGCTCGCTCGAGTGGATCCCGGGCGGGCATCTCGACCCGATCCAACTTCATCATCGCTCGACGGGAGATCTTGATCATGAGGCTTCTTCTGTCGCACAGGCACCCCGCACGGGGGCCAGCACCTGTTCGTGGTGTTCCGAATCGAGGGATTTCAGACCATCGATCTGTTCCACCTCGAACGCTCGGTACGATGTGTTGCGTCGCTGGAGAAGCTTGAAGTCGACTTCATGGGCGTCGAACTCCGGTCCGTCCACGCACGCAAACTTCGTCTCCCCGGCGACTTCGACGCGGCAACCCCCGCACATCCCGGTCCCGTCGACCATGATCGGGTTCAGCGATGCGACGGTTTCGATTCCGCCGGGCCTAGTGACTTCTGCGACAGCGCTCATCATCGGGACCGGTCCGATGGCGAAGACGATGCCGATCTCCTCGTTTGCGATGACGTCGGCGAGCGCTTCAGTGACGAAGCCCTTCCGACCGTAGGAGCCGTCGTCGGTGCAGGGCAGCACCTCGATGCCGTGACTCGATAGTTCGTCCTCGAGGAGCACGTATTCCTTTGTCCGACCGCCAACAATGGCGATGACCCGATTGCCGGCTGCGGCGAGGGCCAGCGCGATCGGGTAGGCGATCGCCGTTCCGACGCCGCCGCCAACCACCACCGCCGTCCCGTACTGCTTGATCTTCGACGCCTGGCCGAGAGGACCGGCGACATCAACGAGGTAGTCCCCGGTTTCCAGTTCGTTCATCAGCGTTGTCGTGCGACCGATCGCCTGGACGAACAGGGTGATCGAACCGGCCTCGGCGTCCGCGGCGGCGATGGTCAACGGGATCCGCTCACCGTTCGGCGTGACCCGCACGATGACGAACTGGCCCGCCTGGTGTTTCTTCGCGACCTTCGGCGCTTCGACGACGATTCGTCTCACGTCCGGCGCGATCGGCTCTGCTTCCAAAATCTGGTACATCGTCCCCTCCGAATGAACACTCTGGCGAACTACTCGCGGCCGGGGTAGGGCCGTTGGGCTTGTCTTCGTCTCCCGCCGGGGACCGCGCAAATGCCCCCGGTAGGGGAACGGTAGGAGGGTCGACCGGATACGGCGAGAGCACAAGGCTTTCGCCCCTTCCCTATCGCTGTGCCGTCCGATACGCTCACATCAGAGCATGAGGAGGTGTCGCCGTGGAGGGTTGGGATCCCAAAGTCATCGTGGTTGGCGTCGACGGTTCTGAACACTCAATCGCGGCCGCACGGACAGCGGGCGCGTTGGCCCGTGCCCAATCTGCGAAGCTCGCTGTCGTGACGGTCGTTCGACCGCCGGAAGGGTGGTGGGGGATCGTTGGTTCTCCGCCTACCGCCGAAGCGCTCGGCGACTCGCTTTCGGATGCGCAGCGTGATGTTCTCGATCTCACGCTTCGCTCCGTTGACCTCACCGGCGTGGAGTACGAGACATATGAGGAAATCGGAGAGCCGTCAGCGCGGCTCATCGACATGTGCAGAAGAGTCGATGCCGACCTCCTCGTGGTCGGTCGTCGCGGGGCCGGACTGTTCCGCAGGATGGTCGTCGGCTCAGTGGCAAATCATGTCGTGCACGAGGCCCCGTGTCCCGTGCTGGTGGTGCCGTGACACCAGTAGCAGGACACAAGTAGAAAGACACAAGTAGCAGCTCGTGGCCTGTCTTGCTGGTAGCTGGTAGCCACCAGCTCAACGCCGAATTAGTGCTTCGAGCGGAGATTTCCCAGTGACCCGATCACCGATGCAGCATCGTCTCCGAGGTGCGGAAGATTCGCAGACCTGGACTTGTATCGCGTGACCTTCGAACCCTCCGCCGCAGACACCAATTCATCCTCGGCCGATTCCTCACGAAGATCGACGGCGATCTGTTCGAACTCGTCGGCGGCGCTGACCGCCTGGTCGCTCGGTTCCAGAGCGTGGGCCGGGACAGGCGACTCTGCACGCTGATCGATCTCCCCATGGCGCGTGCCGGACTTCTCGACGCTTGCGAGCGACTCCTCGCGCTGTTGTTCGGCGTTTGCCGTGATCTCTCGAGCTCTCATCCGGGCCTCGGTCGTCAACCGCTCTGCGTCGATTTCGGCCCTGTGGCGAATCTTGGCGGCATGTCCGGCGGCTTCTGCTCTTGCGTGTTCGCCGACCTGCATCGCCTCATCTCTGATTGCCGCCGCTTCTTCGATCGCGGCAGCGATCAGACCGGCCCGTTCTGCTCCCGTGGACCCGAGCAGGTCGTTCCTCTCCTGATTGATCTTCGCGGACGTCGAAAGCGCACCTCCAATGACCGCCTCCGCTTCTGCATGCATGGTGGTTGCTCGAACGTTCGCCTGTTCGATGATCTGCTGAGCTTCAAGCTTCGCCCGATTGACTACGGCTGTGTTCGAGGGCTCGATGCTGGCGGCCGGGGTGCCGTCGGGCGCCGCGTCCAGAAGTCGGACCCGGGCGGCGACGGTCTCCTGAATCGTGGCGTCGGCCCGTGTCTTGAGATTGCGGAATTCGCGCTCGAGCTGTTCTGTCCGAACCTCGGCGATCTTTCGGCGCTCGTCCGTGTGAGACATCGAGTTGGCCACCTTCTCAAGGAACTCTGCGACCTGCGCTTGGTCGTATCCTCTTCTGACGACGTCAAATGTCTTCTGCTCGACGCCGTGCGAGTCGAGTTCCATGGATCTTCCTTTCCCCGTTCACATTGCCCAGGGCGATCGTACCTGCGGTTCGGCGGCTCGTACAGGGTCAACGTGGGAACAAGAAACGCGCTAGTCACTGTTCACCTCATAGAACGGAAGGAACGAGATGCTCATCCCAGACTCTCACACGGACATCCTCGACAAGCAGGCGTTCGCTTCGGTCGCGACGATCGGTCCGAGCGGCGAGCCCCAGAACAGCCCGGTCTGGTTCGGTTGGGACGGGTCGCGGATTCGTTTCTCCCAGACCAAGACCCGTCAGAAGTATCGAAACACGCGTGCCGACCGACGCGTCTCACTCTCCATCCTCGACCCCGATGACCCGTATCGCTACCTCGAGACCCGTGGTGTCGTGGTGGACGTGGAGGACGACCCCGACCTTGTGTTCATCAACTCGATGGCTCACAAGTATCTCGGACTCGACCGCTACCCGTGGCACCAACCCGGTGACGAACGCATCGTCATCGTTGTGGAACCGACTCACACGACCACGATGGGGTAGGAGCGACCGGAGCGCCATGCCATCCGAGACCAGAAGGAGAGAACAGTGATCGAATCGATTGACTGGACGATGGCGCTGCTGCGCGTGATCGCGGGGGCGGTCGTCTTGGCCCACGGCGTCAAACACGCCCGCGGCCGGGTCAAGACTGCGAACTGGTTCGGGAGTATCGGATTCCGCCAACCCGAGTTGCAGTGGTTCGCGTCGACGGCAACCGAGATTGGGGTAGGAGTGCTCCTAGTTGTCGGTCTCGGGACTCCGCTTGCTGCCGCAGGCCTCGTAGCGGTGATGGTGGTCGCGTTCTGGACGGTGCATCGCTCTGTGGGCTTCTGGGTGACCGCGCGGCCGGACGAGGGATGGGAGTACGTCTTGGTGCTCGGCACCGTCGGCGCTGCGATCGCGATCGGCGGGCCGGGGGAGTTCTCGATCGACGCGATGCTCGGAATCGAAGATTCGCTGAATGGGTGGGTCGGAGCGGCGCTCGTCATCGGGGGCATCGTGGCCGCAGCTGCACAGATTGCGACGTTCTTCAGGCCGAACGAAACTGCGGGTACCTGACGGAACCCACACGCTCGGATCTGCCTACTTTCGGTTGGTCCCGTAGACCATGTTCCTCAGGCGCGCTTCGACCTCTTTGGGATCCTGATCCCCGAAGTCGAGTTCGCGGGACAGAACGTACCTCAGTCGATCGGCTGTCACTTCCTTATGACGTTCGAGGTCTGAGCGAGACTCTCCCTCGTCGCGTCGCTTCTTCCAGCGCATCACGATGTATCGGAAACGGCACATCGAATCTTTAGGAAGTCTGTCCTCACCGTTCCGTGTGCGGTATTCCGCAGTTCGCGACGGCTCTCTCCCGCTGGAGGCTGGAAGCTGGTAGCTGGAAGCTCACAAGTCTTCTCGTCGAAGAACTGCCACGCCGTCTTCGAGTTTGACCCGCATCGTGAAGTCGAATCGGTCGACCTCAAGGCATCGCTCCAGATCCCCGGGATCGATCCAGGGCGTCGTACGGAGGCGGTCGGCGCCTGCGCCGGATCGGATTCGGTGGAGACGACTGGGATCGGCCGGCTCTCCGCGGAGCTGCTCCGAAATGAGACCGGCGGTCTCCTCATCCTCATCTGCCGGCGTGATGCCACCGAGGCCCGATGCGACGATTGTCACCTGAGGGTGGCTTCGGACAGCCGAGGCGGTCGCTCCTGCGACGACGAGACCTGCCGCGTAGACGGGATCCGCCCCGGAGCGCAGCGCACTCACGACGCTTTGGGTTCCCGACGAGGTTCGCATGACGACAACGCCACATTCGGGATCGAGGTAGCGCTCGGCTTCGACCGGAGAATTGCCGAGGTCGAAGTCATCGGGTCTGCGACCGCCTTCCTCTCCGCACAGGATCGAATCGGGGATCAGCCGTGATCGCGAGCGAGCTTCATCGAGGGTCTCGGTGAGCACAATCCGATCCACGCCTCGGTCGAGCAAGTACGCCGCCGTTGTGAAGGCGCGGAAGGTATCGATCACGACCGTCGGTCCTGTGATGCCTTGCGTGCCGGCAAGGAGGGAATGGCGGGTGATCTCGGGGACGTTCACGAACAACCGATGCTACCGCCGGCCCTATCTCCTAGCCTCAGTGCTTGAGGAGGCTCATGGAGAAGCACCGAATAGAAGTCCTCGACTCGCAGATGGCCTACATCGACGTGGGGGAGGGGGATCCGATCGTCTTTCTCCACGGCAACCCAACGTCGTCGTATTTGTGGAGAAACGTGATTCCACATGTCGTCGGTTTGGGACGGTGCGTCGCTCCGGATCTGATCGGCATGGGAGACTCGGACAAGGTTCCCGGCCTCGAGTACCGCTTCGTCGATCATCGACGTTATCTCGACGCTTTCCTTGACGCGATCGGTGTTGAGCAAGCGGTGACGTTGGTCGTTCACGACTGGGGGTCGGCCCTCGGGTTTGACTGGGCGAACCGCCACCGTGACGCGATCGCCGGTATCGCATACATGGAGGCGATCGTGCGCCCCGTCAGCTGGAACGACTGGCCGGAATCTTCCCGACGCATCTTCCAGGCGATGAGATCCAGCTCCGGCGAGCAGATCGTGCTCGAGAAGAACGTGTTCGTGGAACGGATCTTGCCGGCTTCCATCATCCGAGAGCTGAGCGATGAGGAGATGGGTGAGTACCGTCGTCCGTTCCAGAATCCCGGGGAGGATCGCAGGCCGACGCTGACCTGGCCACGGGAGATTCCGTTCGATGGGGATCCGGGGGATGTCGCCGCCATCATCGACGACTACGGCCGGTGGCTGTCGACGAGCAATGTCCCGAAGCTCTTCATCGACGCGGTGCCGGGGGCGATCCTCGTGGGCCCGCAACGCGAATTCTGTCGCCGTTGGCCGAACCAGATCGAGGTGAGGGTCACCGGATCGCACTTCATCCAGGAGGATTCGCCCGACGAGATCGGTGCGGCACTTGGTCAATGGATCGAGAATCGCTAACACCTCTATCGTTCGGCCGTCCTCCGGAAGGGAACCCTTGATCCGCAATATGATCCGCGCGGCTGCACTCGATCTCGAGTTCTACAACCGCGCCGAGCATACGACCGCCCTCACGCGGCAAGCCTTCTTCGTCGTCGTCTTGGCCAACGCCCTGGCGGCCGTCGGCTCATGGGTCGGCTACGAGAACACGCAGGACATTTTCGGCGCCGACATCTGGGAATCGATCCGCGGCTGGTTGGGGATCGGCGACTTCCCGATGCCGGGAGAGGGCGGCATCTTCGTCATGGTCGGCGTCGGGATCCTCCTGGCAATCATCGGCTGGGTCGTCTGGGCTGTGATCACTTGGTGGATCGGTGGGAGGATCTTCAAGGGCACGACCGATGTGGGGGAGATGCTGCGTGTCCTCGGTTTCGCTCAGGCGCCACGGGTCATCGGGGTGATCCCGTTTCTTGGACCGGTCGCTGCGGTGTGGGTGCTCGTCGCATCCGTGGTCGCGATCCGTGAAGGTCTCGACTTCTCGACGGGACGCGCCGTCGGAACGGCGATCGGAGGGTGGCTGGTCTGGTTCGCCCTCCTGCAGTTGGTTGAGATCCTCATCGCCGCCATCCTCTAACCCCACCGCGAGATACCCAGGGTTCGCGTCCCCGCCGGCGGCGCTGTCGGCCCGCGGAACGGGACGCCCGCGGTTCAGGTCGGGACGACGTCGCCGCGCCGTTCGACTCTCCAATCTCGTCGCCAACTGCGGTTCGCCCTCCAGAAGATCCACGATCCGAGCCCGACCACGATGGGTGGCAGATACGACAG
>CAXMQO010000103.1:0-12669 GCA_964195515.1 uncultured Saprospiraceae bacterium | reverse complement strand
CGCAGCGTGGTACGACAGACAGTCCGAGGCAGTGGGCGAAGACGAAAGCGTGGGATAGGGCCTCGGGGCGGTGAGTGGTCAGCTACCAGCAACCAGCGGCCAGCTAGAGAAGTCCACTTCGCCGACAACCGACTTCACCCGGCGAAGTCGGATCATCAGGCTTTCTTGATCTCGAAGCCGGCCATGATCTGCATGACGCCATCGATGAAGAAGAAGATCCCGGCGATGATCGCGAGCACCGTGACCGTTGCCGCAGGCCACAGCAGCAGAATCGCACCCGCCCCGATCGCTGCCAGACCGCCGACAATGACCCAGCCGCGAGAGGGCATGTCTCCATCCGTGATACCCCGGAAGACGTCGATGATCCCACTGATGATCCAGAAGATCGCTGCGATAAGGGCGATGATCCCGATGGTCTCGGCGGGGTTCTTCATCACGACGATGCCCAGTGCCACACCGACGATGCCGACGATGAGGATGATCCATCGCCCGTCCGCCTTGCCACCGAAGAGCGCCATCACGATCCGAAGGATGCCGAAGAAGAGCATCCAGAAGCCGATGAGCCAACCGACCACCGTCAGGGTCTTGCCCGGCCAGAACACCAGCGCCCCACCAATGGCGATGCTCAACAACCCGGAGACCAGGAACAGCCACCAGTAGGTCTTCAACTCTTTGTAGTCAAACATCAGTCAAATCTCCCTCGATCGCGATTCGCGGATGTTACTCATACCGAACACCCACTACCGGGTACACCCGGCGAAGCCGGGCCCGTCACGCCACGATCGTCTCGCCATCCTGTTGCTGGACAACGAAGGCCACAACGAGCGAATCCCGACGCGGCCAGCCGGTGAGGTGGTCGAGGGCTGTGGCGTTCGCGTGCGAGCAGAACTCGGCAGCCGACATGATCGGTTGGGGGGGAACCACGAGCTCGAGGCCCGGGCGAGCCTTCAACTCGCCGGAGACGAAATCGAAGCCCTCCATCTCGACGACAGCGAGCCGCAGTTCGTCGCAACGACGAACGAAACGCTCCGCGACGTCCTTCGGAAAGAACCCCTCGCCGTCCTCCGATCGGAACGCGGTCAACGGATCGAACTCGGAAAGGAGCTCAACCGTGGAAGGATCCTCGTCCGACCAGTCGTCTTCCAGCTCCTCTCGCTTCGCCTGAGCCCGACCACCACCCAATTGGATGAGGCCTTCAACTTGGTCGAACGCCAAAGGATCGACAATACGCTCGGCCATCTCCAGGGCTCGAAAGAGATCCCGCATCTCGAGGTCGTGGACGTCGTCGTCCCCGGCGGGATAGATCTGAACGATCGTCGACGAGCCGTCCCAGAAGGCCATCCCGACGAACTCGTTCTCCATCCATAGCTCAACGACGGGTTCGTCAAAACCCTCTCGCTCGGTCTCAACGATTCGGATGGGGATCATGCGACTCCGTGGTAGCGGAGTTTCAGGATAACGCTGCGGTCAGACCTCGATTCGGACGCCGCGCCAGAAGGCGACCCGGCCCTTGATATCCTCTGCTCCGGATTTCGGTTTGGCGTAGAACCACGCCGCACCGGGGTTCGTTTCCTCGCCAACGGTGACGTCGTAGTACCCGGCCGTACCCTTCCACGGGCACCGGCTCTCTCGATCACTCGGGGCGAAGAACTCGTCGTTGAGAGACGACGGCGGGAAATAGTGATTCCCCTCAACGATCACGATGTCATCACTCTCGGCGAGGACGGTTCCATTCCAGACAGCTTTCGGCATCGGTCAACTCCTTGTTCGGTTCTCGGAGTCAACGCCGACAGCGGCACTTCCATTTCCGACATGATCCCGAAAGAAGGATCACATGAACCAGGGGATGATCCGATATGGGATCGCAGATCGGTATTCCCGGTAGCCGGGGACGTGCTCGGCCAGTCCTTCCTCCTCAAATCCGGTCTTCGCCCCGAAGAAGGGAATGAACACGAGCGCCACGAGCACTCCGGCAGTATTCAGCCATGCGAGTGCCAAACCCACGCCACCGACGATGACGGCGAGGTAGATCGGGTGCCGGACCAGGCGATACGGCCCACGATCCGTCAATGTGGCTTCATGGGCCGGATACGGGTAGATGGTGAGGTTCCGACCGAGAACAATGAACGACCAGATCCCAATGACCGCAGCGATCACCACCATGCCGATGCCGGTGACTCTGGCGAACCCCAGACCGATCCCTTCAGTGATGCTCTCGGTTCCGAACATGGCAAGGGCGTACAGACCAAAGAGGCCGACTTGGGCAACGACCCACCAGCCGCCTCGGTCGGAGAAGTTCACCATATACCACTCACCGTCAAACTTGATACATATCGACTCAGATTTCTTGGCATACGTGTATCATTCGTGGTGTTGAACAATCGACAGACTTAGAACGACGAAGAACGGATCCCCATGGACTTCAACGCCTTCACACAGAAATCGCAACAGGCCATCCTCTCCGCACGCGACCTCGCAACGCAGCGTACCCATCCGTACGTAGAACCCGAGCACCTGGTTGCGGGTCTTCTGGCTCAGACCGACGGCCTCATCTACCCGATCCTGGCGAAACTCGACATCCACGCGACCGATATCGCCGGCCCGGTTGAGGAGTCGCTCGATGCTATCCCAACCGTGGTCGGTGGAAGCGACGTCGCCTTCGCACCTGATTCGCTCGCGATTCTCGATGCAGCCGAGAACGAACGCCGGACCCTGAAGGATGACTACGTCTCGGTGGAGCACCTGCTGCTCGCTCTCTCCGCATCCACCGGATCGGTCGGCGGCCTGCTCAGGCGAGTGGGCGTCACGAAAGACGCGATTCTCGGAGCGCTCACCGAAGTCCGTGGCAGCCAGCGGATCACCTCGCAGAACCCCGAGGACACATTCGCACCGCTTGAGAAGTACGGACGCGACCTCACCGAACTCGCTCAGCAAGGGAACCTCGATCCCGTCATCGGCCGCGACGAGGAGATCCGTCGCACGATCCAGGTGCTGTCACGCCGGACCAAGAACAACCCGGTGCTCATCGGGGAACCCGGTGTCGGAAAGACGGCCATCGTCGAAGGACTCGCCCAACGGATCGTCGATGGTGACGTTCCCGAAGGTCTGAAGAACAAACGGATCGTCGGTCTCGACATGGGCACACTCGTTGCCGGCGCCAAGTATCGCGGCGAGTTCGAAGAGCGCCTCCAGGCCGTCCTGAGCGAGATCAAGTCTGCCGAAGGCCGGATCATCACCTTCATCGACGAGATGCACACCATCGTGGGAGCCGGCGCCTCGGAGGGATCAGTAGATGCCTCCAACATGCTGAAGCCGATGCTCGCACGCGGCGAACTCCGGATGATTGGGGCAACGACCCTCGACGAGTACCGCAAGTACATCGAGAAGGACTCGGCACTCGAACGGCGATTCCAACCGGTCCTCGTCGAACCGCCTTCGGTGGAGGATGCGATCGGAATCCTCCGGGGTCTCAAAGAGCGCTACGAGGTCCACCACGGTGTGCGAATCACCGACGCCTCGCTGGTCGCCGCCGCCGTGCTCTCCGATCGCTACATCACCGGCCGTCTCCTCCCCGACAAGGCGATCGACCTCATCGATGAGTCCGCCTCGCGGCTACGGATCGAGATCGACTCCATGCCGGAAGAGATCGACGAGCTGACCCGACGACGACGCCAGCTCGAAATCGAACGCCAGGCGCTCACCAAGGAGACCGACGCCGCTTCTATGGACCGGCTCGCAGTCATCGAACAGGAGCTCGCGGATCTCGCCGAAGACCTCGACGAACTGTCTGCCCACTGGCAGCTCGAGAAGGATGCGATCGGCGGCATCCGAGCCACGAAACACGATATCGAGGAGACTCGCGCGACTGCCGATCGAGCGGAGCGGGAAGGTGATCTACGACAGGCAGCCGAGCTCCGCTACGGGTCCCTCCCCGCCCTCGAGCGCGACCTCGCCGATCGCCAGGAGAAGCTCGAGGAGCTGCAGTCGGTCACCAAGATGCTGAAGGAGGAGGTCGACGAAGAGGACGTCGCTGAGGTCGTGAGCCGTTGGACCGGGATTCCGGTCTCAAAGCTGGTGGAGGGTGAGGTCCAGAAGCTCGTTCGACTCGAGGAGCATCTCCACGAGCGTCTCGTCGGTCAGAACGACGCGGTCGAGTCAGTGGCGAACGCCATCCGTCGGTCTCGCGCCGGACTCTCCGACCCCAACCGGCCGATCGGCTCGTTCCTCTTCCTCGGACCAACGGGTGTTGGCAAGACGGAGCTCGCCCGTGCACTCGCAAGCTTCCTGTTCGACGACGAGCGGGCGATGGTCCGCATCGACATGTCCGAGTACATGGAAAAGCACTCGGTGAGCCGCCTGATCGGCGCACCACCCGGGTACGTTGGATACGACGAGGGTGGTCAGCTGACCGAGGCGGTGCGTCGTCGGCCCTACTCCTTCATCCTCCTCGACGAGGTCGAGAAGGCCCACCCGGATGTGTTCAACGTCCTGCTCCAACTGCTCGACGATGGAAGGTTGACCGACGGGCAGGGCCGCACCGTCAACTTCTCAAACACGGTGCTGATCATGACCTCGAATCTCGGGTCGCAGTTCATCGACCCTGGGTTGCCCGAGGAGACCGTGGCCGCCCTGGTGATGGACGCGGTGCGAAGCCGCTTCCGACCGGAATTCCTGAACCGAATCGACGATGTGATCGTCTTCCATCGGCTCACGAAAGACGACCTGAGGGCGATCTCCACGATCCTGTTCTCAGAGCTCCAGGGAAGGCTCGCCGATCGACGTATCGACGTGGCCCTGTCGGACGATGCCGCCGACTGGCTGACCGAACACGGCTACGACGCCGTCTACGGGGCACGGCCGCTCAAGCGTCTCATCCAAACGGCGATCGCCGACCCGCTGGCCCTGGCCATCCTGGATGGCACGTTCAGAGACGGAGATCAGATCGAAGTCGTCGTCGAAGGGGACCGTCTGGGTTTCCGCGAGGGCGAGAGGTGACGGGCGACAGGCAACAGGCGCTACCAGCTGCCAGCTGTCAGCAGGATTCAGGTGTCTGACCTGCGGTTGGAAGCTCGAAGCGGGAAGCGGGAAACTGAAAGACGGGAGCTGCCAGCTACCAGCAGGAGTCAGGCACTTGGCCTGCCGCCGGAAGCCGGAAGCTCGTAGCTGGAAGCTGGGAGCTGGGAGTTCGGCCTTAGCCAATCGCCATTGTTCTGGACGGCGCAACGAGGTTCGTCTCCTGTTTCCCGACGCGCCCGGGAAGATCGATGGCGAAGCAAGCACCACCGAGTCGGTCCGATGGGCGGTATGTCGCCCGGCCACCGTGAGCCTCGGTGATCGCCCTCACCATTGCAAGCCCGATACCCGACCCGGGGACGGAGGCGTTGTATCGATTAGGCCCTCGCTCGAACCGTTCCCAGATCACAATTTCGTCTTTCTTCGGAACGCCCGGTCCCGAATCGTGGACCTCGATGACGAGCCGACTCCCTTCGGCGTAGCCTGCGACGAGATAGCGATCACCACCATATCGGCTGGCATTGGAGAGCAAGTTCACAAGGATCTGCTGGATCCGACTTCCGTCGACGATCGCGAAGAGATTCGGATCAACATCGATCACCACAGTGGTGGGATCGAGCGTCGTGGCATGAACCGCGCGTTCGACCATCGTCTCGACGTTCTCCTCCGACAGGTTGAGATTCATCCGGGTCGGGTCGTCGTGTGCGAGGCGGAGAAGGTCCTTGACGATGCGCTCGAGGTAATCCGCCTGATCCATGACCACCTCGATCATCTCGATTCGCTCAGCGAGGTCGAGTTTTGGGTCTTCATGGAGTATGGCAAGGAATCCGACCATCGCGGTCAGTGGCGTTCGCAACTCGTGGGAGATTGAGGAGACGAGATCGGATCGTTGCCGCTCGACGATCATCCTGTTCTCGCGAATGGCGATTCCCTGTCGGCCGATCACCAGCACGCCGACGATGAACGTGGCGACGATGAGGATCTGGTCGGCCCGCGCGAGTTGCGCGTCCGACAGCCGGGTGGCGAGAACGACGACCATGGCAGCCGCCGCACCGTACGGCGCGACCAGTGACCAGAGCGGAGGGCGACGAATGGCGTACTCCCGTGTCGGTGGCACCCGCTCGACGATGGCGGAAGTAGCCAGGTAACACCCGATGGCGAACATGTAGAGGAGTTGAGCCGGCTGCGCCTCGGTAAGCGAGTTTCCCACGCCCGTAACGAAGAACTGCACGTCGGCGACCGCCTGGGCGAATATCCCGGTTCCGAGCAGCATGATCCGCAGATCGAACCGCATGCTCGACTGCCGCACCGTGACGATCATGAATACGACGAGGGCGGCGAGGTCGATAAAGGGGTATGCGGATCCGACGAGGTTCTGCCAGGTGGGGATGCCGTTGGAGCTGTCCACAACGGACTCGAGGACGAACGTCCACAGCAACGCTCCAACAGCAACGGCGCCGATGAGCCCGTCCAGGCCAGTCCTGACCCTCAGCAATCGCGTGCCCGCCGTGTGAGGGAGTGCCGTAAAACCGATCAGTACACCGACATAGCCAAGGATGAAGACCGCATCGGCCGGACCGAACGCAGGGGCCTCGCCTTGGATAGCGGTGGTCACCCCCAGCGCGACCATGCCGAACGATCCAACCGTGAATCCCCACCCCACCAGGGTCCACGCCTGACGCTCTCGACCGGTGAGCAGTCGGGAACGACGGATGAACGCGAGTCCGGCCACGAGTGCCCCGAAGAAGATCGCCGCGAACGACAGGGGCTCTCCAACGGCTCTCGGCGCGACCAACCAGGCCACCCCGGACACACCGAGGAAGATCATGGCGATCAGCGGCCACCGTGGAAGACCGGCAAGCCCCTTGACCGCACGTCCGAGCCACTGGGAACGAGCGATTGCACGCATGTCCCATCTCTATCGGCAAGCCTTCGTCCAGGGTGTAGGCCTACTCCGCGAGCGCCGTGCCGAGTGTGTCCTCATCCGCAAACTCGACCGGTCCTTCGCCGCGCAGGTCGATCGAGATGTCGACATCGTCAACGACATCGGGCACGTGACGCCCGAGCGCGTCGAGCAGGCCCTCGATGTGCTCGTCCGAGTGGTACAGCGTCTGTGTGAAGCGAACGCCGGCGTATCCGATCGGGACCATCGGGAATGTCGAAGGGTTCACGTAGTAGCCCTCGGCCCTGAGCCTGTTCAGAAGCTCGATCAGGCCCACCGTGCCGATCCGAATGAACCAGATCGGTGACGTTGCCAGCGAGAGCACCGGGAGTTGCAGCGCGGAGAGCCGCGTTCGCACCAGGTCGATCTGGCGAAGGAGCCGAGCTTGGCGCTCGGCGTGCTCGCCGGAGAGGTGAATGTCTGCGGAAGCTACGGCGGCGCCGAGACCAGCGGGCTGCATCGGACCGGAGAACGTCACAGGCCCGCCGCACGCCTGTACCCGCCTCGCAAGGGCGGCGTCGCCGAAGGCGGCAACCGCACCGAGCGCCCCGAAGGACTTCGACAGTCCTGCCACGACGATCATCCGCTCGTGCCACGGCACCTGATGCAGGACAGAGCCTCTGCCATGCAAACCCTGCCACCCGAACCCGTGAGCGTCGTCGAAGTAGCAGTGCAACGTCGGGAAGTCGTCGAGCAGTTCGACGATGTCACGAACGGGCGCGAGGTCGCCCAACATCGAGTAGATGCCGTCTGCGAGATACCAGACGCGTCCTTCCGACGAAGTCAACTCGCTCACCCGCTGCCGAAGGGCGGTGACATCGTTGTGAGGAACTGCCTCGACCGTCGCCCCCATACCCCTGACCGCCGTCGCAGCCAGATGCACCGAGGAGTGGGCATGCGCGTCGACGAGGACGTGGTCCTCTGGTGCGATGGCCACGGGAAGGACCGCGAGATGCGTCAGCGTCGTAGTCTGCGCGACCACCACCGGTGCATCGAAGATCTGTCGAAGCTTGTCCTCGAGAACGGCGTAGAGCGGCAGCGACGTGTAGGCAATCGACGACGAGTACACCGTGCCGTAGCGTTCGATCGAATCGATCGCCGCCGTCTTCAGCCTCGGGTCCCGACCGAGGGCCAGATAGGCAGCCGAGCCGAAGTTCACCAGCCGCCGACCGTCGATCGTGATGTACGGGTCCTCGAGCGCAGTGTCTTCAATGCGATTCCTGAGCACGCCGACGTGGACCCCTATCTCAAACCGCCGCGCGGTCATGTCAAGGAGCCGGTCGTTTCTTGACCGCATGTTCCTACCATTTCGTTCGGTTGCCGTGCAACCGCCCGTTGTGCCCTGTGGATAAGCTAGCGGACATGTGGCGATGTTGGGCACATTTGATGGGAACCTCGGTCTTGGCCCACGGTATCCGTAGCATCTGCGTTCAATGCGAGCCTTCCGATCGATCGTGTTCCTGGTCGCCGCGGCGATCATCGCCGCCGGGTGCCAGTCCGCATCGGGTCAACCTGCGGCCGGCACCACGAGCACGTTCGCCCCGCTCTCTGCCTCGAGCAGCACGAACCCTCCAACTACCGGCGCGCCACCGACCACCACGGTGTCATCCACGTCGACCACGACGACCACTCCGCGGCAGGACTGCATGATCGAGAGTGTCGGCACCGACGATGATTTCTATCGCAAGGCGTGCGAGCAGAACGCCATCGCCATCGTTGCGGCAGCGTCCGTCGATGACGCCGCTCTCGAAGCCGCGGCAGCGCGAATAGCAGCCCTACTCGCCGCACGACCCGATCTTGCCGAATCCGTCGCCGGATCGATCGACCATGTGGCCGTCATTGGACGGGACCAGTTCATCACAGCCCTGCCGGAGTTCGAGGACATCTACACGATCCACCCCGGCACCGATTGGCGGAGACTCGGTCGTTCGTTCCCCGGCACAGAGGAAATCCCGGTCGCCGCCGGCGCCGAGGAGAACCTCCTGTGTCTCGAATCCGATCACTTCGAGGGCGAAGACATGTTCGTCCGTGACTTCGGCTGGACGATCCGCCGATTCGGAATCTCACTCGTCGACCACGATCTGGATCGGGCCATCGAGGATGCCTACAGCCGTGCCATCGCTGCTGATCTGTGGAGGAACACCGTCGCCGAGGTGAACTCGGACATGTACTGGGCCGAAGGTGTCCAGTCGTTCTTCGACGCCAACAACGAGGAGAAGGACGAGAAGGACCAGATCCACAACCATGTCGACACGAGAGACGAACTCCTCGCCTACGACCCCGTCCTGTACCGACTCCTCGTCAGGGCGTTCGGGGAGAACGTCTGGCGCCCAAAATGCTGACTGCTCCGCAGTCCTCTTGCCGGCGGCTGGCAACCGGCAGCTGGTAGCTCCCAGCTCGTGTCTTCTGACCAACGACTCTTGACATTTCACTCAATCCATGATATTCCTTGATCCAGGGTATTCGATGAACCAACATATCTGACATCACAAGGTACGGAAGGAGTGGACCGTGGATCACAGCTCGCAACTCCTCAAGGGAGTGCTCGACATGTGCCTGCTCTCGCTCATCGACGAAGAACCGAGTTATGGATACGAAATGGCGGCCAAACTGAACGAACGCGGCGTCAAACTCGTGAGCGATGGCAGCATCTACCCGACGCTCTCGCGACTCCAGAGGGCCGGCCTGGTCGAGGGATACTTCGTCGAGGCGGACGGAAGCGGTCCACCCCGGAAGTACTACCGGATCGTCAATCCGGGAACGGTCCGTCTCCGGGAGTGGTCGACAGAGTGGAAGGATCTGAGCGCCGGAGTATCGGCAATACTGAACGGAGGTGAGCATGACTGACCGCAGCATCGACAAGACCGTCGCCGAGTGTGCCCGCTACTGGAGCGACACCGGCGTTCCAAGCGAACGCGTCGTAGAAATGCGCGACGAACTGACCGATCACCTCACCGAAGCGGCTGCCGCCGGCCAATCGGTCGATAGCGTCGTCGGAGCCGACCTCGCAGTATTCGCTGAAGCATGGGCCGCCGCCTACCGCGGCTCCGCACGAGTGAATAGACACAAGAACGAACCGGCCGGGTCGAGTGCGATCTGGATCTGGCTCACCATCGGGTTGCTCGGCATAGCGTTTGCCGCCGTGGCGATCCTCGCACCGAAGGGAGCAGACGTGGACGCTGAACAATGGAGATGGATCTGGGTCGGCGCGGCGGTAATCCTCGCAGTAGGAGAACTCCTCACCGTTGGATTCTTCCTCCTCCCCTTCGCCGTCGGTGCGGCCGCAGCCGCAATCCTCGCCTTCATGGGTGTGTCGGTGCCACTCCAACTCGTCACGTTCGTCGTCATCTCCGTCATCTTCCTAGGCGTTCTCCAGCGATTCGCGAGGCAGGAACAGGACGGCGAGGACACGGCTCAGGCCGGTGCGACCCGATACGTCGGCAGGTCCGCACTCGTTCTCCAGCCGGTGCGTCGCTACGACACGAGCGGAATGGTCAAGATGGGCACCGAGGAATGGCGCGCAACCGTCGATTCCGACATCGAAATTCCCGCGGGTGCAAAGGTGAGAATCACTGAGGTGAGCGGCACCCGCTTCGTCGTCGAGCCCATTCCCCCGACCACCGACTAGACAGCAGAGGCAAGTCATCTGACAGAAAGGGAAAACAATGACTGCAGCAGCAGTAGTAGTCCTGTCCTTCATCGTGCTCCTCGTGATCTATGTGGCGCTCGCCATCAAGATCGTCCAGCAGCACGAACAGGGCCTTATCGAGCGATTCGGCCGGTATCGCAAGACCGTCGGCCCGGGTTTCCACATGATCGTCCCCTTCATCGAGAAGATGAAGAAGGTCGACATGCGCGAGCAAGTCGTCGACGTGCCACCGCAGGAAGTGATCACCAAAGACAACGTGGTCGTCACCGTCGACGCCGTCGTCTACTACCAGGCGACTGATCCGGTGAAGCTCAAGTACAACATATCCAACTTCGTTCTCGCCGCGACCAAGCTAGCGCAGACCAACCTTCGTAACGTGATCGGAGACATGGACCTCGACGAGGCGCTGACCTCGCGCGAGACGATCAACACCGAGCTCCGGCAGATCCTCGACGAGGCGACCGACGTTTGGGGCACGAGAGTCGTTCGAGTCGAAATCCAGCGGATCGACCCGCCCGTCGACGTCACGCAGGCCATGCACCGGCAGATGAAAGCGGAGAGAGAGCGTCGAGCGGTCGTCACTGAGGCTGAGGGTGAGAAGCGGTCCCAGATTCTCCGGGCTGAGGGTGTGAAACAGTCCCGGATCTTGGAGGCTGAGGGGCAGGCGCAGGCGATCAGGGAAGTCGCCGACGCGGAGCAGTTCCGCCTGCTCACGGTCGCCGAGGGCGAAGGCCAGGCAATTGAGCGGGTGTACGGGGCAATCCACGCCGGCGATCCGACACCGGACCTCATCGCCATCAAGTACCTCGAGGCACTCCAAGGGGTGGCGGACGGTCAGGCGACGAAGCTCTTCCTGCCGCTCGAGACAAGCGGAATTCTCGGATCTCTCGGAGCGATCGGAGAGATCTTCGCGGATAAAGGCGCCGGTTCGGAATCGAGTAGCTGAGTAGCTGAGTAGCTGAGTGCAGCGCCCCCCGGCTCACACCGGGGGGCGCTGCTGACTACTCGAGCGCTCCTGCGGATACCACTTGGGTTGGGTCGGCTTGGTGCGGGGATCGACGTCACCTAATCTTCGCACGTCAACCCGCTCCACAGGAGGTACACGGATGGTTCAGGAATTCCGCGACTTCATCGCCAAGGGTAACATGATCGACATCGCCGTTGGCATCATCATGGGTCTCGCGTTCATTGCCTTGATCACTGCACTCGTCGAGAGCGTCCTAATGCCGATCGTCGCGATCCCATTTGGCGAGCCGAGCTTCGATACGATCATCTGGACCATCAATGACTCCGCAATTCTGATCGGAACGTTCATCACCGCCGTCGTGGCCTTCCTGCTCGTCGCCGCGGCGGTGTTCTTCTTCATCGTCAAGCCGTACAACGCCTACAAGGCACGGACGCCAGGAACCGAGGAGGAGCCTTCGGGACCCACCGAACTCGATCTCCTGACGCAGATCCGCGACGCCCTGGCGACCAGGAGCTGACACCACGAATCGACGGCTCGAGAGCGTGGACCACCGGCTCGGCGATCCACGCTCTTGAACTATCCTGGCCCCACCACCGAGTCACCAAGGAGAGCCACGAGATGTTCGGTTACGCAGGGAAGATTCTCCACGTCGACTTGACCACCGGAACGCTGGACGTTGAGGAGCCCCCGGAGGAGCTGTACCGCACCTACCTGGGCGGCAGCGCCCTCGGCCTCTACTACCTCCTCAAGAACACCCCGGCAGGTGCAGAACCGTACGGACCCGAGAACACGCTCGCGTTCATGCTCTCCGGGCCGACCGGTGCGCCAATCGCCGGGCAAAGCCGGTGTACGGTTGTCGCCAAGTCCCCCATCACCGGCGGCGCAGGCGACAGCCAGGCCGGTGGCTTCTGGCCTGCGGAGCTCAAGTTCGCCGGGTACGACGGCATCGTCGTGCGTGGAATCTCGCCGAAGCCGGTGTATCTCTGGATCAACATGGGAGAAGCCGAACTCCGCGACGCTTCGCACCTCTGGGGAGAGACAACGCTGGAAGTGGAACAGACACTCAAGGCTGAACTCGAGGACGACCGCATCGAGGTC
>CAXMQO010000102.1:0-19807 GCA_964195515.1 uncultured Saprospiraceae bacterium | reverse complement strand
ATCTCGCTGGCTGCGCAGGGTCTGATCACTCTCGAACTCGCCATCGCTCTCGTTCTCGGGGCGAATACCGGCACGTCGATCACCGCACAGCTTTCCGCGATTGGCAAACCTCCCGAAGCAAGAAGAGCAGCCTTCGTCCACACCGCGTTCAATGTCATCGGTGCCTTGATCTGGGTGCCGTTCGTCAACGTCCTTGCGGACGTCGCGATTCGCATCTCACCTCCCGATGACGTTGCGCGCCAGGTGGCATGGGCACACACGGTCTTCAACGTCGTGAACGTGTTCATGTTCATCTGGTTCACCCGCTGGTTCGCTCGCGCCGCTGAATACTTCATCAAAGACCGTCCAGAGGACCGAATTCCCGTCATCGAAGCTCGATGCCTGAGTCCGGAACTCCTCGCAACGCCGTCTCTTGCCCTTGACCGCGCCCGCATGGAGATCGCACGAATGGGGAGCCGCGTCCGTGACATGGTCAGAAACGGCGTCGTTGCGGCGGTGAGTGGAACCGAGGCCGAATTGGCAGTCGTAGAGGCCTCCGACGACCAGGTCGATCTACCGCACGCACAAGTCGTGGCCTACCTCGGCCGTATCTCCGAAGGGGAAATCACTCGCGAGCAGACCGAGGAATTACTTGGGCTCTTCGAAGCGGCCGACGACATTGAGGCGGTCGGTGATGCCGTTGAGACCAACCTCGTCTCCGATGGACGTCGTCGTTTGGAGGCTGATCTGACGATTTCACCGTCAACCATCGAGGTCATCAACGACATCGCCGCCGAGGTGATTGCGGCGGTCGATGTCGCCGTTGGGGCCGTCGGTCGGGGAGCGTAGAAGCCGCCCGGCGAGCGATCGTCATGAAGCTGGAGATCACCGCGAGAACCAACGGCGCCATCGAATTCCAGCTCGAGCGACTCACGGCCGCCGAGCCGGATCGGGTTCAGGCCTAGCGCATCGAGTCGGCCATCATCGAGGATCTGAAGCGCATCTATTACTACGCGAAACGGGCCGCGCCAGTCGGTGTTCCCAAGGAGCAGCCGACGCCGCCCTCCTGATAGACGGCTTCTAGCCCGTGATCCATCTGGCGAGCGCCCCGAACCCCTGGACGAGCCTCCAGCCGAGATAGAGGCCCGTGACGCCGATGAGCAGCACGAATCCGATCGGCCAGCGCTGTCGTTCGACGTCCTGTTCCGAATCATCGGTAGGTTGATCCTCGGTCATACGGGCGGGATGCCATGGCGCCGGTCCGAGAAGGTCCGATCCTTCCGAGTGGCGTATCGAAGCCGTGCAATGATCTCCCGCCGGAGTTCCTCCGGTTGGATGACCGCATCGATCACGTTCTCGGACGCGAGCCTCAGCAGATCAACGTCCGCCGAATACTCGGCACGGCGTTCGTCGATGAACGCCTCCCGCTCGCCCTCAGGCAGTGTGTCGATCTTGTTGAAATACACAGCGTTGATCGCCGCCTCGGGCCCCATGACGGCGATCTCAGCGGTCGGAAGCGCGAGGGTCGCGTCGGGGCGGAACCCTGGTCCTGAGAATGCGTAGAGACCGGCACCATACGCTTTGCGCACGATGACCGAGATCCTCGGAACCGTCGCCTCGGCAAGCGCGGTCAGCATTTTGGCCCCCGCGCGAATGATGCCTTGCCGCTCGACTTCCGTGCCGATCATGAACCCCGGGACATCGGCGAAGAAGAGCAGCGGGAGGTTCATCGCATCACATAGCCACATGAATCGAGCGGCCTTGTCCGCGGAGTCCACGAACAGCACTCCGCCGAGGTGGCTGGGCTGTGAGGCAACGATCCCGACGGGTTTGCCGTCGAGCAGCGCGAACGCTGTGATCAACTCCCGTGCGAACAGTTCCTTGATTTGGAAGAGAGACCCTGCATCGACGATCCCCCTCAGGAAGTCGAGCATGTCGTAGACGGCTTTCGGATCTTCCGGGAGCACCTCAGCCGGCCGGAACCCCTCCTCAGGTGGGTCCGGGGCGTACACGGGAGGAAGAACCCGGGTGTGGTCGGCGACGTAGCTGAAGTACTGCTGAGCCCAGGCGATCGCTTCCTCGTCGCTCGACACGAGCGCGTCTCCGCATCCGGAGACCTCGCAGTGCATGCGGGCCCCGCCCATCGCTTCGAGCGTCGTTTCCTCGCCGATGACCATCTGCGCCATGCGGGGCGAGCCGAGGTACATCGAAGCGCGGCCCTCAACCATCACGACGACGTCGCAGAACGACGGGATGTACGCACCGCCCGCCGCCGACGGCCCGAACAGGCAACACACCTGAGGAACCCGCCCCGACAGCCGAATCTGGTTGTAGAAGATCTTCCCTGCGCCGCGCCGCCCCGGGAAGAGATCGACCTGGTCGGTGATGCGAGCGCCGGCAGAGTCCACCAGGAAGAAGACCGGCAGCAGCTCGTCGTAGGCCGCCTCGAGGGCTCGGATGATCTTCTCGACCGTCAGACGGCCCCAACTCCCTGCCTTCACGGTGGGGTCGTTGGCGATCACCATGACGGGACGTCCATCGATCGTTCCCCGGCCGGTCACGACGGCATCAGCCCCATGGCCTTCTGTCATGGCGTTGGCAAGAAGACCGTCCTCGACGAAGGACCCCGGGTCGCACAGAAGATCGACCCTGTCACGGACGAACATCTTCCCCCGCTCGTTCAGCACCTCGTGGTACTTCTCCGGGCCCCCGGTTGCAGCTCGATCGGTCTCTGCATGGAATCGGTCACTCAGGGATCCGGTCACGCTTCCCTCCCGCGACGCTTGCGGGCCACGACCCGAACGGGTGTCCCGGTGAAGTCGTAGGTCTCTCGCATGCGACGCTCGATGAATCGGAGATAGTCGGGTCCCAGATCCCCGCCTCGTACGAACAGGATGAACGTCGGTGGTTCGGTCTCGGCCTGGACTGCGTAGAGGATGTGGGGCCGCTTATTCTTTCGCACCGGAGGCGGATGAGCCTCCTGCAATGCGCGGATCAGCCGGTTGAGTTCCGGTGTGGGAACCCGGCGACGCCGATTCTCGAGCACCGCTCGCACGGCTGCCGGGAGACGCACGAGGCGCGACCCGGTCTGCGCCGAGACCCTGAGGATCGGTGCCCAGTCAATGAATGCGAGACGATCGGCGACAGAATCCTCGGTGTGGAGGCGCTCCTCTTCGTTCCGGATGTCCCATTTGTTCAGCACGAGGATCAACCCGACGCCGGCATCGACGATCTCCTCGGCGAGGCGTTGCTCCTGGTGGGTTGCCCCCAACGTGCCGTCGACCATCAAGAGAGCGACGTCCGACTGCGTCAGAACGCTCCTCGCCCGCATCACCGCGTACTTCTCCACGTCGTCGGTGATCTTGGTCCTGCGCTTGATTCCTGCCGTGTCGATGACCTCGAACGGCTCACCGTCGAGTTCCACGACGAAGTTGATCGGATCTCTCGTCGTGCCCGGCACGTCCGAAACCAACACTCGGTCTTCTCCGGCGAGCCGATTCAGCAGCGTCGACTTGCCAACGTTTGGTCGCCCAATGATCGCGAGACTGGCGATGACATTATCCGCGACGGCTTCTCCTAGATCCGGCAGCGCCTCAACGAGACGGTCGAGGAACTCGCCGGTGTTGCGTCCGTGGAGAGCCGAGATCGGCATGGGTTCGCCAAGGCCCAATGACCAGAAACGAGCAAGATCGAGTTCGACGTTGGGTCCGTCGACCTTGTTGGCGACGAACAAGTACGGGACACCGCTGCGCTGAAGGATCCGCGCCACGCCGACATCGTCGTCGGTCAGGTCCGCAGTGCCGTCGGTCACGAAGACAACGACGTCTGCACCACCGACCGCGATCTCCGCCTGTTCGCGAATGTCGGCGATCAGTTGCTCACCTGGCCGAAACTCCCATCCGCCTGTGTCAACGAGGATGAAGTCGCGGCCGCTCCAGTCGGCGTTGAACTCACGCCGATCGCGAGTCACGCCGGCCTGTTCGTCAACGACGGCGGCCTTGTGTCGCACGACGCGATTCACGAGCGTCGACTTGCCGACGTTCGGGCGTCCAAGGATGACCACGACAGGGAGTCGACTCATGCCGCTGCTCCTTCGATGAGACCCCAGCCGGTTGCCGGGGTGACGATGATTGGGACCGGAGATGCATCCCGGAGATCTTCGAGCGACATGTCGTCGAGGAAGACATCCCCTGAGAGTGCAACGTCGGGGAGGAGATAGCGGGCAACGAGTTCGATATCACTCTCAATGGCACGCTTGAGATCGGATCCGACCAGGAGGCCGGCGACCGCCGTGTTCCCCCCGAAGAATCGATTCTCGACCTCGACGAGTCGAAGCGAGCGACCGCTGAGGCGTTCAAGCTGCGGCAACAGGGGATCCAGCGCCGCTGCGCCGTAGGTTCCGGTGAGAATGCCGACGGGGCCTTCCAACGCTGCAGGGTCCGGCCCGGTATGGCGCGGCGCGCGATACCCCTCGCTCGGCGCGGAGGGAATCGCTCTCCACTCGCCTGTGACGAGCGGAGAAGATGCCACTCCCCCCGTCGAAAGAGCGGTGATCTCATCGGTGAATGTTCGGACCATGCCGATTCCATTCTCGTGCTGGGGAAAGTCCTCGTAGGCGACCCGGGGCGGAATCTCGCGATCCGCAACGAGGTAGAGCTCATCAGACGCGAAGAACATTCGTCTCCCGAGCCGGCGCATCGACTCATCCTGCCAGAAGTGGATGGTGTCCAGATCGGCGCCTGCTTCGGCACCGGTGTGGACACGGAGATTCTCTTCGGTGTTGTAGCGGGACAGGCCGAGCGGCACGATCCCGACGGACGCCAGGCCGGGATAACGGACAAGGATCTCTGCCGCCGTCCTGTCGAGCGTGGCGCCATCGTTGATTCCGGGACAGAGCACGATCTGTCCGTGCACGTCAACCCCATGGTCCAGGAGCGCCCTGAGCCATCGCAGAGACGTCGATCCCCGCGGGTTCCGCAGCATTCGTGTTCTCACCGCGGGGTCGGTGGCGTGGATCGAGACGTAAAGAGGACCGAGCCGCTCTTCGACGACGCGAGCAAGGTCCAGTTCGGTGAAGCGGGTCAGCGTCGTGAAGTTTCCGTAGAGGAACGAGAGGCGGTAGTCGTCGTCCTTGAGGTACAGCGACTCGCGCATCCCAGGGGGAAGCTGATAGATGAAACAGAACTCGCAATGGTTGTCGCAGGTCTGGACCCGATCGAAGATCGACGACGAGAGTCTGATGCCCAGGGGCTCACCGGCAATCTTGTCGAGACGAATGGCCCTGTCCCCGCTTTCTCCGCGGATCGTGACTTCGGGGTCCGCGTCGTCGATGAGTTGCTGGTACTCGATCACGTCGGACGGGACGATCCCGTTCACGGCGATGAGTTCATCGCCAACCGTCAGCCCCGCCTCAGCGGCCGGGCTGTCGCCAACAATCTCGATCACGGTGGGATTGGACATCGCTGCCGATGGTACCCGTCCGTTCTCCAGACCCGACGCCCTCTATGCTCGCCCGAATGAGCCCTCAGGTATTACTTGCCGAGCCGCGCGGCTTCTGCGCCGGTGTCGAGATGGCGATCAAGGCGTTGACATGGATGGTCCAGACGTTCGAGCCTCCGGTCTACTGCTACCACGAGATCGTCCACAACGCCGCGGTTGTTGCCGCGTTCGAGCGGGCCGGCGTCGTCTTCGTCGACGATGTTTCCGATGTTCCGGTCGGCCGTCCGGTCATGCTGTCTGCCCACGGCTCAGCTCCAGAAGTGGTTGCCGCGGCGGAGAGTCGGGCGGCGGTGATGATCGACGCGGTGTGTCCCCTCGTCACGAAGGTCCATCATGAGATGCGCCGTATGTCTGATCGCGGCTACGACATCATCTACGTCGGTCATGAGGGGCATGACGAGGCGATTGGTGCGATTGCCGAGGCCCCCAGCGCAGCCACGCTGGTCGATCCCGTCGAAGGGCTCGGTCGCTTCGATCCGGGCGATCGAAACAAGGTGGCGCTCCTTGCTCAAACCACGCTCGGTCTGTACGAGTGGGAGGGTGTTCTGGCAGACGCAGGCAAGCGTTTCCCCGGACTCGAGACCGCGAGGAAGAGCGACCTTTGTTACGCCACCACGAATCGTCAGACGGCGATCCTGCATCTCGCCGAGTCGGCGTCTGTCATCCTCGTCGTTGGCTCCGAGAACTCGTCGAACACCCAGGCCCTGGTCCGGGTCGCTCGGATGGCCGGCGTGCGTGCGTACCGGGTCGATGGTCCAGAGGATGTCGATCCCTCGTGGTTCGACGAAGACGACCTGGTTGGCGTGACGGCAGGTGCGTCGGCTCCCGACCAACGTGTGCGGGCGGTCATCGAGGCGGTGGCGCCGGGCGGGGCGGTCGAGATCGTCCGCGTGACGGACGAGGACGAGTACTTCCCGCTCCCCCCTCGACTCCGGATCTTCGTCAAGACGGTTCAAGCTCTCGTGGAGGGAGCGTTCGCCGCCCCAAATCCAGGAGCCCACGGTCCAATCGAAGACGATCGAGGCTGGGACGCAAGTGAAGCACTCGCGCTCCTGGGCGTGTGAGTAGCTGAGTGGTCGGAGTCCAGATCCTGCAACCAGAGCCGGCTGTCACCTATTGCCTGTCGCCTGTTGCCTCCACCAGGTTCAGCACCTGCTCCACGACCTCATCGATGCTGAGATCGCTCGTATCGATGATCACGGCATCGACCGCAGGCTTCAGCGGCGAGGCCTCGCGGCTTGAATCCGCATGGTCTCTTGCTGCCAGCTCCGCGGCAATCTGGTCCGTGGACTTGTCGGCGGCTTCCGCATCTCCGGATCGGCGCGCCGCGCGAATCTCGGGTCGTGCGGTCAAGTAGATCTTCACCGGTGCATCGGGGAACACCACAGTCCCTATGTCGCGTCCTTCAACGACGGCCGAACCGCCCCGTTCTTCAACCCACGATCGCTGCAGCGCGACGATGCGGGAGCGGACATTGGGATGCGTCGCCACAACACTCGAGGCTTTGGTGACCTCGTCGGTGCGGAGCTCCTCGGTCACGTCGACACCGTCGATACTGACGAACCCGTCGACGATCCGTATCTCCACGGCGTCGAGTGCTGCGAGTACCCCGGCGCTGTCATTGAGAGCCTCACCGCTCCGGAGCGCTACGAGGCCAGCCGCTCGATAGGTTGATCCGGTGTCGAGGTGAGGTAGCCCGACGGATATAGCGACCCGATTCGCAACCGTCGACTTACCAACACCTCCCGGCCCGTCTACCGCGATGACCACACTGCCTCCAGAGTCTCGTAGAACGACGGCCAGGATATGTTCGCCGCGGACGCCCCGAGGATCGTCACCGGCCCGTCAGCTGCTGTGGCGGCGACGGCGGCCGTCATCGCGATCCGGTGATCACCGATCGCGTCGACGATGCCACCGTCGAGGAAGCCGGTGCCGATGACCGCGAATCCGTCCTCGGTTGCTTCTGCTCCCCCGCCGAGGGCGCGGATCATCTCGGTCGTGCTCGTAATACGGTCACTCTCCTTTCCCCTCAACTCGGCTGCCTCGCGAACGATCGTGATGCCCTCGGCATAGGCCGCGAGAACGGCAACGAGCGGGAGTTCATCGATCGCTGCGGCCACCGTGTCTCCGAAAACCTCAACGGCCTGCAGTGCGTGACCGGTGACGGCCACGGTACCGATGACATCGCCGTGTATCGATCCCGTCACCTCGCCATGGACCTTGGCGCCCATCCGTTCGAGGATGGTCAGGAAGCCGAGACGTCCGGCATTAAGGGAGATCCCCGACGTAACGACATGGGCCCCTTCCACGAGAGCTGCGCTTGCCCACAGGTATGCGGCGCTCGATGGATCGCCGGGGACGTCGTACCGGGCACCGGGGATGCGACCTGGGAAGATCTCCATCTTCGTACCGTCACCGCTCGCGCCGAGACCGAACGTCTCAAGCCACCGTTCCGTGTGGTCACGATAACCCGCACGACTGTCGATCGTCGATCGTCCGTCTGCCTGAATCGCAGCTAGCTCGAACGCCGACCGCACCTGGGCGGAGGCGACATCGATGCTCACGTCGGCGCCGCGGAGCACCGCACGCCCGGTCGTGACGGGTGCGGTGCCGTCAGGCTGTGTGTCGAGTTCAAGTCCAAGCGCTCCGAGCGGTGCCACGAGTCGGGCCATCGGACGTGATCGCAGTGAGGCATCCCCGGTGAGCGTGATCCTGAACGGTGCAGCAGCGAGACTGCCCGAGAGCAGTCGGATCGTTGTCCCAGAATTGGCGCAGTCGATGGGTCCGGAGGGATCCATCAAACGGTCCACGGGCGAGAATCGGTCACCGGTACGTTGTACGCCGAGACGGCCCAGCGCGGCCTCAGTCGCAGCGACGTCCCGTCCGGGTGCAAGACCAGTGATCTCGCTGTCGTCTTCTGCGAGCGAAGCGAAGACCAAAGCACGGTGCGACAGCGATTTGTCTCCCGGGATCTGGACGCCCGTCCGAAACACTCCCCCGGCCGGTTCAACCGTCCTCGTGTCCTCCATCGTCCACCTCCTCCCCTGCTTGGTACAGTGCCCGGATCTCTTCGATGGTGAGTCGCCGACAGTGACCAGGAGACAGTGAGGCGTCCCGCAACGGACCGATCGACGTGCGGACGAGTCGCTGAACCGGGTGGCCCAGGGCGTCGAACACTCGTCGAACGATCCGCTTCCGCCCTTCACCCATGGTCACCTCGACGAGGGACGTGTCACCCGAACGATCGACAATGCGCGCCGACACGGCCGCGGCGGGACCGTCGTCGAGTTCCACCCCAGCCGTGAGTCGGCGAATCGTCCCCGGCTCCACGACGCCGTTCACGAGAACGACGTAGGTCTTGTGCACCCCAAATCGCGGGTGGGTGAGCCTGAGGGTGAGGTCTCCGTCGTTGGTGAGCACCATGAGTCCTTCAGAATCGGCATCGAGGCGCCCTGCCGGGTAGACCCGCGGTCCGTTTGGCGCCAGGTCGACGACCGTCGGCCTTCCCTGTGGATCATCTGCCGTGCTCACCGTTCCCACCGGCTTGTAGACGGCGTAGTAGGCGAGATCCGGGGCAATCGGAAGCGGCACACCGTCGATCTCGACTCGTGCGGTCGCGGGGTCGACCTTCTGTCCGGGATGCGCCGTCTCACCATCGACCGTGACGCGACCCTTGCCGATCAGAACCTCTGCGTGGCGGCGGGAGACGAAACCGGACCTGCCTATCAGCTTCTGAAGTCGTTCGATGATCCCTCCGGTCGGAAGGGCCGCTCGAGTGTTTCTACGATCTCGGCCGGTGGCACGTGGTCGGCGAGCGGCGGTAGATCCTGGGGGCTGTTGACCCCCAACTTCTCGAGGAACAACTCGGTTGTGCCATAGAGGAGCGCCTGCCCGGGTCCCGGGGCGGTGCCGATCTCGCGAACGAGACCTCGCCGTTCAAGCGTATGGAGCGCGCGCTCGGAGTCAACGCCGCGCACGTCCGCGATCTGCCCGCGGGACACCGGCTGCTTGTACGCAACAACCGCGAGCGTCTCGAGCGCGGCGTTCGAGAGCCGCGTCGCTCGTTCCGAGGCCGCGAAACGCTCGACGTACGGCAGCATCTCCGGAGCGGTGTACAGACGCCACCCTCCAGCTACCTGTCGCAAGACGAAGCCACCGTGTCTATCGGTCAACTCGCGCTCGAATTCGCCGAGCGTCAACTCGACATCTGCGAGCGGGGCTTCGACCACTTCGGCGAGTTCCTGCGTGGTGATCGGGGTCTCGGCCACGAACAAGATCGCCTCGACGGCGCCACGGATCTCCATCAGAGGGACTCCTCTCCACTGAGCAGCGCATCGAGTCGTTCGGCCGCCACTGCTTCGCTGTATCCGATCATGATCGGCGAATGCCGACCATCTTGTGAGACTCGCAGAATGCCCCATCGGGCGAGTTCGAGCAGGCCAAGGAAGTATGCGACGATCTCGACCGACCGCGAACAGTGGGCGACCACCGATTCGAAATCGGTTTCGACCGCAACTGCCATACGGTCCTGGAGGTCGAGCATCGCCTCCTGCACGGACGGCAACTCCAGATCCAGGTGGTCCAGATCGACCACGTCGTCTTCGTCGGCGAAGACCCGTTCGGCGATGGCCGCCAATCCGGCGGCGTCAACAGGGAGGACGAATGATGGTGGCGGCGGGGTCACGTCCTCCAGACCGACCGATCGAGCGACGCAGCGCTCGTTTGCGGCGATCCGGTGGGAGAGGACGGCGGCGACGTCCTTGAACGTGAGATTCATGAGGAGGCGTGACAGCAGGCGATCCCGCTCTTCCGCAAGCGCCAACTCGTCATCCAGATCGATCTCGCGGTCGCCGGGGAGCAGATGTCGAGCCTTCAACTGGATGAGCGTCGACGCGATCAGCAGAAACTCGCTCGTGACGCCGAGATCCATCTCGCTCATCACATCGAGGTACCCGACATACTCGGCGACGAGATCGGAGAGGCTCAACTCGGTGATCTCGACCTGATGTGATGTGATCAGTTGGAGCAACAGATCCAACGGTCCCTCGAAGACCCTCGTCTTGACCTCATACGTCATGGTCGATGATGGTATCGCCCGAGGAGCGCACTGGGCAATACATGTCGCCCTTCTCGGCGTTCATCCGTCCGCATCGATCAACGCCTTCCAGCGTGCCGGGTCCGTACCGGACGGAGCCGGACCCGGGTGATATCGGGCGAACGAGATGGCAAGCTCACCGCAGCCCGCTGCTTCGAGGTCGATCGCACCGCGCCGTCCGTGTTCCCGGTACATCCGCATGCGCTCGGTCAACGGCAAGCCGACCGCATCGAGAACCGTCGCGACGGAGCGGAATACGGCGCCGATGTTCGCCTGCCGCTTGCCGACGTCATGAACAAGAGCTGCTTCGACTGCCCCCGAGTCATCGGGAAGGGCTGCCCGCACACGACGAGCAACGTCAACGGCGTGCCGCTGATCGGGAGAACTCTGGGACCAGAACAGCTCGGCACAAGGGCCGTCGAGGTGTTCGTGGATGAAGCGCTGATCCTCTGGACCGGGTGGCTCGGCGCGAAGATGTCCGAAGAAACGCCCGACGAGATGGCCTGCCTTGTCGAGGCGACCGGTCACGACGCCGCTTTGCACTCCACGCAACGCCGTGCAGCCGGCAGGTACTGGATGCGATCCAAGCCGATCTGCTCGCCGCAGGTCTCGCAGATCCCGTAGGTGCCATTGGCGATCTTTCCCAAGGCCACGTTGGCACGGTCGAATCGAATCTTGAGAGTCTCAACGAGGCGGAGGACTTCGGTTCGTTCCGCGGTGACGGCGCCGGCATCGGCGAATGTATCCCCGTAGTCGACGGAACCGTTGAGTTGCCCGGATTCGTCAGATCCGAGTTCTTCGAGTTGACGGAGGACCTTGACACGTTCCTCGATGAGGAGTGCTTCGGCAGCAGCAGTATCGATCGTCTCGGTCATTGGGAAACTCATCTCTCCTGTTCGTCCCTACCGGGCCCGTGGATGCGCCATAAGGTACACCTCGTAGAGGTGTACGGGGGACACACGCGTGTAGACCTGTGTGGTATTGATACTAGCGTGACCGAGCATTTCCTGGACACTTCTCAGGTCTGCTCCCCCTTCGACCATGTGTGTCGCTGCTGAGTGGCGGAGGACATGTGGGGAGAGGGAATCCCTTTCGATGCCGGCCCGGCGGCCGTTTCGCTTGACGATGTCCCACATTCCCTGTCGTGTCAGCGACGTTCCTCTGGCATTGAGGAACAGGACATCGCTCCGCTCTCTCTCGCTAAGGAGTTCAAGCCGGACCGGTAGGTATCTCTCGATCGCAATCCTCGCATGGCTCCCGAGCGGAATGAGACGCTGCTTGTCCCCCTTCCCGGTCACGATCACGGTTCCAGATTCGAAATCCAGGTCAGTGAGACCCACGGTCACCGTCTCCGTGGCACGCGCCCCGGTCGCATACAGGAACTCGAGGATCGCAACGTCTCGGAGACCGAGCAGCGTTGTCCGGTCGGGTGCATCGAGCAGATGCTCCACCTGATCGATCGTGAGGGCTTTCGGAAGCGTCCGGGATCTCCGCAGAGTTTCGATCAGAACCGTCGGGTCTTCGGTCGCGTGACCTTCAACGACAAGGAACCGGTGATACCCCCGAACAGCAGCGAACTTCCTCGCCCTGGTCGACCGAGTCAATCCACGGTTCGCAATAGCCGCGACGAAACCCCCGACGTCGCCGGACGCCCCCTCTTTGTCGAGGAATTCGAAGTAGTCGCGGAGGTCGCGCCGGTATGCGGACACCGTGTTCAGGGAGAGGCCTCGCTCCGACCGCAGAGAACCCAAGAATTCTTCAGCGTCGGCAGGAAGGTGTGTCATCGCCCGGCGGCGAGAAGAAGTCCTGCCACCGTCTTGGCATCGGTGATCACGCCGGCACGAACTTGTTCGACGGCTTCGTCGAGACGCATCCGTACCACGCTGGCGTGATGCTCTTCGGCCCCCGCCGGTCGAGCCGGTACCGCAGCAAGATCGGTCGCGAGGTAGATCGTGATGCATTCATCGCTGAAGCCGGGAGTCGTGAGGAGATCGGTCAGGTGTTCCAGGTGGCCCGGTGTGAACCCGATCTCTTCCTCGAGTTCCCGCTCAGCCGTTGCGCGTCGGTCCTCGCCGGGGATATCCAGCTTCCCTGCGGGAATCTCTAGGAGCGGTCGGTCCACCGGGACCCGATGTTGTTCGATCAAGATCACGTCTTCGCCGATGATCGGGACGACGGCCACGGCCCCGGGATGAGCGACAACGACCCGTTTGATCACGGCGCCGTCCGGTGTCGTGACCGTGGCTCGATCAAGTCTGAGGAAGGACTCCTCGGCAATGGTCCTCGACCCGAGAGTCCGGAAGTCACTCATCTCATAGGTGTGCGACGACCGGCGCCTCCGCGGCCTCGGGCTCGGAGGCCGCTTGGGCGTGCCGATACTCGAGTGCCGCAGCGACGAAGCCCATGAACAAGGGATGCGGATCATCAGGTCGAGACTTGAACTCCGGGTGGAACTGCGAGGCGACGAAGAACGGATGCGACGGAAGCTCGATGATCTCGACGAGCCGATCGTCGGGGGACAAACCAGAGAAGACGAGTCCGGCTGCCTCGAGATCCTTGCGATATCGGTTGTTGACCTCCCACCGGTGCCGATGTCGCTCGTAGATCACCGACCCCCCGTAGAGCTCCTCCGTCAGTGTGCCGGCGGTCAATTTCGCCGGGTAGATGCCGAGGCGCATCGTCCCGCCGAGATCTTCGACGTCCGCCTGGTCCTCCATCAGATCGATCACGGGATACCGGGTCGTGGGATCGAACTCTGAACTGTGGGCGCCTGCGTAGCCGAGCATGTTGCGCGAGAACTCGATCACCGCGCATTGCAGACCGAGGCAGAGGCCGAGGAACGGCACACCCTGTTCGCGGGCGTGTCGGATTGCCTCGATCTTCCCCTCGATGCCGCGAATGCCGAAGCCGCCGGGGACGAGGATCCCATCAAGACCGTCCAGATGCGTCGCCGCCATGAGACCTTCGATCTCCTCTGCCGGAATCCAGCGGATCTCAACCTCGGCGCCGTTTGCCGCAGCCGAGTGGCGGAGAGACTCAACGACGGAGAGATATGCATCGGGAAGTTCGACGTACTTGCCGACAAGTCCGATAATTACGGGTTCGTTCGCACTCTCCATGCGTTCAACCATCGTTCGCCATGCTTCGAGATCCGGTGTTTCGGTCTCGAGTCCGAGTTCGCGACAGACCACAGCGTCGAGGCCCGCCTCGTTGAGGGCCAAAGGCACGCCATAGATGTTCGCCACGTCGACCATGCTGATCACGGCATCGGGTTCGACGTCGCAGAACAGGCTGATCTTGCGCCTGGCTGGATCTTCAATCGGTCGATCCGATCGCACGACGATCACCTCAGGCAGGATGCCGCGAGCACGCAGCTCGGCCACGCTGTGCTGAGCCGGCTTGGTGTTCAGCTCATCGCTGGTCGCGAGGTACGGCACCAACGTCACATGGATGTAGCAGGTGTTCGCGGCTCCGACGTCCTTGCGGATCTGTCGGATGGCTTCGAGGAACGGGAGACTCTCGATGTCGCCGACCGTCCCTCCGACCTCAGTGATGACGACGTCGACATCGTCGTTCTGGCCCAGTTTCCGGATGCGTGACTTGATCTCGTTGGTGATGTGAGGAATCACCTGCACCGTGGCTCCGAGGTAGTCACCGCGGCGTTCCTTGCGAATGACCGACTGGTAGATGGAGCCGGTCGTCACGTTGGAGTCCCGTCTGAGGTGAACACCAGTGAACCGCTCGTAGTGGCCGAGGTCGAGATCGGTCTCCCCGCCATCATCGGTGACGAAGACCTCACCATGCTCGAACGGGTTCATCGTGCCTGGGTCAACGTTGATGTACGGGTCGAGCTTCTGGAGCGTCACGCGGAGTCCCCGCGCTTCGAGCAGCCTCCCGAGAGATGCGGAAGTGATCCCCTTGCCCAGACTTGAGGTCACCCCACCGGTGACAAATACGTGTTTGGTCACGTTGCGCTCCACCTCGGAAGGCCGCAGCATACCGGACGCGTTCCGCTGAGCGCGTTACCGCGTTTCACGAAGCGCCGGCGATCGTCAAGAGCTCTGCAGCGTGTTCGCGGCCCCGTTCGCTGTCGGGGAGTCCTGCGAGCATTCGCGACAGCTCCTCCAGTCGCTCGGCGCCCTGCAGCTCAGAGACCGCTGCCGTATTGCCATCCCTGCGAACGACGAAGTGGGTCTCGGCATACGCCGCAACCTGCGGAAGATGCGTCACGCAGAACACCTGTCGTCCCGCCGCAAGATCCCTGAGCTTCCTTCCCATGACGAGCGCCGTCGCTCCCCCGGTTCCCGCGTCGATCTCGTCGAACGCGATGATCGACGCATCCGATGTTCCCGAGGCGAGCCTCAGTGCCAGGATGAGTCGGCTCAACTCTCCGCCCGATGCGATTTTGGCCACCGGGCCGGGCACCAGTCCTCGGTCGGAGGCGAATTCCAGGACCACCTGGTCTGCTCCCTCCGGGCCGGGATCTCGTTCAGTGACACGGAACGCAACGTACGGGTCGGAGAAGCCCAGATCATGAAGGTGCTCGGTCGCGGTCGCGGAAATGCGCTCACCGGTGTTTCTGCGTTGCCGTCTCAGCGCTCCCGCTGCTTCAGTCACGTCGGTACGCGCCAATGCAAGAACGCTGGCGATCTCATCCGACCGGTGAAGGAGGGACTCCAGCTCTTCCGCTCGATCGGTCGCTTCTGCTTCGAACATGAGGACGGCGTCCAGGTCGTTGCCGTACTTGCGCTTGAGGTCACCGAGTAGAGCGAGGCGCTGCTCGACCCGCTCGAGGTCCTCAGGATCATGATCGAGATCTGCGCTCACCCGATCTATCTCAGTGTTGAACTCAGAGAGCAGCTCGTTGAGTTGCGCGCTCATGTCAGCGAGTGGCGAGAGCGACGGGGCAGTACGCGAAGCCGCACGGAGTTCTCGATCGACGCTTTCGAGCGCTACTGATGCTCCGCTCTCCCCGGCAGCAATCTGCACCGCTGCGAGGCGCTCACGGAGTTCCCCGGAGTTCCGGAGACGGGAGGCTCGCTCCGCTATCTCTGCGTCCTCTCCCGGTACGAAGCCGGCGGCAGCGACCTCATCTCTCTGGAAGCGAACCATGTCGAGTTCCCGTTCGAGGGCGCGCCGGTCACCGCCGAGCGCAGCAGCCTGCTCCTCAGTGACGACGAGAGTCTCCCATGCAGCCCCGTACCGGGCCAGGGCTTTCCGCCCGGCTTCCACCATGGCCCCATCGAGGAGACGCCGAACAGCTCTCGGCTCACTCAGCAGCGTTCGATCGTGCTGCCCGACGACATCGAGTACGCCGAGCAGCGCTGCAGCCAGGTCCCCTGCGGTTGCCATCGCCCCATCAATCGAAGCACGCGAGCGCCTTCGATCAACCCTGCGACCAAGGATGTGTTCTTCGCCACCTTCGACGAATCGTGCCTCGACGGTGGTCGCGTCTCCGTTCGGACCGATATGGTCCTTGCGTGCCTGCTCGCCACGGAGCAGTCGCAGGGCTCCGAGGAGCAGTGTCTTCCCGGTCCCCGTCTCTCCTGTGATCACCACGAGACCCGGCCCCGGCTCGAGGTGGGCGATCGGGATCAGCCCGAGATTGCCAACAGACAACTCGTCAAGCATGGGCGAGGCCGAATTGGTGTCGTACGGCCTGGGGAAACGGATGCGTGTCGAGCGTCATGAATCTGGTTGCCCTTGAACCCCGAGAGACGACGACGCTCGCACCGGGTTCGACGGTCGCGATCTCTCGTCCGTCGACGTTCACTCGCGCAGGTCGGTCGATCTCCACGGTCACGGTGATTTCGGCGTCCGGGGACACGACGATGCTTCGCGACAGCAGACTGTGAGGGGCGATCGGCGTAAGGACGAGAGCCTCCACCTCTGGATCGACGACCGGGCCTCCTGCGGAGAGGGAATACGCGGTCGATCCGATCGGCGTTGCGATGATCATGCCATCGGTTCGATATTCCGCGAACCGGCGGCCGTTGATTGCAACGCTGATCTCGATGATCCGTTCGCTCACGATCTTCTCGATGACCACGTCGTTGACTCCGGTCGCAGAGAAGCCCGGTCCCTCAACGCTGACCATCATCGCGGAGAACACGCGAAGCCTTCCTTGGTCGAGGGCCTCGGCGAACGCGTCAATCTCGTTGACCGCGAATTCAGCCAGGTAACCGACACGACCGACGTTGATCCCTGCGATGGGAATCCCGCTGTCGAGTGCGAGCCGCGCCGCTCTCAACACGGTCCCGTCGCCACCAACACCGATCACTGCTTCGACGCCCGACGGGACGGCATCACCGGCCACGGTGATCGCCTCCACACCGCGCTCAAGGCAGGCCGCAACCAAGACCTTCGCTGCGTCCGCTGCGTGTGGCTTCTCCTCATGGACGACAACGGCGATTCGCTTCACGATTGGCTCTCCTCAAGAACGATCGCTCGTACGGTACCGGCATCGACGAGTCGTTCCGTGATCCTGCCATGAACAAGGAACTCACGGTTCCCCTCCGCGCCAGTGATCGAAGAGACGACGAGTCCGATCACTCCTATTCCGTTGGCGGCCAGAGCGTCCGCTGCCTGCTCGATGGCGAGCACGTGAGCGTCTGGATCCCGAACGATGCCGCCCTTCCCGACGAGCTCCTTCCCGACCTCGAATTGGGGTTTCACGAGGAGCACCCAGTCCGACGCGTTCGAGCCGAGGGAAGCCAGTTGGGGGGCGACAAGCGCAAGGGAGATGAAGGACAGATCGGCGACAACGAGGTCGAACGGGGCGCCGAGCGCTTCCGGATCGGCGTGCCGGACATTCGTGCGTTCGACCACGGTCACCCGTCCGTCAGTTCGGATCCGGTGATGCATCTGGCCATATCCCACGTCGACCGCAACCACATTGGACGCGCCTCTTTGCAGCAGACAATCGGTGAAGCCGCCCGTGGAGGCGCCGACGTCGACCGCTGTTCGTCCGTCGACCGGGACGTCAAAGGTATCGAGTGCTCCGTCGAGCTTGACCCCGGCGCGACTCACGAAACGTGCAGGCGGCGTATCGACCGATACCGGATCCTCCGGTGCGACGAGCGTCGACGGTTTTGGCGCGGGGTTGTCTCGAACCCTGACAAGACCGGTTTCGATCACTCGCCGTGCCTCAGCGCGTGACGGTACGAGCTTGCGCCGGACCAATTCGGTGTCGAGACGTCTCCTAGTCAGGGTGTGACGCTCCCGGCGCCCCCGTCGACGTTGTCGAGGGCGTTGCCAAGCAGGCGAGCGATCTCCTCTGCCTTCTCGGGAGCTTCGGCTGGTTCTGACTGCTGGAGCTCAGCTTCGAGAGCATCCAGATCAGCGATGGGATCGGTCACGGATTCGTTCGGGTTCTGCACCATGGACCCATTATCCCCGGTTCTCGGCGTGTTCGGGCAATACGAGGCTCGGCAGGTCCGCGATCGTGGCGATGGTGTGGTCCGGTTGGAGGCTCGACGGCAGCGGGTCGTGGTGGTCGGTGACGCCGCTGAGCACGAGGATCTTGCCCCATCCTGCGTCGGCCGCCAACGCGAGATCGGTATCGGGGCGGTCCCCGACCATCCAGACCTCTGCGTGTTCGATCTTCCGTTCGATGAGATCGCGCATCGGCCGATTCGGTTTGCCGCACACGATCGGTGTCATCCCGGTCGCTCGCTCCACGGCAGCCACGATCGACCCGGCCCCCGGATATCGCGCGTTTGGCATCGGGTAGGTCGCATCGTCGTTCGTTGCGATGAACCTCGCCCCTCCCCCGATCGCGACAACAGCACCGGTGAGCCGCTCGTACGAGAGCCCGAGATCGAGTCCTACGACAACCGCACCGGCGTCGGCGGGATCGGTCGTGAGCTCGATCCCGGCCTCTGAGAGGGTCGCACTGAGTTCTTCAGACCCGAGCACGAGGCACTTCTCGCCGGTGTCCCGAAGCAGATTCGCAGCAGCGAGCCCGGAGGTGATGACCGATCCCGGGTCCGGAACGAATCCGGTCCGGCGGGCGATGTTTCCGACCACCGTCTCGACGGATCGTACAGAGTTGTTGGTGGCGAACAGAATCTGATGCCCGGCGTCCCGAAGAGCCGAGAGTGCCTCACCGGCGCCCGGTACCGCGGTCCTGTCGAGGTAGACAACCCCGTCGAGGTCGAACACGAACGTCTTCTGCGAACCGCCCGAAACGGTGCCCGTCATGTCGACCCCTCGGACGAGTCATGGGGCTCTTCGGCGGAATCCTCGGTTCTGGCATCCGAGCGGTGCATGGTGATCGACCGGGCCTTGAATCCGTTCGATTCGAAGAAGTTCTTCGCCAAGCGATGTCCCGGGCTCACGCGGACATCAAACAAGTCGATCCCACGACCTTCTAGGCGCTCGATCGCGAGATCGAGCATCGCCGCGCCAACGCCGACCCCCCTTGCCTCGTGGTCGGTGAAGATGAACTGCACGACACCGATGCGTCGTTCGGACATCGGTTCAAGGAGTGGTTCCTCGACCGCGACCAGAAAGCCGACCGTCACACCATCGATCTCTCCGACGATGGCAGTGGCGTGGTCTTCGTTCACCAGGGAGGTGAGAGACGATTCGATCGGCGCAGCAAGCCCGTCCACAGACGGCCAGATGCCGCGAATCGCCGACTGCTCTGCCGACAGCTCCCCGTACATGCGGAGCAGCTCGGGGAGGTCGTCGACCGTCGCTCGCCTCGCGGCAGTCTTCATTGGATCGTTGATGGACATGGGGACATGATGGTCTGAGTCCTGGGACAAGCGTAAGTGGATTGACTTGCGGATCCGGGAGCGCCGTCACTCGCGCCGGGGTGGGGCGTGGATTGGTGGTCGGAGTTGGCGTCGGCGTTGGGGTGGTGATTCGGGGTTGGTGGTGAAGCGTCGTCCGTGGATCACATTGTGGTGGTGGAGCCAGCACAGTGTGGTGTGGTTGTCGGCTTCGGTGACTCCGCCTTCGGACCCAGGGGGTGATGTGGTGTGGTTGGAGGCGGTATCGGCTGATATAGCCTTCGATGGTGCAGACCCCGGCGTCGCGGGCCAGGACGAACCGTTTGAGGCGGGGTGGGATGGTCCGACTGTGGCGTCCCATGGCGAGCGGGACGCCGTCTTCGCTTCGGCCGGTTACCTCGACGACTCCGTCACACAGGATCGCTTCGAGCGTCGCGGGTCCGACCCTGGGTCCGGCTTCGATCATCACGCCGGTCTCGCCGCCGGTGGGTGCCGC
>CAXMQO010000101.1:0-112509 GCA_964195515.1 uncultured Saprospiraceae bacterium | reverse complement strand
GCACGCCCGGAGGAACTCGAATCCCCAACCTCCTGATCCGTAGTCAGGCGCTCTGTCCAAATTGAGCTACGGGCGCTAGTGGCAGATAAGGTAGTGCACGATCCCTCCTACGGAAAGCCCCGCCACGAAAGGACCACCGTGGAACCCAACGCTATTCGCACCCTCGCCGACGAGTACTTCGAGTATCTCGCCGAGACGAACCCTACCGAAGCCCACATGCGAGGCGACTACCGATACGCCCACCGGTGGGAAGACTCCAGTCGCGAGGCCGAGGACGCCAACGTTGCGAAGCTTCGTGAGTTCGGTGCCCGGGCAAACGCCATCGACCCCTCCGGACTGTCTACGGACGACGCCCTCACCCGCGAGGTCCTGATCTTCGAGACAGAGACGACGGCGGCGCTCAACGAGATGCATATGGCGGAGTTCGCCGTCGATCCCATCTTCGGCTTCCAGGTCTATGCGAAGCTCCTCCCCCCGATGTTGTCAATTCCAACGGCCGAGGTCGCCGCCGCCATGGTGGAGAAGTACAAGGAGTATGGACACTCCTTCGATCAGATGACCGATCGGTATCGCCAGGGAGTCGTCTCGGGCCGCACACCGCCGGCGTTCGCCGTCGACGGCGTCATCGCTCAACTCGACGAATGGCTTGCTTCACCCGTTGAGGAGGACCCGCTCCTCAACACGCAGGTCCCCTCCGACTTCACCGACGACCAGTCCGAGGTTTGGAAGACAGCCCTCGCCGACGTGGTGCGGGATTTCGTTCGACCGGCCGTCGCCCGCCAGCGCGACGCACTCCGGGACGAAGTACTGCCCGATGCCCGGCCCGAGGGCCAAGAAGGCCTGTACTGGCTGCCCGACGGCGACCTCGTCTACGCCCGGTCCATCCACCGCTACACAACGCTCCCGATGCAGGCGGGCGAGATCCACCAGGTCGGGCTCCAGCAGATCGCCCGCCTCGCCAACGAGTACCGCGAGATCGGCTCCGAGGTACTCGGAACGACGAACCTCGAAGAGATCTTCGCCCGCCTCCGCGACGACCCCGGCCTCCATCACACCACAGGTGAGGGGGTGCGTGCAGCCGCCGAAGCAGCGTTCGAGAAGGCCCGGGCCGCGATGGGTGATTGGTTCGGGCGCCTCCCGGTGGCCGATTGTCTCGTAGCCGAGATCGAGTCGGGCGCTCAGGCCTTCTACTTCCCCGCCGCTGAAGACGGAACACGACCGGGCATGTTCTTCATGAACACGGCAGACCCGTCATCGTGGGGAACTTTCGAGGTCGAGGCAACCGCCTTCCACGAGGGGATCCCCGGGCACCACCTCCAGTTGGCGATCGCCCAGGAACTCGGCGACTCGGTGCCGGCGTTCCGGCGCCACGGCCATATCGTTGCCTACGGGGAGGGCTGGGCTCTCTACACGGAGCGACTCGTTGACGAGATGGGTCTCTACGGGTCACAACTCGACCGGATGGGCATGCTGTCTGCAGACTCGCTGCGTGCCGGCCGCCTCGTCGTCGACACCGGCGTACACGGTATGGGGTGGTCACGTCAGCAGGCCATCGACTACCTGTCCGAGAACTCGCCGATGACGCTGCACACGATCACTGAGGAGATCGACCGCTACATCGCGTCGATGCCCGGCCAGGCCCTGTCATACATGATCGGCCGGCTCGAGATCCAGCGGATGCGCGCGGCTGCGGAAGCGCAACTCGGCGATCGCTTCGACATCAAGGGCTTCCACAACGCAGTCCTCACCTCCGGCGGAGTGCCACTGGAAACCCTGGACCGTCTCGTCTCGGGGTGGGCGGCGTCGGTGTGAACGAATCGCTGAAGCGCCTCGGGGAAGAGTACTGGGCGTTCACGCTCCGGTCCGAGCCGACGTCTGCATCGCTGCGCGGCTTCCACGAGTACGACGCCGACCTCGAGGATCTGTCCCGCCAGGCCGAGGACGACCAGATCGACCTCCTCGAACGGTTCGCCGTTGCCGCTCAAGCCATCGACGCGGGGAGCCTGCCTCCCCACGAACGCGTCAGCCGCGAGGTGCTCATGTTCGAAGCATCGACACGTGCCGACGACTTGCGCTCCCGTATGGCCGAGTTCGCGGTCGACCCCTTCAACGGGATCCAGGTCGTGTTTCAGCAACTCGCCGGACAGATCCCGATCGTTGATCCCGGGCATGCCGAGGCGGCCGTCGAGAAGTGGTCGAAGATGGGCCGAATGGTGGATCAGGCGATCGGTCGGCTCCGTCAGGGAATGGCCAAGGACCGCACCCCGCCGCGGATCGGTGCCGGGAAGGCTCTGGCCCAAATCGAAACCTACCTCGCTTCGCCGATCGAGACCGACGCGTTCGTCAATCTCACATCGCCGCCGGCCTGGGGCGAGGATCAGGTCGCGGCGTGGCGCAATCGGCTTGCCGAACAAGTCACGATGGTGGTCCGCCCTGCGTTCCACCGATACCGAACAACAATCGCCGACGAGGTGATGCCGAAGGCACGTCCGCCGGAGAGGAGCGGCGTTGTCTGGCTGCCCGACGGGGACGAGGTCTACGACCGCGCCATCCGCAGGCACACCTCCCTGGATCTCGCGGCGTTGGATATCCACAAGGCAGGGCTCGGAGATATTGCCGAACTCGGAATCGAGTATGCCGAGTTGGGACGATCCGTGCTCGGCAGCGACGACGTTGCCTCGATCTACGAACGCCTCCGCAGCGACGAGACCCTTCGTTTCGCCCATCCAGACGGCATCGTCGCGGCAGCTCAGTCTGCGATGGATCGGGCTGCCAAAGCCATTCCCAAATGGTTCGGAGTCCTGCCCGAGACTCCGTGCGTGATGGCTGAGATGCCGCCGATCGGCGCCGAGGATGCCCCGTTGGCGTTCTATTTGCCGGCCGCAGAGGACGGGTCGCGACCCGGCACGTACTTCGTGAACACGACATCGCCTGACACCCGGACGCGCTTCGAGTCCGAAGCGCTTGCCTTTCACGAGTCCATCCCGGGGCATCATCTTCAGTTGACGATCGCCCAGGAACTCAAAGGAGTGCCCGACTTCCGACGCAACGCGTTCATCACCGTCTTCCACGAAGGTTGGGGTTTGTACTCGGAGCGTCTCGCAGACGAGATGGGCCTCTACTCGGGTGACCTGGAACGGTTCGGGATCCTTTCGTTCGACTCGTGGAGAGCCGGCCGACTCGTCGTCGACACCGGAATCCACGCCCTTGGCTGGTCACGCCAGGAGGCCATCGACTATCTGATCGCGAACTCGCCGCAGGCGCCGAACAACATCGTCAACGAGGTCGAGAGGTACATCGCCTGGCCCGGTCAGGCTCTCGCCTACAAGACCGGCCAGCGCGAGATGTTCCGTGCACGAAACCGTGCTATCAACGCGATGGGCGACCGCTTCGACATCAAGGATTTCCACGACACGCTGCTCGGTTCCGGATCGGTTCCGATGGCGACGATGCACCGCCTCGTCGACGACTGGGCAGCCGGGTCCTGAGGGTTCACTGCGTCGTCGCGACCTCGATCAAGGCGTGGGCGGCAACGAGGTCCTCAGTCGTGAACCCCTCGTCGAAACGCTCGTAGGTATCCCGCAATTCACTGATCGCCTGATCGGATCGGTCCGTTCCCTCGTGGAAACGCACGAGGGACATACGTGCCCGCAACTCAAACGACACGGCCCCCTGCGCCACCGCGACCGAGGCGGCTCGCCGCATCGAATGCTCTGCCTCAGCACGATCCGCCTCACCCGGGGCCCTCAGCAGCAACAACTCTCCACGGAGTCGGTGTAGTTCGGCTTCGTACTGGCGGTGGTCCTTCTCGTCGACAACGACGAGTAGATCGTCGACCAGGGCCAGGCCTTCCACTGTACGACCATCGACGAGGAGCAACTCGACGAGCATCGCCAGGTACCCGGGGTCTCTCATACCGAGGCGATCTGCGATCTCAGAGATCTCGGTGATCGCCACGCCGATGCTCCCCCGCCGTCCCCGTGCCCACGCGACAAGGATCGAGGCCCAGTCGATGTTTGCAGGGAGGTCCCACTCGATGGCCAGGCCGATGAGCGCCTCCGCCTCCCGTTCGGTTGCTTCGAGATCCCCCCGTTCGCGGTGAACGAACGCAAGAGCGAGACGGGCCGTCATCACCGAGAACGCATGATCCTGGGCGAGACGGACCGCCTCCTCGCCGGCGGCAACAGCCTGATCCGGGTGTCCCGTCGCCCACAGCGTGAGGGCCAGCGCCCGTTGGGCACACGAGCCGGGGTCGTGACCGCCGAAAACGGCACAGTGTCGTTCGTGCCATTCCGGTCGATACAGGTTGGCTCCCTCCCCAAGATGCTCAATAGCCCGCGGATAGACGGGGACTTGGATGAGGGTCGTCCAGAGCGCGTGATGCGCCTGCATACGCAACTCGTCGTCGCCGTCATCTTCGGCAATGACCAGAAGCCGGTCACCGAGCTCAACGGCCCTGTCGGTGGCGAATGAGAAGTGGGTCGTGATCCACAGGTTCCACAGGATCGGGAACAGCTCCGATCCGTCGACGAGTCCGTCGGCAACGCGAAACGCTCGCTCCGCGACGGCACGAGTCACGCCAGATCCGTATCCGTTCGTGGCAAACGTCGCGGTGCTCAGCGGTTGGAGGATCTCGAGTTCACGCAACGCCTCCCGTTCCTCAGTCGGGAGACGGTCGAAACAGGACAGTGCGTCGCGAAGGAACGTCTCCCCCTCTGCGAAGGCACCCTGCCGCAGTGCGATCCGGCCCGCCTCCGTCAAGTGCTCCTTCGCCCGACGGAGCGCCTCTTCGTCATCGGACCCGTCGCCCGCCGCCTGCAACCAGTGATGCCCAAGCAGCGGAGCATCCCGCACCGATCCCGCCTGCGCCATCGTTTCGAGCGACACGGCAACAGCGCGGTGGAGTCGGCGCCGCTGCGCATACGGCAGCGCTTCGTACGCGACGTCCCTGATCACCGCGTGTTTGAACACATACGATCCTTCTCCAGGTCCTTCGAGCATGACAAACGAACGCTGCTCGAGTTCAACCATTGATTCGTGGAGGATCCTCGAGTCCTTCTCTGTCGGATGGATCTGGAGGAGGAGATTCTCGTTGAACTGTGCACCGACGACGCTGGCGATCTTGATCAGCGTCTGCGCGGCAGGTGACATCCGGTCGATCCGGCTGGTGACGACACCCTGGACCGTCTCCGGTATGGCGAGGTTGGCGAGTTCTGACGGAGAGGCCGTGAGGCGGCATTCCCCGTCCTCGACGACGATGATCCCCGAATCGCGGAGCGAGATCGCGAGCTCCTCGCTGAACAACGGATGACCGCCCGTTCGTTCGGTGATGACCTCCCTCAATGGTGCGGGGAGCCGGGTGACGCGGAGCCGCTGCTCAACCAGCGTGAACGTGTCATCCGCATCCAGTTTGTCGAGAACGATTCGGACGGCGTCCGGGACGGGAGCGGTGGTCTCCCCTGAGATACCTCGGAGACCCACGGCGATGACAATGGTGGAGATCCGGTCCTGAACGGCCGAAATCGCCGACCAGGATGCCGTATCGAAGTGATGGCCGTCTTCAAGGATGATCACCGCAGGGTCGCGACCAACCCCGGCTGCCACGACGTCAACCACGAGTTCCCGGACCGCATCCGCACGCAGCGCATCTGTCCACGGCGAGACACCGGCCGGCTCGGGAAGTTCCATGCCCATTACGTCGTTCAGCAGCGGCGCCGACTCGAGAGGGAGGTCGTTCGAGCGGAACCAGCGGAGGACGTGGCGTCGCTTCGCCCCGGCGTTGTCGGGCACGTTGGCGAGGTCGAGGATGTCGGCCAGCACCGTCCTCCACACGAGATACGGTGTCGATGTCTCGATTGCGCTCCCTGCACCGGTGAAGATACGGAAGCTCCTGGATTCCGAGTGCTCGGCGAAGTCCTGGAGCAATCGGGTCTTGCCGATGCCCGCTTCCCCCTCCACGAGTACCACTCCGCCTCCGGCACCGTTGCCGAGACGGTCGAGCAGTCCAGACAGGACACCGCGTTCTGCAACCCGTCCCACGATCGGAGTCGATCCCGATCCATCGCCGAGCGGACGGGGCGTGCCTCCCTCGGGTCGAAACACTCCAACCGGTTCGGCTTTGCCTTTGACGCTCATCGGTCCAATGGCCTCGTAGCCAATGGTCGTGAAAGACCGTGCCGTTGCCTCGTCGCACAGAATGTCGTCCGGTGCGGCCTGCATCAACCGAGCTGCAACATTCACCGCATCCCCGATGACCGTGTAGTCGCGCCGCAGGTCGCCGCCGATCGGGCCGGCGAACACCCGACCGGTTGAGATTCCGATGCCGCTCCGTAGGCCCAGGCCGGCGACGGTGTCTTCGATCTCGATGGCGGTCAGGACGCCACGTGCCGCGTCGTCTTCATGTGCATGCGGCGGTAGACCGAACGTCGCAAGCACCACCACCCCCTTGTCGCCATCCATCACCTTGTGGATCGAACCCTTGAATCGTTGGACGATCACTTGGATGGCCCGAACGACGTCGTGTAGTTCGTCCACATCGCCGGACACGTCAGATCCGATCCCGAACAGGTTCACGAAGACGGAGGTGACCCTTCTGAATTCCGCCAACCACTCGTCCTGACCGGCGCTGAGGCGCAGGGGGATCGCTTCGGACACGAACTCCCGTAGCCCTTTCTCCGCGGTGGCGGAGATGTCCGCGGGGTCGACAGGCTGAATGGGAATGGAGGTGCGAAGACGGTGGACGATGACATTGCTTGCCTCGGTCGGCCGACCGTCGTATCGGTCGTGGAGGAGCGTCGCCACCTCAGGTCCGACCACGACCGCGCCCGGATTCGCGTCCGCCTCGAGACCGGCGAGGCGCTGGATCGCGGCGCCGACCACCGTGCTGTGTTTCCTCCCGCCTGCGCCACCAACATACAGAACGTCGAGAGGTCCGCCGGTGACGGTGATCTTGACGGACACGTCTCGATCATCCGGGCCTGCCCGGTTGGCGACGAGATCCTGGAGCGCGAGCGCACACTGGGTCGCCCGCAGCGCCGCATCGTCCATGCCACCTTCGACGGCCCACCAGATCACGAAGATCGCATCACCGGCGAAGTCGACGACCTCTCCCCCCTGGGCGGCACACGTCGAGAGCATGGGCTGGAACGTTTCGTTGAGGACACCGGCCATCTTCTCCGCCCCGACCGTCCCGAGGCGGGAAAGTTCTTCGGTCAGCGGAGTGAAACCGGCAATATCGACGAATAGACAGACACCTTCCACCCGTTGCGCCGAAGGGACGGGGATCGATGTCGGGTCTGCCGCCAACTGCCGGGCCACGAACGCTGGGACATAGGCAGCGAGCGTCTGTGCGAGTGTGTTGCTGTTCGTTGCCATCTCTCCAGCCCGGTCTGTCGTCGCAATCTCAGACTACGTGACCCGGCCGCGTTGATGGGGAGAACCGCTGCAGGACATCTCGAGTGAAGACATCAGGGCGGGCCGATCGAGTCACCTGAAGACGGCTCGGACGTCCCCGCCGACCCGGTCGTGTCTGATCCTCCGGCTGATCCGACGAAGGCGTTGATCTTGACCAACGCGTACGTCGCTTCGCCTTCTGTGGGAAGACGCCAGAACAGGTTCGGTCCCTGCAGCGGGTGAACGCTGTAGACGCGGTACGTGCTGATCGGTGGGAACGTCCACCGCTTCGAGGACTCGACGGACAGTCGTTCGAGATCGCCGAGATCGGTGTCAATGGTGCGGATGAATTGTGGGAGGGGTCCGTCCTTCGCTGTGATGTGCCCGTGACATACCGTCACGGTTCGCCGATTCACGATACGGGTTGCACCGAAGTAGCCATAGGCGACGAGCGCGAAGATCACCAGCGGAGTCACGAATCCGTCGAAGAGCGTGCCGTTCGAGATGGCGATGACAAGAACCAGGATCGCGAACACGGCGGCAAAGAGGCTGAAGACAACGTGGACGAAGTCCCCCGATCGGTACGTGCGCCGTTGGATGACAAGCCCATCGTCGTCAACCGACGACTTCATCTTCCCTGGATCGAACGAGTCGGGCATGGCGGGGACAATAGGGGATCGCAGGGTTGCCCCCCTGCCTCGTCGCTGGCGCTTCTCTGCGTCCCCCCGCCTACGGCGAGGGGACCGACATCGATTGCGCCCGAACGCGAGACCTTCGGGTCAGCCGCGGAGAGGGAGGGATTTGAACCCTCGAGGGAGCATTAACCCCCTACTCGCTTAGCAGGCGAGCGCCTTCGGCCACTCGGCCACCTCTCCAGATTGGGGCAAGGCTATCAGGACACTCACCGTTGCCGCTCCGACGCGCTACCAGAGGGTCGGCGCTCCGATACCAGAGATCGCATCGTCTCCTGTAGAGATCGGAATCGTCTCGATCAGAGATCGGTCCGGTACCACTCTTCTATGTTCCAGGTGTGCGAGGCCTGGGTTGGGTTCATCACAAAATTGGCGATCTCGTCCTCCCAAACGGCCCCAACGACAAGTCGCGAGTACAGGGGCAGGATGACCATCTGATCGGCGAGGATCTCCTCCGCTTCAGCGATTAGGTCCTCGAGTTCACCGCCGTCGACCGTCCTGTTCATCAGGTCACGGACGTCGGCGAACCGTTGGGTCTGCTCGTTACGTACAGACGAGTCTTCGGTCCCCCACCGGTAGTAGTTCGATCCGTCGGGCGGCGGCGCCTCCGGGTCGAAGACGTCATGGATGCCAACAAGGCCAGCCAGACCGGGGGAGCCGACCCACGCCCATTCGCCGATGTCCCACGTCCCGTTGTCGAGGGTCTCACCGTAGAAGAGTTGAGAGTCCTGGAGTTCGAGGGCGTAGTCGATGCCGACGGCCTCGAACATGGGTGCGAGTGCTTCGCCGATCCGAATTCGAACGTCGCCGTTGCTGGTCGTGTTGTAGACAGCGGTGATCGTCTCGATACGTTCCTCGTCTTTGAGCGTATTGAGCAGTTCACGCGCCTTCTGCGGATCGTACGGATAGCGGTCCCAGGCGTGTCCCGAGAGCGCCGGGGAGAAGGCGTCCACGTATGACGACAAGGGTTCCGTGTGGTCGCTCACGACGGCAGCGATGGCGTCCCGGTCGATGAGGTAGGCAACGGCTCTTCGGTAGTCAAGTTTCTGGTTGAGACTGCTCTCGTTCATCTCCAGACGACCGGGACTGAACTGGAAGTTGATGTGCTCCCACACCGGGCCTGTCGGAAGGTCGACGCGAACGCCCTCTGGCTCGAGAGCGACCAGTTGGTCGATCGTCTCGGGGCTGGGGGATGGTCGGATGACGTCGACCTCGCGTGCTTTGAACGCCCGGACGATCTCCTCGGTATCAGGGATGAACCGGAACTCGATCGCATCGAGATATGGGAGGGGTTGGCCCGTCGCGGGATCGGTCTTCCAGTAGTTGTCGTTCCTCTCAACGGTGATGTTGTTGCCCTTCACCCATGTGGTGAAGACGAACGGACCACCCGACGGCCACATCGTGTCGTTCCAGTCGTTGAGAAAGTCCGTGCCTTCAACGGCGTGTTTGGGAATGAGGACCCGGAAGAGTTGCTCATACAGAATCGTCGGCTGGTTGAGGGTCATCGAGAACGTCTTCGGCCCGGCGTCGAACGACTCGATCAATCCGTAGACGTCGTCGAGCGGATATGGCGTGTTCGTGTCCGGGTCCTGGAGGATCTCGAGGGTGAACGCGAAGTCGCCACCGGAGATCGGGACGCCATCCTCCCATACAGCCTCGTCGAGGATCGTGTACTTGATAGTCATCGTCCCGTCCTCGTTGACGACGACGCCGCCGTTGTCCGTCGTCGGGATTTCGGTCACGACCTCGGGGACAAATTCGAGGGTCCGACCGTCGATCTCATACACGCCGGTGAAGTACGCCTGTCCGATGATCGAGACGATGAAGTCGCCCCCCATGGGCGCGTATGGGTTGAGCGTTGGCGGCTCCTGGTCCTCGGCGACGATCGCTATTCCGCCGTATGGGTTACCGATCCGAGCTGCGATCGTGGTGGTGGGTGGGACTGTCGTTGTGGTCGTGGTCGTGGTGCCGAGCGTGGTCGTCGTGGCAGCGGGTTCGGGTGTGGAGGCACAGGCGGCAGCCACAAGCGACGCTGCGACGAGCGCCACTCCGAGCCGCACGATGGGGGATTCCCGCATGGCGTTGAGCGTACCGGACGGGCAGCGGGATTCTGGGACCATCGTCACTCATGTGAAGCCTCTGACCCCTCCGTCGCCCTGACGGGCGACACCTCCCCTGAGGGGGAGGAAGAAGAGTTGGCCGAGGGGACAGATGCCGAGTATCAACTACCCCCGAACGCAGAGCGTTCGGGTCAACAGCGGAGGGGGAGGGATTTGAACCCTCGGAAGCTTGCGCTTCGCTGGTTTTCAAGACCAGTACATTCGTCCGCTCTGTCACCCCTCCTCGACCCGGCTTCGCCGGGTGCAGTCGGTCGTCGGCACATCTGAGAGCGAAACGCTCGAGACGCCCGGTAAGGGCTTGTCCCCGCGCCCTTCGGCCGAGGGGACAGATGCCGCCTATCGACTACCCCCGAACGCAGAGCGTTCGGGTCAATCGCGGAGGGGGTGGGATTTGAACCCACGGGACCGGAATCCGGCCCAACGGTTTTCGAGACCGTCACATTCGTCCGCTCTGTCACCCCTCCTGGCCGGCTTCGCCGGCGTAGTCAGTACTCAGTACTCGGTACTTGGTACGTCGCAAGCGCGGTGTGAAGACCGGACAGCGGGAGTGTACCGATGTCCCGATGCACTCGGCTTATCGATGTACTGCGAAGAATTCCGTCAGCTGTGCTGCTGCTTCGGCATCGCGTACACCGGCTACTACCTCGCAGCGGTGGTTGAGGCGTTCGTCTTGGGGGATGTTGTACAGGCTCCACACCGCTCCTGCCTTCGGGTCCGCTGCGCCGTACACGATCCGGTCGATACGCGACCACACGGCCGCCATGGCGCACATCGCACACGGTTCGAGGGTCACAACGAGGGTGTGCCCGGTCAGACGCCAATCGCCGAAGTCTCGCGATCGTTTCGAAAGCACGAGCATCTCGGCATGAGCCGTTGTGTCGCTCCGTTCCACGCGCCGATTGTGATCGCGAACAACGACGTTCCCGTCCCCATCAAGCAGCACGGCACCTATCGGAATATCACCGTGACGAGGGGCCTGCGCAGCCTCTTCGAGTGCCGCCCCCATGACTCTGTCCCAATCCAATACATGGCCTTTCTCTTCTACACTCCCCATCCTACGGAGGGGTCGCATAGTCTGGCCTAGTGCGCACGCCTGGAAAGCGTGTATGTGGAAACGCATCGAGGGTTCGAATCCCTCCCCCTCCGCGGTGCACCCGCTCTCGCAGGGTGCTGTGAGGACACACCCCTTGGTACCGTCCTGGTATGCACATCGATCCTGGCTTGTTTGATCCCGCTCGTGTTGATCCCGAGACGTTTGCTCTCAACGAGCAACTCGAGCGGCTCTCGGCGAACCTTCCGAACCCGATCGCGGCGGGGATAGAGGCACTGCGCGAGGCCCGTGTGAACGGTCGGGGACTGTTCGGGCCGATTGTTCGGTCGGCAAACGGAGTGAACCGGACCATCCCGCGTCCGGGCGGCGACCTCGGGCTCAGGGTCTTCACGCCGGAGACCGTCAACGGCGTCTACCTCCAGTTCCACGGTGGCGGCTGGGCAATGGGCGCAGCCGATTACCAGGACGGACGCCTCGAGGAGATCGCCCAACGGGCCGGCGTCGCCGTTGTTTCCGTCGACTATCGACTCGCCCCCGAGCATCCCTATCCGGCGCCTGCCGACGATGCTGAGGTTGCAGCGCACTGGATCGTCGAGAACGCGGTCGCCGAATTCGGAACCGACCGGATCGTGCTCGGCGGGTCCTCCGCTGGAGCCCACCTCGCGGTCACCGCGATGCTGAGGATGCGGGACCGCCACGACTACACGTGCTTCGCCGGTGCGATCCTCACATACGGCTTCTTCGACCTCTCCCTCACTCCCAGCGCCCGCAACTGGGGTGACCGCATGCTCGTCATGGATACCGCTCTGTGTCGATGGTTCGCGAACATGTATGCGGGTGGAGCAGACCTCACCGACCCCGACGTCTCACCGATGTACGCCGATCTGACGGACCTGCCGCCGGCGCTCTTCACCGTCGGGACTCTCGATCCTCTCCTCGACGACACCCTGCTCCTCGCCACACGATGGTCGGTCGCCGGGCGCAGCTCTGAACTCGAGGTCGTACCGGGAGCGGCGCACGGATTTGCCTCGGCTCCGACTCGCGACGGGGAAACGGCGCGGGAGCGCACGGACCGCTTCATCGCCGAGCGGGTCTCCTGACGGTCAACCTCGACCCAGGGCTACCATTGCCGGACCGTGCTAGGTGGGGTGCTAGGGGTGCCCTGTACTCGAAACCCTCTTCATGCGAGGCTGAATCCCCGCCCGAGGGCGGTTGGCATTCGGGACTAGCGCCGGGATCGGTTGATGTCGATGGTCGGGTCCTGCAGCGGCGGGACATCGTGAATCGGGTCAGGTCCGGAAGGAAGCAGCCCTAAGCGACTCGTCCCGGGTGTTATGGGACAACCCGACCGGAGTCGACGTCCCGGGACGCGCCGGGTGTCGCCGTTCGACGGCGGGTGCACGGCATCACGAGCGCTTCCCGTTCACGATGCCGGGCACTGGGTACTAGTGAACCCGGTGCCGAGAACATCCGACGAAGCCGACCTACGTTCTCGAAAGAATCGCTCCCCAGACAAAGCCCAGTGGGCCCATCCGCCACGTGTCTACGAGACGCAGCGGCGACGAGCCGAGCAGCACCTCCGGTGGCGGATGCTTGTCGAGAGTCCGGTGGAGATACGCGTACTCCTCGCGAGCACCGATCGTCATTCCAGCGAGCGGGAGAGCCACGGCCGTGCCGGCCCGATGGATGGAGCGCTTCAGGGACCCTTCCGGACGCCCGAGATCCACCACTCCGAATCTCCCCGCCGGCCGAAGGACCCGATATACCTCCGCGAGCGTCTCATCCACCGAGTCGAGGTTCCGAAAGACATATGCGGAGAAGACGGCGTCGAACGACTGGTCGACGAATGGAAGCCGCTCACCAACCGAGACCACGCGCTTCCTCGCACCATCGAGAGCAAGCATCTCGGGGGATGGATCCAACGCCACGACTTCCCGATCTCCGAACACCTCATTGGCAGCTCCGGTGCCGGCGCCAAGATCGAGGATGCGTCCATCGGGCAGCCGGTCGATAGCCGTCAGGCGCCACGCCTGGTCACGCCCGAGCGACAAGATCGAGTTCAGCCGGTCATACCGCCCGGCGATATCGGCAAAGACGGTTCCGTTACTCATGCAGGGCCCCCCTGGGTCGTCGCTGGCGCTCCTCCGCGTCCCCCCTTCCTTCGGCCGGGGGGACAGAATCGGAGTACGGAGTACGCCCGAGAGCCAAGAACTCCCCTTCAGTCAATGACATCAAAACCTGTGTATGAGCGGAGGGTCTCCGGGATGACGATCGTTCCATCCCCCTGCTGATGGTTCTCTACGAGAGCGATCAGGGCTCGCCCCGTTATTGCCGTGCCGTTCAAGGTGTGGACGAGTCTGTTCTTCCCGTCCTCCTCCTTGAAACGGATCTTGAGGCGTCGCGACTGGTAGTCGGTCGTGTTCGACGTCGACGTGACCTCGCGGTACCGCTCCTGACCCGGAAACCAAGCCTCGATGTCGTACTTCTTTGCTGCAGATGCACCGAGGTCGCCTGCCGCCACGTTTACGACCCGGTACGGGATCTCCATCGCCTGGATCAACGCCTCTTCCCTCGCGAGCAGGAAGTCGTGCTCTTCGCGGGAGCGGTCGGGATGAACGAAGGAGAACATCTCGACCTTGTCGAACTGATGAACACGGAACATGCCCCTCGTGTCCTTCCCATACGTCCCGGCCTCCACCCTGAAACACGTCGAGAACCCCGCGTACCGCAGCGGCAGATCGCCCGGCTCCATGATCTCGTCACCGTGCATCGCGGCCAGTGGCACCTCGGACGTTCCAACGAGATAGAGGTCGTCCTCTTCGATTGAATAGACCTGCTCACGCTCGGCCGGGAAGAACCCGGTCCCGAACAGGGCCTGTTCCCGAACGAGCACGGGCGGAAGCACCGGAGTGAATCCATGTCCGCTGAGCTCATCCATGGCCCATCGGACCATCGCCATTTCGAGGAGTGCGAGCTTCCCCTTCAACATCCCGAAGCGGCTTCCTGAGATCTTCGTGGCCCGCTCCATGTCGATCACTCCGAGAGCGGTGCCGAGGTCGACGTGATCCTTGACTTCAAAGTCGAAGGCCCTGGGCTCGCCCCAACGGGTGATCTCGATGCTGTCGTCCTCTTCGAGTCCGTCCGCAGCTGTATCGTCGGTGAGGTTGGGCAGGGTCACCCATTGACCCATGAACCGCTCGTCGAGATCGTCGGCCTCCGCCAGGCGCGCCTTGTAACGGTCCGAAAGCTCACCGGCTTCTGCGATCGCCGTCGCCTTCTCGTCGCCACTGAGGGAAGCGATTGACTTGCCAACGTCTTTCTGACGGGACCTCATTGCTTCCGCATCAACGCGCGCAGAACGGCGGTCGACGTCGAGAAGGGCGAGGGCACTGAGGTCGAGTTCAACGCCACGACGCTTCAGGGTTGCCGCGAGGACTTCCGGGTGTTCGCGAAGGATCCCAACGTCAATCATGGGCGGATGCTACCGGCCCACGGCGTTGGCGACGGCACGGTCCTCCTCAGGAGAGAGCATCTCGCTGCCAACGCCTGCCCGGATCTCCTTCGTGAAGAACAGCGTCTCCTCACGGGAGACGAGAACCGAAAGGACGATGCCATCACCGGACTCGCTCAGAAGCGCCATCGAACGCGAGAGTTGACCGGTGATGTTCCCGAAGGCGTCGTATGCGACAACAGCGGTCCGTGTCACGGCGTAGGGAAGACGAGACTCGATGTCCTGCACCCGCCGGTCCAGGCCGGTCAGCCCCGCCTCAACCCGGTTGAGGCGACCCGTTGTCGAGTCGATCAGAGCGAAGACATTCCCGTCCTTCGGCACCGCGTCAACCTGTTTGCGAATCTGCTGGAGTTGAATCGTCTGCCAGATCGCCAATACGACGACAAGCAGCACGATCCCGATGACGAGCCAATCGCTCACGTGTTCTCGTTCTGATAGAAGACCATGCGCCACGCATCGTTCTCGGAGTCCTCGTCCTTGTCAACCTTGGCTGTGATCACAAGCTCGTACAGGCCCCCTGGTTGGAGTTCGAGCGTGTCGAACACAAGGGTCCTGGCCTGCCCCGGTTCGAGGTTCGCGACCGTCTGTCTGACGGTCACTCGGCTCTCCGAGTCGTTGGTGGGGATGAGTTCCAGGTCGACGCTCACCTGTTGTTCGGGTTCATTCCCTTGGTTCGCTACGACGGCCTGGACGATGAACCGTTCGCTGTGCGGGACCACGGGGACGTTGTTGCGCTCGCCGAGCGGCTGCGGATCGGTGGCGGCCGTCACGGCGATGTCGTGAAGTTCCCCGAGCTTGTAGACAGAGTTCAAGCGAAGCGTGACGATCTGAGCGTCGTACTCGATCGATCGCTCCTCGTTCGAGAACGCCACCACCGCGATGTCGCCGACCGGGACCGAGTCATCGAGGCCATCGGCCGCGGCGAGGAACTGGCTGTATGCGAGATCTCCGAGTCGGAGGAAGTCGAACGACTCCTCCAGAAGCTCGGTACCCCCCGCCTCGGCGGACCCATCGAGAACGAGCACGATGGCGTCATCGAGGAGATCGATCGCGCTGTTCCAGGAACCCACCGCTGCGACGAGATAACCATTGGCCTCTCCGGCAGCTGGAGGAACGTCGGTACCTGCGAGGGTCTCGGCGGCGAGCTCCGATGACACTCTCAGGGCTTCCAGACGTCTCATCACTTCGGGCCGTTCGACGTCGGTGACCGTCACGAACAGCGTCTCCAGGTCATCCGCCGTCTCGGCCTGTTCGGTGGCGACTTGGTGGGCCACCGCCAGGTAGTCGGCGACGCCACGCGCCTCGCTGCGGCGGACAACCGCGTAAACAACGATCGCAATAATGATCACCGCGACGAGGAGCGTCAGCAGCCAACGTCGCCGCTGCTGCTGGCGGACCGGCGCGTAGGAGGGATACGCCATGATTGTGGGCGAGGGGGGACTTGAACCCCCACGAGTGTTACCTCACAGATACCTGAAACCTGCGCGTCTGCCATTTCCGCCACTCGCCCGTGGGTGCGAAAGGCTACCACGGGTCTCGTCTTGCTCTCCCTGGAGCCACCAGCTTCTCTTGTCTGAGGTACTCGGCTCCAAGCCGCAAGCCACAAGCTGCAAGAACGAGTTCAGGTGCTGGTCTTGAAGCTTGTGGCTTGAAGGTCGAAGCCCGGGCCGCGTCGCCCGGTGAACCTCGCCATGCATCGGCGTCACACTCGTACAATCAAACCATGAAGCTCGCTCGCGAGATGGAACGACGCCTGGAACGCCTGGTCGATGGGGCGTCCGCTGCGGTCTTCCGCGGGAAGATGCACCCTGTTGACATGGCCGATCGGTTGATCCGACAGGCCGACTTCGTCGTCACCCAGGGAGAAGCAGGTCCGGAGATTCCGAATCGCTGGCTTCTGCGGATCAACCCATCCGATCTCCCTCCCGAGATCGATCTCAAGGAGCTCGACCGGGAGCTCACCCATGCCGTCACCGAGTTCGCCGCGGACCGTGGATGGAGAATCAACGGACCCGTTGCGGTGGAAGTCATCTCCGATGCTGCGGTGCCGCGAGGCCTCGCCGACTGCTCCGGAGCCAGCGAGCCGGGACCGATCGATCCGTGGGGCCAACTCGTCTCAGCGTCACCGCCGCTCGTCGTCGCGCTCTCCGACAATCGCTCGATCCTCGGTCGGGCGATGGAGAGCGACGTTGTTGTGTCAGTTCCGGAGCTTTCGCGAAAACAGGCAATCATCGTGCGGGCCGATCATGCGGTGACCATTACCGATCTCTCATCCGCAAACGGCACACATGTGAATGGTGCAGTGATCGGCACCGATCCTCACCCACTTGTCCCAGGCGACATGGTGACGATGGGCGACATCGACTTCATCTTCCGATCATTGTGAGACCCCGATGCCTGCACTGATTCTCAACGGGCTGAAGATCCTCTTCTTGATCCTGATCTTCTTGTTCCTCTGGCAGGTCGCTCTGGCGATCCGGAGCCACGTCGGGACCGGCCCGTCGACGAAGCGGTCCAAGGGCGGACAGGAACTCGTGGTGTTGCGCGGCGATGCGAAGAAGGGAACGACCGTCCGTCTCAGACCATCCGGGCACACGGTCGGGCGCAGCCCCGAAGCGGACGTAGTCATCGACGACCCCTACGCTTCCGAATTCCACGCCAGGGTCGAGACACACGATGGCGGCACGACGGTTCATGACCTCGGAAGCACGAACGGCACATACGTGAACGGTCGACGCATCACCGTCCCGACGCCGGCCGGCAGGGGCGATACCGTACAGATCGGCAAGACCATTCTCGAGGTGAGATGAGATACGTCTGGGCGACCGGCACCCACCAGGGCAGGATCCGCGAACGGAATGAGGATTCGGTGTACCCCGAGACCTCCGGAGCCGGGAACGGGCCGATCATCGTCGCGGTCGCCGACGGGATGGGCGGCCACGTCGCAGGGAACGTCGCGAGCGCTCTCGCCCTCGCGACGGCAACCGAAGCCGCCCCCGATTCCGACATCGAGACAGTTGAACGTCTTGTCTCGGCCAACGAAGCCATCCTCGAACGAGTCCGGGAACAACAGGAGCTTTCCGGGATGGGCACCACCATGACACTCGGCCGGTTCCTCGATGACGGCACACTCGAACTAGCCCACGTCGGTGACAGCCGCTGCTATCTGGCCCGCGGCGACGAACTCCGCCAACTCTCGACCGATCACACCGTCGTGGCCGAACTCGTCGCCCTCGGCCACCTCAATCCCGACGATGTCGACACGCATCCCCAGCGCCATCTGGTGACCCGCACCCTGGGACTCGGACCGGTCACCATCGAGAGCGAAACGCTCTCGTTGGAGGAGGGAGACCGCCTGGTGTTCTGCTCGGACGGACTCACCTCGATGGTCAAGAACGACGACATCCGTCGGATCGTCACAGCGGGAGATGACCCTGAAGCGACCATCTGGAACCTCATCGAAGCCGCCAACAGCGCAGGCGGGGTCGACAACATCACGGTTGCCATGGTCGACGCCCGGGCATGACCCGAAACACCGAAGCGGTGTTCGTCCTCGCCGGGACGGTGCTCGCTTCGGTCGGAGTCGCGATGGTTCAGTTCGCGGGCGGAGGCTGGTTGGATGCCGCCGTCGCTCTCACGTTCATATCGTTTGCACTCGCATTCGGATCCCTCCATGTCTCATTCCGCCTCTGGGCGCCCAATGCGAATCCCCTTCTTCTGCCGATTGCTACGTTTCTAGCCGCCATCGGCTCCGTCGAGGTGTTCCGCCTGGATCCCGAACTCGCCGCCCTCCAGCGATGGTGGCTCGTCCTCGCCGGCGTGGCAGGTGCGTCGGTCGTGTGGCTGCTCCGGTCGTCTGGAATCGCCGTTCTTCGCCGGTACCGGTACCTCTTCCTCGCTGCCGCAATGGTGTTACTCCTCCTCCCCCTCCTGCCGGGCACGTGGCCAATTCACGGTGCGACCGTCAACGGTTCACGCCTCTGGGTGCGCATCGACCTGCCGTTCGCCGTCCGAGCCCTGTCGTTTCAACCAGGTGAGGTGGCAAAGGTCTTCCTCACCGTCTTCCTCGCGTCCTACCTCGCCGATCGCTCGGAGGCGATGTCAACGGTCTCACGCAAGGTCGGTCCCTTCAGAATCCCCGAGCCGCGCCACCTCGGCCCCGTCATCGTCGCAGCCGGAGTGGCATTCGTGGTCCTGGTCTACCAACGAGACCTCGGAGCATCGTTGCTGCTCTTCGGGCTGTTCATCGGGATGTTGTACGCCGCGACCGGAAGGGGCTTCTACCTCGGTACCGGACTCGTCATCACCGGCGTCGCCGCAATCGCCGCGTACACCATGTTCTCGCACGTCCGCGTCCGGATCTCCGCTTGGATCGATCCGTTTGCCGACTACACCGGCGCCGGGTACCAGACGGTCCAGGGGCTCTTTGCCATGGGAAGCGGGAGTCTGACTGGATCGGGTCTCGGTCTTGGTCGGCCCGATCTGATCCCTGCGGCGGCCACGGACTTCATGTTCGCCGCCGTAGCGGAGGAGCTCGGGCTCGCAGGGTCGATCGCCGTCATCACCGGGTACGCGTTCCTTACGACCGTGGGATTCGGCATTGCTCTGCGATCCAGAGATCGCTTCAGGAAGTACATGGCCGCAGGACTCACGATCCTCCTCGGTCTCCAATCGTTCCTGATCATCGCCGGCATCGTCCGTCTGCTCCCCCTCACCGGTATCACATTGCCGTTCATGTCGTACGGGGGCTCTTCGCTCCTCGCCTCGGCGTTGATCGCCGCCCTCCTGGGCCGCGTCTCGCATGAGGAGCGCACATGAACGCACCCGTACGCCGAATTGTGTGGGCTCTTCTCGCAGGGTTCCTCGCGCTTGTCCTCGCGACGACATGGATCCAGTTCGTCGCCGGACCCGGATACCGCGACGACCCGCGCAACCCCCGTCTCTCTGCGTGGCGCGTCGGGAGGGAACGAGGAGCGATCATCACCGACGACGCCGTCGTCGCGGGACGCTCCGATCCGAGTTCTGTGGATTCTCAGACGTTCACCCGCGTCTATCCAACGGCCGATCGCTACGCACACACGGCCGGCTACGTGTCGGTCCTGTTCGGGTCCCGGGGTCTCGAACGGACACGAGAGCAAGATCTCGTCTCCCACCGCGACTCGACGATCTCTGGCGTTCTGAACGCCGTCCTCGGTGGAGACCCAAGGCCCCGCGGCATCCGTCTCACGTTCGACGATGAACTCCAGCAGGCCGCGGTGGACGCCCTCGACGGCTCGCGCGGGTCGATCATCGCTCTCGATCCGGCGACCGGCGCCGTCCTGGCGAGTGTCTCGACACCCGGATTCGACCCCAATTCGCTCGTCGGCTCAAATACCGGACCAGCGGGGAAGTTGCTCGAGGAGGATCCAGATCTCCCACTCCTCCACCGAACGATCGCTACAACGTATCCGCCCGGGTCAACATTCAAAATCGTCACAACCGCTGCAGCGCTTGAGACCGGTATCGCCGGTCCTTCAACCGAGTTCCCCGACCCCGAGGCGCTCGAACTCCCCGGAACCTCCGCCACCATCCACAACTACGACGACGGCGTGTGCGCCGACGGACGTTCGATCACGCTCGCGGAGGCATTCATCCGCTCCTGCAACACGACATTCGGCGCCCTCGGCATGCAGGTTGGCGGTGATGCCCTCGCCGCTACCGCCGAGGCCTTCGGATTCAACCAGGAGATCCCCTACGACCTCCCGGTGCTCGCCTCCACGATGCCCGAAGCTGTCGACTTTGCCGACGATCCGGCCGCCACCGCACAGAACGCCCTCGGGCAGCGCGACGTCCGCGCAACCCCGATCCAGATGGCACTGGTGGCTGCCGCGGTCGCGAACGATGGGAACATCATGATTCCTTTCGTCGTTGGTGACGTGTTCACTCATGACGGGAAGATCGAGTCGACGACCGAGCCGACCCTGTGGCGACGGGCGATCAGTCCCGCGACTGCCGCCGTCCTTTCGGATCTGATGGAGCAGGCCGTTTTGTCGGGAACGGGTCACAACGCCGCCGTTCCGGGCGTTCGTGTGGCCGGGAAGACGGGTACGGCTGAGGTCACCGGGTCGGCCCCCCACGTCTGGTTCGTCGGATTCGCTCCCGTCGATCCAGAGCCCGGGGAACGCCAGATCGCGCTCGCGATCGTCCTCGAAGACGGCGGGCCAGCCGGAGAGACAGCATCCGGCGGTTCGGTAGCAGCCCCGATCGCAGCGAGGATGTTCGAGACATACCTGAAGTAGACGAGTAGCAAGTAGCGCCGCGTAACCCTGCTTCGTTCTTGCTGCTCGTGTCCTGCTGCTCGTCCCCTCGTAACTCACTCATAGCTCCTCCCATCAGTACCCTCTCCCTTGACCATGCAAGATCGCGTTCTCTCCGACCGGTACCGGCTCCTCTCCCACCTCGCACGAGGTGGGATGGCCGATGTGTACGAGGCTGAAGACACCCTGCTCAACCGACGGGTAGCGGTGAAGATCCTCCATGCCAATTTCGCCTCGGATCAAGCCTTCGTCACGCGGTTCAAACGGGAAGCCCAGGCCGCAGCAAATCTGAGTCACCCCAACATCGTGGCCATCTACGACTGGGGTCAGGAAGGCTCGACCTACTACATGGTCATGGAATTGATCGAGGGTCGAACCCTGCGCGAGATTCTCAAGTCGGAGGGAGCGCTGTTCCCGCGAAGAGCTGCCGAGATCGCCGCCGAAGCCTCTGCCGCGCTCACCGTCGCACACCAGGCCGGCGTGGTCCATCGGGACATCAAGCCCGGCAACATCATGATCACGCACGACGGCGCCGTCAAGGTGACCGACTTCGGTATCGCAAGGGCACTCGACGACTCCGAGGAACTGACGAAGACCGGCGCCGTCATTGGCACCGCAACCTACTTCTCCCCGGAACAGGCTCAGGGTCTGCCTGCGGACGGCCGTTCGGACGTCTACTCGCTCGGTGTTGTGTTGTACGAGATGCTGGCGGCACGCCCTCCGTTCACCGGGGATAGCCCCGTGGCCGTGGCCTACCAACATGTCTCGGAGTACGCCCCTCCCGTCACCCGGGTCAATTCGGACGTCCCGCTTGAACTCTCCGCGGTCGTCGAAGCTGCGATGGGCAAGAACCCCGACGATCGATACGACACAGCGGCGGACCTGCGCTCAGACCTGCTCCTCTTCCTCTCCGGACGCCAGCCCGTCGTCGTCGGTGCAGCGGCGGCGGCCGCAGCCACTGCTCTCGTACCCCCACCGGCAACCGTCCCACCGGACGAGACCGCTCGGGCCGTCGCATACCAGACCGAGGACCGCACGAGCGGCCAAGGCACCTACGTCGCCGCCGTCATCGCCCTTCTAGCGCTGCTTGCCGTCGGCGTGTTCATCCTGTTCCGTCTCTTCACCGGTGGCGGCGTCTCCACGGACCTGGTGACCATCCCCGACTTGAAGCTCGTGGAAACGGAGGCGGCGTCCAGGGCACTCCAGGAGCTTGATCTCAAGGTGTTGAGTCGTCTTGAGAACAGCGAGACGGTCCCTCAGGGTGTTGTCATCGACACCGAGCCGGTCGCCGGCACCGAAGTGGAGAAGGGGTCGTTCGTGACCCTGATCGAATCCGCAGGGATCGAGCAGTTCACGGTCCCGCAGGTGATCGGCGAGACTGAAGAGGTGGCCAGGGCTCTGATCGGGGCACAGGGCTTCCAGGTCGGACTCGTCGAATACACCCTCTCCGAGGATGTTGCAGAACAGACCGTGATATCGCAAAGCCCATCTGGTGGTACCCCGGCCGCATCTGGCACACTCGTTGATCTCGTTGTCTCCAAGGGCCCCTTCTCCCTCGAGGTACCGGACACCTCAGGCATGTCTGCGGAGAATGCCCAACTCGAGCTCGCAGAAGCGGGTTTCACGAATGTCGTGACCGACGAGGAGTTCTCCTCCGATATCGCGGCAGGGTTCACGATTCGAACCGACCCCGAGGCGGGGCGGGTAGTGGGTCGAGACGACACCATCACCGTGTGGGTTTCCACGGGCCCCGAGCCGACATCGGTCCCGAACCTCGTCGGCAAGACGATCGGGGTGGCGACCACAACCGCTGAGAACGCAGGTCTCATCCTCACCAACTCCGGTACGGTTGACGTGACCGCGGTCAGCGGGCTCGCAGGACTTGTAGCCGAGCAGACTCCGGAATCAGGCGAGACCGTGGATTCGGGCACAGAGGTCGAGGTGAAGATCGGTGTCCTGCGTCAGGTCGCGGTCCCGAGCTTCCTGGGCGACACCCAGGCCGAGGCTGAGACGAAGGCTTCCAACGCCGGCCTGATCGCGATATTCCTCGGTGAGATCGAGGTCGGTGATCCGGCGCTCGTCGGCACAGTCGTCGATCAGGACCCTATTGCCGGTACGGCCGTCGATGACGGCTCGGACGTTGGACTCTTCCTCGGCAAGGCCGCGCCACCAACCACGACGCCACCGACCACGACGCCACCGACCACGACGCCGTGACGGCCGTCTCAATCGAGCAGGAACGCAACACGGCGCTGTTCGCGTGGTACGAACCCGGTCGGCGTTCCCTCCCGTGGCGGGGCGACACAGATCCCTACCGCATCCTCGTCTCAGAGATGATGCTGCAGCAGACCCAGGCGGCGCGCGTCGTCCCCTTCTATCGGCGTTTCGTCGATCGATTCCCCTCGGTCGACGTTCTTGCCGCCGCTCCGCTGCAGACCGTTCTCGACGCATGGTCGGGGCTCGGGTACAACTCCCGAGCCCTCCGGTTGCGGGAGGCCGCGCGGATGATCAACGAGTCAGGGTGGCCCACAACGCCGGACGGCCTCGCAACCCTGCCCGGCGTCGGTCCCTACACCGCTGCGGCCGTCGCGTCGTTCGCTTTCGGCTCTCGCGTTCCTGCCGTCGATACGAATCTGACGAGGATCCTGAGCCGGTGGCACGGCGAACCCCTGCTCGGTGCAGCTCTTGACGCAGTGGCGGCGCTCGCTCTCGGAGATCCTGCTGCGGACTGGAACCAGGCCATGATGGACCTCGGCGCAACTACATGCGTTTCGAAGATGCCCCGATGTGGTGTTTGTCCCGTCAAGGACTGGTGTTCCGGTCCGGCTTCGTACGCCCCCAAATCCGCTCAAGGTCGTTTCGAGGGATCTGCTCGACAATTGCGCGGCGCCATCGTCCGCTCGCTTGTCAGACGCGAAGCCACTCTTCTCGACATTGTCCAACAGACCGGTTTTCGGACAGCCCAGGTGGAGACGGCCCTCGTAGACCTGATGGCCGAACAGTTGGTAATCCGGGATTCGCACAGTCTCTACCGGATATCTGAGTAGCTACCGGCCTTCAGGATTGGCCAGGAAGTTCGACAGGAGATTCTTGCCCACCTTCGTCATGATCGATTCCGGGTGGAACTGCACACCCTCGATCGGGAATTCACGATGCCGCACTCCCTGGATGACACCGTCCTCGGATCTCGCCGTGATCTCGAGAACGTCCGGGATGGATATCGCCGCCAATGAGTGATAGCGAGTCGCTTCGAAACGATCCGGTAGGCCGAAGAACACGCCCCGCCCGTCGTGGTCGATGACGGAAATCTTTCCGTGTCGCGGTTCGGGAGCGCGCCCGATCGTTCCACCGAAGGCAGTCACGATCGTCTGATGCCCGAGACAGACACCGAGCGTGGGCACTTCGGTCCCGAGCGTGAGGAGGTACTCCGTCGAGTACCCGGTGTCTTCCGGTGTTCCCGGTCCCGGGGAGATCACAAGCCGGTCGGGCTTCAGCTTCGCTCCTTCGGCAGGGGAGAGTTCGTCGTTCCTGATCACGATGGGCTCGGCACCGAGTTCACCGAAGTACTGCACCAGGTTGTAGGTGAACGAGTCGTAGTTGTCGACGACGAGGACCTTCATCCGATCGTGCCGCCGCTGTCGAGCATGTTGATCCCGATCCAGTCATAGACGAAGAAGAGCACCACGATCGCAGTGATCGCCACCGCGGCGGCGCCGACGACCTTGAGCGGCATAGGTCCGGGTAGTCCAAGGAACCACTGTTTCATGCGTAGATCGCCTCCCAGTTGGGACCGTCGACGAGTTCAGCGAACACAATCAGCCGCTGTCGTGACGAGAACTTCGGATGACAGGTCGTGAGGGTGAGCCATGCCCCGTCCCGGGGTTCGGTGACCCACAACTCGGTTGGCCGGACGATGAGGGTCTCGCGCACCTCGTAGGTGTGGGTACCGAGGGCCGTATCGATCTCGATGACATCGCCCGGCACCAATTCGTCGATCTCGTGGAACGGAGCCCCATAGGTGGTCCGATGCCCCGAGATGACCGTGTTGCCTGGCAGACCCGGAAGCGGCGTATGCGGCATGTGACCGGCCCCGTTCTTCAGGTTGCGAAGTTCGACTCCCTCGACAACCGCCCATCCGTCTTTGAGGCGGTCGATCGTGGGGATGCGGATGACGGCGAACGCGCTCCCCTTCTCGGGGGTCGATTCGACGAGAAGGGTCCGCTTCTTCGGAACCAGCGGACCTCCCTCGTCGGTCGACGATCCCCCTGCTCCAGGAGTGACGGTGCCCTCCCCCGGGCCCCCGACAGGTGGCGGCGGTACGTAGCCGACCTCGCTGATCTCTGCGGCGGCGAAGTGCTCTTCTGCCTCTTCGGTCAGGGCCGTCTGATGCTGCTGCGCAAACCATGTCGTGACGAAGAGCTGTTGGACGACGAATCCGAGGATGAGAACCCCTATAACGATGCTCGTCCATCCAGCGACTCGAACGACACGCGTCAGAACCCCCCTTGAGCGGGAGGCCGACGTCTCCACCGGTGTGGTCATCGAGTCGTCCATAGTCACTCAGCGTACCGACGGGACTACACAACGGCGACCGTTCTCTCGTTGGGATGGGAGCCGTGGATGACTACGCTTCTCCCATGCCAGTTTCGAAAGGCCGCAAGCAAGCCAACAAGCGACCAACCCCACCCAAGAAGCCTGCCGTCAGTCAGGTGGAGAACAAGGGCTCATCGCCGACCTGGTACGTCGCCACGATGTTCGGCCTCATGGCCGTCGGGATCGTGGCGATCCTGATCAACTACATGGGCCTCCTGCCGGGAGGGACGTCGAATCTCTACCTGCTCGGAGGCCTGGCGATGATCGGGATCGGCTTCGCGATGACCCTCAACTACCGCTAGGTACGCTGCGGACCTTTCTCCTGCATCCGAGGACAGACCCGGACGTGGACCGAGGGATCACAGCGGAAGACCGCCGTCTGTTCTGTTGGCTGGGAGAGCACTCGATCGCCTCTGCGAGCGCGGGGTTCGCAGAGCACCTAGACAAGATCCATCGCCTCGCGGCAGTGTTTCGGTGGATCGGGCACCCCGTCTTGGAGATGAGTAACGGTCAATCGCATCCCGCACACGGAGCATCGGTAGTCGGTTGCGACCTCGTGAACGGCGTCTGGATCCGGTTCGGGGGGTGGCCCGTTCGCGATCATCCGCACGATGGCGACCGTCGTGACGAAGATCACCACACCCACGACGACGGCGATCGCGATCTCCACGCTCAGCCGACGAGTTCGAGGATCGTGCCGTTGGCGGTGCCTCCGCCTTCGCACATCGCCTGAAGGCCGTAGCGCGTGCCGGTACGCTCCATCTCGTGGAGCAGCGTCGTCATCAGTCGTGCCCCCGACGCTCCGAGCGGGTGACCAAGGGCGATCGCTCCGCCGTTCACGTTCACCCGTTCCCAGTCGGCTCCGGTTTCGTGTAGCCAGGCCCCAACCACGGATGCGAACGCCTCGTTGATTTCGAACAGGCCGATGTCCTCTATTGAGAGACCGGCCTTGGTCAACACCACCTCGGTGGCGGGGATGGGGCCGGTGAGCATTGTGACGGGGTCCGTCCCTACGACCGAGAACCCTTTGAAGGTCGCCCGGGGGGCCAGACCGAGTTCCCTGGCTTTGGTCTCACTCATGATGAGGACGGCAGCCGCACCATCGGTGATCTGCGACGAGTTGCCGGCGGTGACAACACCATCCTCCTTGAAGACCGGTTTCAGGCCGCCGAGGACCTCGACGGTCGTCGACGGTCGGATTCCGCCATCCAGAGTCACCGGCCCGTCGTGTCCCTTGACTTCGATGGGAACGATCTGGGACTCGAACCGACCCTGTTCGGTGGCCCGGTGTGCCCTCATCTGCGAGTCATGCGCAATCTGGTCGAGATCTTCACGGGTCAGCGACCATCGCTCTGCGATCATCTCTGCCGAAATCCCCTGCGGGACCAGTCGATGGTCGTATCGGGTCGACATCTTCGGCCCGAACGGCTTCCCGGGACCTTGCGAGAAGGAGATTCCCATAGGTACGCGGGTCATCGACTCGACGCCGGCTGCCACTACGACGTCGTAGACACCGGCCATGACGCCCTGAGCCGCGAAGTGTGCCGCCTGCTGGCTCGATCCGCATTGCCGATCGATGGTGACGCCCGGCACCGTCTCGGGCCACCCGGCTGCGAGCGCCGCATTGCGTCCGACATTGAACGTCTGCTCACCGACCTGGGAGACACACCCCATGATCACGTCGTCGACGAGGGATGGGTCGAGGCTGTTGCGCTCCGCGAGAGCGGTGAGCGTCTCGGCAGCGAGGTCGACCGGGTGCCACTCGGCGAGGGATCCGTTCCGTTTCCCCATCGGTGTGCGGACGGCATCGACGATCACAGCGGTTTCCACGGAATCCTCCCTCGCTGGCGTGGAGACGATCGGACTCGAACCGACGACCCCCTGGTTGCAAACCAGGTGCTCTCCCAACTGAGCTACGTCCCCGTGTGAGCGGAAGTGTACCGGCCGTACGACGGTGCCGAACGTGTCAGAACTTGAAGATCATGAAAACGAACGCAACGAAGAGCAGTCCGACGCGGGCGTGCCCGGCGTTCACGACCTGCTTGATGACGCCCGAGACGGCGTCGTCCGACTGCTCGGGGTCGCCGATCATTCGCTCGACACGGTCGGTGCGCGGTGTGACGTAGAACAGGTCGATGACGACCGCTATCGTCGCGAGGAGAATCCCAACGGTGATCCAGATCATCTCAAACTCCCACGCGGGGGAGATGCCCACCAACCAGAAACCGAAGACGACAGTCGCTATCCCGGCGAAGTTGAAGAGGCGTCGATTCGTCGCTCCGATCGTCCGGAACGCAGCCACAAGAGCCCCCTCGTCGCCATCCCTCCTGGCGTTCGCCATGAGCGCTTCGAGGTAGATCGAACCTCCAAGCCAGACGATGACGGACAGAACGTGGAATAGCGTGACCCAGTCGCGCATGGTGCCTCCCAGCGGCTTCGTGGTGCGCGAGGCTACTCGGGTGAGTCTCCGTAGCGAAGCGTGTCGTCGACGAATCTCCCAGCCGTCGAGGGATCTTCGACAGCAACCACCGGACGGTCCCCCACGCCACCGGAGATCTGCCGTCGACCTGTCTCGTCGAACCCCGGATCGAGTACGACCGCCGCCACCGTGCGGTTGGCGAGGATCCGTTCGGCATCGGCGATCGAGAACGCGGATAGCGTCCGATAACCCAACTCGGTGAGACTCCGAACCGTCGACTCCACATACTGATCGGCCGTACCCACCACGAGGACCGATCCCCTCACGTCGACGCGCTCTGTCGAACGGGATCGTTCTATCAGTTCAACAAGACGACCGATCATCGTTGCCAGGTCGCTCTTCACCGTTTCGTCGACCAGGGTGATGCCGTCGAATCGATCAGAGACACCGCTCACCATCACCTGCGGTTCAGCGAGAATGCACAGGCTGTTGTGACCCAGGACATCGCGGAGGTGCCGCTGCGATCGCGCCGTTCCGGAACCGCCGCCGCCACCGACGATCGCCGCCGGCTTGAAGTCGAGAGGTGAGTTCGGACCGCGGGAGAGCCAGTCGACCGCGTTCTTCATCGCTCCCGTGACTGACCAGTTGTACTCGGGAGTAGCGAACACGATTCCGTCCGCTGCCGCGACCGCTGAACGCATCTCGACGACCGGTGCGGGGGTTCCATGCTCCTGCTCGTCGTCCAGGTTGTACAGCGGGATGCGACCGAGGGAGACGATCTCCGCCGTGACCCCTTCGGGGACGTCGTCGAACGCCGCGCGCAACAGCGCCGTGTTGTACGAGCCGGAGCGAAGGCTGCCAGAGATACCGACGAGGTGTGCTTGGGTCATGGTGTCCAGGAATCGCTTTGGGCGACCAGGCTATTCCCGACCTGGCCTCTACGACTCCCTCTTTGCTATCGTTCGCGCTCCGCGGGCCCATAGCTCAGCCTGGTTAGAGCGCATCCCTGATAAGGATGAGGTCCCTGGTTCAAATCCAGGTGGGCCCACAAAACCGCCGCTTCGCATCGGTCGAGACCTACCCGGTCTCGACCGATTGGTCAGAGGTTCGCGGAGCGGATCAGGAGAACAGGGATCGGCGATCTGCGGACGATCTTCGTTCCATTCGAACCGAGGAGCCCCTGGACCACGCCCCTGCCATGGGAGCCGATGACAACGGCCTCGACACCGAACTCCACGCACTGGTCGATGATCGTCCGAGACACGTTCTCGCTCTCGACGACCCGGGCGTCTGTGTCGACGTTCGCGCTTCGCAGAGCGGCCACGATGGGTGCGGTGTGCAGCTCCTTCTTGTCTCTCAAGTAGCGCTCGATCAAGGCATCGTCGCCCGGCCATCCGCGCGGAGCCTCTCGGAGTACGGCGGTGGTCGCGACGAATCCGTCGTTGGCGATCAAGCCGGTACCCTCCGAAGCGCCCCAATCGACACGCATGTCGCGGAGAAAGGTTCGCGGCACCTCAACCACGGTCAGCACCGTCACACGACCCTCAGGGCCTGCGAGGCGAGCAGCGAATTCGGAGGTGGCGGTGGCGTCGAGTTGGCCGTCGGTGGCGACGAGTATGTGCACGATCTCTCCCGGTGCGTCGCTGCTCAGCCTAGGAGTACGCCGAGCCATGCCCTTGCCAGGCGTGCTCGAAGACACCGAGTCCGGTTTGGCTCCCGACCTCGATCATCTGTGCCCGAGTACTCGGGATTGCCGTCGGCTGGGATGTCGATCATCTATGGAAGACGGCCGCTCACCCGCGATACGCGTAGCGTCCAGCGACCGGGTGGCAACCCAACCGGGCATGGCCCTTCCACCGGAGAATCGTCGGCTCACGATCGGTGGGTTATCCGACGGTGCCAATCCCGTTGTCCACGTCACCATTGCTCGGGGTTGTCGGCGCGTGCCCTCCTCGTCGGTGAGACACCACCGCAACAACGGCGAACACTATGGCTATACCGAACAAGAGTCCTCCCACCACGTCGGTGAGCCAGTGGACCCGAAGATAGGTGCGGCTCCAGGCCATGATGACGGCATAGGTGATACCGAGACCGAGAAAGAGTCGACGTCGGCGCGGCCAGAGGAAGCTCGCGATCACGGCGACCCCGATCGCCATCGCCGCACCCGACACCATTGCGTGGCCTGACGGGTACGACGCCGACGACTCGTGCACGAGGGCATCCACCGGACGAGTTCGATCAACAAGGGTCTTCGTCACCGCCGACAGGACTTGTGCTCCGCCGACAATCGCCACCCATGCCCAGAGCGCCCGCCACTTCCTCAGGACGATGAAGGCGACGCCAATCGCGACCGAGGTGACGAGGGCGATTGGATACCCGCCGATCACGTGGAAGGCCCGCGCGACTGCGACGAGCCGCGCGACTTCGTAGTCCTCCATCAACGACAGCCAGCCGTCGTCGAGCGACTGCGTCCAGCCCGCAACAACCAACACCGTCACAGTGAGGAACGCCAAGAACAGAGCGGCGCTGAGCCAATATGGGCTTCGGGCGGGTGTCGTCACGGTTCGCCACGCTATCGAGGTGAGCGCCCGCCCTGCAACCCGCCGGACTCCACCAGCGGCGGGCGCCACCACCAAGAACCGAGTCCCTACGACTCGAGCGGGATCGAACCGTCGCTCGCGTGGTACTGGGCGTGCGACTCGATGAGAGCATCCCAGTCATCCGAGCTCTCCATGTCCACGGCCACGAGATGGTTGGTCCGCGGTCCTTCGACCCGACCGAACGCTCGGGCCCGTTCCAGTACCTCTCTCGAAGCGTCGTCGATACGCCGGTGCTGTGCCAGGTGATCCTCCCAAGAACGCGTCAGGAACACCTCCGTGAGCCGATGCGGGTCGCTTGCATCCCGGTACAAACGCCACCGATAGGCCCCCGTTCGTAGCCGCACGAGGCGCACCTCACGCATCACCGCCAGAAACCCGGCCAGGTCGGGACGCTCGATCTGCCACGTCGCCGTCATCAGCACCGGCCCTCCCTCGGTGTCGACGTGCGGCAAGAGGATTCGTTCGTCCGTGAACTCCGGGGTCACGACGTCACCCAGCGCAGGAATCTTGAGCGCTGGGACCACGACTATCCCGAGGGCAATCCCCACCGAGGAGAGAAGAACCTCTGCTCCACCGGCACCAATCTGGTCGGCGATCCAGCCTGACATGATGGCCCCAAGGGGGAGCGTCCCGGCAAACGACAACATGTACAACCCCATGGCGCGGCCCCTCACCCACGCTGGAGACATGAGCTGGGCCGTCGCATTCAGATTGGCAAGGGTCCACACCCAGCCGACGCCGACAACCACGAGGGCGACGAATGCCGTCGCTATCGACGGAGCCAGACCCAGAGCGACCCCCGCCACGCCTACCAACGTGACCGTCGCCGGCAATGACCATCGGCCGAGCACCGTTGTGACGGGACCCCTGGTGAATGCCCCAACCAGAGCGCCGGCCCCCATGGCTCCAAGGAGGAGTCCGAAAGCGCCGGCTCCTCCACCCAACTCTTCGGTGCGAACCGGCAGCACGGACTGAATCACCGAAGAGGTCAGCGCGAACAACGCAGCAAGAGCCATCACCTTCCGAAATGGCGGCGTGAACCGGGCGAAGCGCACCCCGAGGGCGATCGCGTTTCGCATCGAGGTCTGGTCACGGTCGGGTGATCCCATGACTCTCGCGAGCATGGCGAGTACCACAATCACGCCGAGATACGACAAGGCATTGAGACCGAACGCCACCTGCGCGCCGGCGACAGCGACGATGAGTCCTCCCAACGCAGGCCCGATCGCCCGAGCTACGTTGAAGGCGGCCGAGTTGAGCGCCACGGCGCTCGCGACCAACCCGCGAGGGACGAGGTCCGGAACGGTCGCCTGCCAAGACGGGAGGTTGAACGCAAGACCTGTTCCCAGGAGCAGGCCGAGGCCGAGAAGCAGTCCAGGAGTGATCAAATCGGCCGCAGTGAGAACCGCCATCGCCGCCGCCGAACCTCCCATCGTCATCTGAGCCACGATCAGGACCTTCCGACGATCGAACATGTCGGCGATAGCCCCTGCCGGAAGAGAGAAGACGAGCAAGGGAAGCGTCGAAGACGCCGACATGAGCCCAACCCACAGGGCCGAGCCCGTCAACTCCAACATCAGCCATGAGGCGGCCACCGCCTGGAGGAAGGATCCGACGTTCGAAAAGATGGCTGCGAACCACAACGCGCGAAAGCGAGCGATCTTGAGGGGGGCAACGGCCTGTGACACGCCTTCAGTCTATGGACGCCCCGTGCGGCCGGGAGCGGCGCCGCCGGCCGGCGCACTCAATCGCCTCGTCCTACCGACCGCTCAGTATCTCCCCCGCGATCGCGGCAGCCGTCCGGCCCGAACCGAGAGCGGAACTCATCCCGCCGCCGCCTACCCATGCTCCGGCGAACAGGAGGTTCGGGATCGGAGACTTCGGGCTTCTCCGGTTGAGCATGTTCTCAACCGTCTGCTCACGTCCATAGATGCTTCCGCCCGGATTGAGTCCATACCGCACATTCGTAAGCGGAGTTCCTATCTCCTTGACGACGATCGCGTCGCCCAATCCGGGTATGAGCACCTCGGCGCGGTCGATCAGGAGATCGGCAGCGGTCTCCTTGATCCTCAGATACTTCGGGTTCTTGGAGTAGCCGGTCAGATCACCACCCGTCCCCCATACGTCTTGATAGTCCCAGGGGGCGAGCGACAGCATCACCAGCACACTGTTGCCTTCCGGCGCACAGCCGGGGTCGACGTCGGTGTAGTTCGCTATGACCATCCCCGTCTTCGAGAAGTCGCCTGCGACCATCGCTTCGTAGTCGGCGTCCATGTCGTAGCCGTCGGAGAGGAAGAACTCGTGGTGATCCCACCCCTCCGCAGCGAGGTCCCGGTCAACACCGAGATAGACGACGAGGTTCGACAGCGCGGGCACATCTCGATCGACACCGGTCAGGAACGGTTCGTCGAGATACCCCCGCCCCAGCATCGCCACCGTCGCCGAGGGACTGGCATTCGACACGATCACGTCGGCTTCGACCCGCAGCCCGCGATCGGTCTCGACGGCGACCGCCCGCCCGTCTTCTACTTCGATCGAAGTGACCCTATTTCTGAAGCGAACCTCTCCGCCGTGGTCCGTGATCCCTTCGACGATCGCTCGGCTCATCGCCTGACTCCCCCCCTTCGGGTACCACGCACCCGACGCGTGATAGCTGTAGACGGCGAGGGCGAACAAGCCGGCGGAGACCCTCGACGGGGGCAGGCCGAAGTAACCCCATAGGGTCGAGACGACGGCTTTGAGTTGCGTATCCATGACGAATCGACCTGTGAACGTCTCCCAATCCTGGGAGAACGCTATCGCCATGTCGGGGAATGTCTCCATCATCTCCATCGGCGTGGGCCGGGCACCCTTGGACCGCTCTTTGGAATATCGGGCCATGTCGAAGGCGACGCGGCGAATCGCGGCAAACAGGTCGTCGATTCCCTCCGCCTCGTCAGGGAAATCGTGCTTCAGTTCGCGCACGTAGCCGGAAAGGTCAGCCGGGACGGTGATCTCGTGCGCAGGGAAGTGGGTCGTGTAGAAGGGATCGAGTCGCGTGAACTCGACGCGGCCAACCACACGGAGGTCCTCGAGCATCGGGTGGAGCCAGCCACCCGGTCCGGCGCCGTCGAGGGCGTGGAGGGCGACGTCAAACCGGAACCCGCGTCGCTTGAACTCGTGGGCGTAGCCGCCGGGAACGGTGTGGTGCTCGACAACCGCGACCCGGTAGCCCTCCTTTGCCAGATAGCCGGCAGCTCCGAGTCCACCGAGTCCGGCTCCGATCACGACGGCGTCGACCCTCAGTGTCTCACCGTCACGCATCGGCCGTCCCGTTCCCATTCGCAAAGGGTTCTCGATCCACGACCTTGGCATAGAGGTAGGAGATGAACTCCTTGATCGTGGCAACGATCGGCACGGCGAGGAGTGACCCGATCAGGCCAGCGACGTTGAACCCGACGATCAGCGAAATCATGATGACTACGGGAGAGAGTCGGACCGCCCTGCCCATCACCTTCGGGGCGATGATGTTCGCCTGGGCCTGCACAACTACGACGTAGATGCCTGCGACGATCAGGGCGAATATGAAGTTGTTCATGTCGGTCCAACGCGTCGAACCGCCGACGAGGGCGGCAACGATGCCGGGGAACGCTGCGATGATCGGTCCGAACGTCGGGATCATGTTGAAGAGCATCATGATCACACCCATGAGAAACGCCCCCTGAACGCCGACGAGCGCGAGCACGATGTAGAGCATGATCCCTGTGATCAGGCTGTTGATCAGTTGGCCGTAGACGTAGCCGCGCCAGACGCCTGCGACTCGGTCGGAAAGCACTGTGGCGTCCCGCTCGTAGCCGGGGGGGACCGTGCGGTGGATCCATTGGTAGAACCTCGCACTGTCGGCGTTGAGGTAGATCGCGATCATCATCGTGATGAGTGCCGACATCACCATGGCGGTGAGGAGGCCGGTCACCGTCCTGATCGAGTTGAACGCGCCGCCGAGCAATCCCTGAAGAGCGTTCGCGTCGATCTTGATCCCTCCACCGACGCCGCCCGTTGTTGCCTCTTGACTGAGCCACGTTCGGACGGGATCGGTGATCTCGGTCATGTCGATGCTGATGCCGAAGATGCCGAGTCCTTCGGCCTCGTCCACGAACCACTCTGCGACATCCCTCACCGTGTTCTCCATACCAACGACGTCGATGTTGGCGAGAGACTGGGTGATTCCGACCGCGAGGACTGCAATCAGGAGAAGTGAGACGATGAGAACGACGAGATAGCCGATGCCAAGGGCCAGCCACCGGGGAAAGTGAAGGCGTCGGTGGAGTGCCCGAACCATGGGGGCGACGAGGAAGGCAACGATCCCCGCCATGGCAAGGATCGGCAACGCGTCCCGTGAGAGCCAGAAGATGATCACCGTGAACACAACGAGCCCGCCGGCGACCGCAATCTTGGTTTGAGGAGACCACGGCGGAGACGGCGGTCCGAGCCGCGGGTCGGCCACTTTGAGAGGAGGGCCCTCGCCCGTCGCCGCGACGTCCGGCGAGTCTCCGTTTGTTTCCGGTGCGTCGGTGATCTCTGCTCCCTGTGCCGTTGCTACAGCGTACAGCGCCGTGCGCTGGCAGCCCGTTTCTCCCATTCCGCGGGCTGGCTGCGCCGCATACGGGGACAAGAACCCTCGGTACGGGCCTTGGTGATCTCTCGGCGCCGCTCCGCCGGTACGATGTCGTCCGTGACACCGGTTCCCCCGCCCATCCCGCCCGACGACTACCAAAACCACCTTGGCAAGTCCCGTCAGTACATGCGCGACGTCATCCTTGGGGTCAACGACGGCCTCGTCTCGACGTTCCTCCTCGTCGCTGGTGTCGTCGGTGCAGGACTCTCCTCTACGCAGGTTCTCCTCACTGCCATCGCCGGCGCCCTGGCGGGAATGATCTCAATGGGGGCCGGCGAGTACCTCGCCACGAAGTCCCAGGAGGAAGTCTTCGCCGCCGAGATGGCACTCGAGGCGAAGCACCTCGAGGAGCACCGCGACCATGAACGCGATGAACTCCGCCACATGTTCGGAAACATGGGCCTCTCCGGCGATGACCTGGAGTCGGTCGTTCAGATCATCGACGGGAGCGACGAGGCGATGCTCGGGGTGATGGCCGGCCTCGAATTCGGCGTCGTCGACGCCGAGAAGCGCAACGCCTACCTGGCCGGCCTCGCCTCAGCCGGCCTGTTCCTCCTCGGCGCGGCCCCTTCCGTCCTGCCGTTCGCTGTCTTCGACGACACAAGAACTGCGTTGCTCGCGGCTGGGTTGCTTGCCGGCGTCGGTCTCCTCATCGTGGGTGCCGTGAAGACGGCGATGACAAAGACGAACCCCGTGTTCTCAGCATTGGAGAACCTCAGTATCGGCGTCGTCGGTGGTGTGCTGAGTTTCCTGGTCGGTCAGTTCTTCGAATCGATGATCGTCTCTTGAGTCCTGATCGGGACGACCACGATTCCCCCTGATCCATCGTCCAGAATCCTCACGTCAGCGGCATAGTGCATACGGATGAGCTCCGGGTCGAGCACCGCCCGAGCGTCACCTTCCGCGACGACCGCCCCCCTCGCGAGCATGACCAAACGGTCTGGGAATTGACCGGCGATCGTCAGATCGTGCATGGCTGAAACGACGGTGAGCGTCCGTTCCCTGCGGAGCTGATCGACGAGTTCGAGGACCTCCTGCTGCTTCCCGATGTCGAGTGCAGTCGTCGGCTCATCGAGGAGGAGGATCGGAGACTCCTGGGCGAGTGCCCGGGCGATGACGGTCCGTTGGAGTTCTCCGCCCGACAACGTGGTCACGTCCCGGTCCACGAACGACGTGAGGGTCAGCGCTTCGAGAATCGCGGCCACCACATCGAGGTCGTGCAGGGATGGACCGGTGACGGCTCGGAGGTGGGGGGTTCTACCGAGCAGGACGTAGTCGACGACGCGCATCCCGGGGGGAAGGACCGGGTGTTGGGGTACGAGAGCGACGGACCGGGCGAGATCCCGTCGTTTCAGCGTCGCCGACGCACTTCCAACGATCTCTACGGCTCCTTCGAACTCGACGGCACCCGTGATCGCACGTAGCAGGGTCGTCTTGCCGGCTCCGTTTGGTCCGATGATCCCGACCCATTCCCCCGGCGCGATGTCCAGGTCAACCGAATCCAGGATCCTCGATCCGTTGAATCGGACGGAGATTCCACTCAGTGAGAGAGCGGAGTTCACGATCCGAGTCCTTTCGAGGAGCGGAGCACGATGGCGAAGAACGGTGCGCCGAAGAACGCTGTCACGACGCCGATCGGGATCTCCGCCGGCGCGGCGATCGTACGGGCCAAGAGGTCGGCGAGGATCAGGAACGCTGCACCAAACACGATCGAGAGGGGAAGCACGACCCGGTAGCTCGAGCCGAAAACGATCCGGACCGCGTGGGGCACGATGATTCCGACGAAACCGATCAGACCGGAGACGGCGACCACGGCTGCGGTACCGAGGGTGGCCGCGAGCACCATGACGAGACGCACCCGCGTCGGATCGACGCCCAGGGTCACCGCCTCGTCGTCGCCCACGCTGAGCACGTCGAGTCTCCGTGCTCCAAGAAGGATCACGATCGTCGATACGGCGACATACGGGAGAACCAGCCAGACTTCTCCCCAACCCACCGTCGAGAGACGCCCGAGGATCCATCCGTACACCTCGCGCAGCGTCTCAGCGTTACGTTGTTGGAGATATGTTTGGATTGCCGTCAGGAACGCCGCCACCGCGACACCGGCCAATATGAGGGTTACCGGGGTGCGCCCCGCCTTCACCGAGTACCCGATGGCGTAGGTCGCAGCGACACCGCCAACACCACCGATGAAGGCGAGCAGCGGAAGCGCGTCGACGGGAGTTGCCGGCAACGCTGTCCCGTATGCGATTGCGACCGTCGCTCCGAGACCGGCTCCCGCGGCGGCACCGAGTAGATACGGATCGGCCAACGGATTTCGGAACGACCCCTGATACGAACCACCGGCAACGGCAAGCATCGCGCCGACGATGCCTCCGAGTGCGACGCGGGGCATCCTCAACTCCCACAGGATCGCTTCCTCTCGCCCGTTGAGTCCGGACTCGACGTCAACGAACGGCAGCCGATCCGCGACCGAGAGCAGCACTGATCGCGCATCGAGGTCGACGGCCCCAAGAAGGATCGAGAGAAGACCCGCGGCGGCCAAGACCACAAAGGCGCCAACGAGCCACCACCAGTGGAGGCGACTCGGGCGGATGTCCTCCCCCGTCATGCGTTCTGCAGCCTGGCAACCGCTTCAGCGATCGCCGTAACGAAGTCGACAACGCGCGGTCCCCACCGCGAGGCGATGTCGTCATCCAGTTCAGCGACGGCACCGTCCTGGATGGCCGTAAGGGAATCCCATCCGGGTCGTTGGGCAACTGTTCCTGCATTCTGCCCGCAGCACTTGGTGTCGGCCAGGAAGATGAGGGCTGGATCCTCGGCGAGGACGTGCTCTGCCGACAGTTGCGGATAGCCGTAGCCGTCCGGGTCGGCAGCATCTGCGATGTTGACAAGACCCAGCATCGTGTAGAGCGCGCCGGCGAACGTTGCCGAAGTCGCCGAGTACAGATCGGGGCTCAACTCGTGGTAGTAGGTGGCTCCCCCACCGTCGGTCGATGTTGTTGCGAGGGCGATTTCGGTCTTCATCGACGCGACGAGACGCTCCGCTTCCTCGATATGGCCCGTGGCTGCGCCGATCTGCTCGATCTGCGTATACGTCTCGTCGAGGGAGATGGCTGCTGCGTGCATGATCACGGGAATTCCGATCGCCTCGAGACCGTCGATCACATCACCCGGGTCGTACATGACCACGACGAGATCGGCGCCGTAGCCTGCAATCGCCTCGAGGTTTGGTTCGAATCCGGTCAGGTCGGCGATCGGGGCGTCGGTCGGGTAGTTCGACTGGTTGTCGACGGCAACAACCTGTGTTCCGGCCCCCACGGCAAAGAGGACCTCAGTCGACGTCGGCGATAGAGAGACGATGTTCTCGGGTTGCGTCTCGATGGTCACCGGACCATTCGGGGCGTTGATCGTGACGGGGAACTCCGACGATTCGGGCACGGTCGGCGATGAACTCGTGGTGGATGAACTGGTTGTTGACGATGCGGCAATCGTCGAGGTCGACGCCACTGTGGTTGTGGTGCCGAGCGTCGTCGACGGCGCCTCGGCGGTGTCGGACGACGATCCACATGCGGCAGCAACGAGCGCAATCGCTGTGAACGTCAACAGGGTTCTGCGGGACAAGATTCGGCTCCTCTCTCGGGAGGAGCCTTCATGGAAGCGACGGGACCCGTCCTCCGAAGGTGCGGTCGCACACCGGCGGGAAGGCGACCTGACTCGTCCCCGAAGGGCTTCACAGTTGCGGGACAGCGCCGGATTCACACCGGACTTCGCTTCACACACGGCGCCGGGAACGACCCCGGATGCAGGAGGATAGCCTTTGGGCGGCTGTCCGTAGGGCAAGTAGATCAGATCTGGTCTACTGCTCAACTGCTCTACTGCTCTACTGGTCTACTCCTCCCCAGGCGCCCACTACCCTCTAGGCCAATGAAACCTGTTCTCAACGCTCTGCTTCTCGCCGCGGCTGCTGCGGTCGCCGTCACACTTGTCGTTACCCGCCGACCAAGCCGTCCCCCGGCTCGGCAAGGTTCGTGGCAGCCGGTCGATCAACCTTCGTCATGAGGATCGCTCTCGATCACACCTCTGAGATCGGGGTTCGGGCCGGTCGTCTCATGATGGGAGAAGAGGGCCTCGAACTGCTCGGCGTTGTCCGCCGCGACGTCAAGGATCGGGATCCGAGGATTCGTCGAATCGACAGCCTCACAGGGTTCGACGCGGTCGTCACCGACGACCCGGACTCAACGATCCTCGACGAAGCCGTCACAGCAGGTGTTCAGTGCATTCTCTGGGCCGACTCCTTCGATCGACAGACCGACACCGCGGATCTTCCGGTGCTCCTCGGTGCCAATTTCGTAACTGGAATCGGCCAGAGCCTCGCCACCAGCGAAGCCGACATCGCTGGCCCGGACGCACAGATTCTCTTTGCCTGGACCGAACCAGGCAAGCCACTACGCCACGGCGAGCCGATGACATTCCCGGAGCCGGTCGGCGCCCGATGGGGAACCAGACGCCGCATGACGAATCGGCGCCTCGACGTCGCGGTGCCGGTCCCGGACGAGTGGGCCGGTGTCATCGTACGATCCACCGCCAACGAGGCGACCCGCACGCTCGGCATCTCTGACCTCGCCACCCACCTTGAAGCCATCGCCCTGGCCTCCGGCGCAATACTGGCTGCGTCACAACCCCTTTCCTCGGGAACACAGCGCCCATACGAGACGGCCGACGACTACCTCCTTTCCGCACTCCGGATCGGTCTGGACATCGCCTCGTTCACCGAATCTTCATAGATTCACCGCTCCCGTAGGCCGTCTCCTACAGTTGAATGGCACCCATGCGGAAGCTCCTCCTGATCGTCGCTGTCATTGCGTTCGTCGCAGCAGCGTGCACAACCGGCGACACGACGGTTGACACCCCACCGAGCACGGTGGCTTCCCCGGCCGGAGCGTCGGCCGCCGGCACTACACCCGCCCCGGAGTTCCCGCGAGGCCTTGACTGGCTGAACGTGGAAGAGCCGCTTGACCTCGAGGTGCTTCGCGGCAAGGTCGTACTGCTCGACTTCTGGACGTATGGATGCATCAATTGCATCCACATCATCCCGGACCTCAAACGCCTGGAAGCAGAGTTTCCCAACGACCTCGTCGTCGTCGGCGTTCACTCAGCCAAATTTGCCAACGAGGGCGAAACCGACAACATCCGTGAGGTCATCCAGCGATACGACCTCCGCCACCCCGTCGTGAACGACGTGAACTTCGAAGTTTGGGATTCGTGGGGCGCACGAGCGTGGCCGACCGTCGCTCTCATCGATCCGGCAGGGAACGCCGTCGGAGTGCACGCAGGCGAAGGCGTATACGAAGTGGTCCAACCGGTGATTGCGAACCTCGTCGCAGAGTTCTCGGCGACGGGGGGACTCGACCCGACACCCCTCCCGGTCCGCCTCGAGCAGGACCGGTCCCCGAATACCGTTCTCTCATACCCGGGCAAGATCCACGCTGATCCGTCATCCGAGCGGATCTTCATCGCCGACACGGGTCATCATCAAATCATCGCTGCCACGGACGACGGCACCGTGACGGCCGTGTTCGGGTCCGGACTGGAAGGGTTCGACAACGGCATCGGTACCGAGGCGTCCTTCTCCTCTCCACAGGGCCTCGTCGTCGACGGCGACACGCTCTACGTCGCGGACACGAACAACCACGCCGTCCGACAGATCGATCTCGCGACGGGCGCCGTCACGACACTTGTGGGTACCGGAGTCATGGGTTGGCCCCCCACCGGCGGTGCTCTGGACAACGTCACCCTCAATTCGCCGTGGGCGCTGGAGCTCTCAGGCGCCCATCTCTACGTCGCCAATGCAGGAACACACCAGATCTGGACCATCGACATGACAGAGCGAACCGCTACACCGTCGGTCGGCAGCGCAGCAGAAGGCACCACGAACGGCCCCCTCCTCGAGGCCGCCCTTGCACAGCCTTCCGGACTGGCCCTCGACCCGAACGGCGTCCTCTACTTCGCAGACTCCGAATCGAGTTCCATCAGAGGCGCCGCGGTCGGCATTCCCGAGGGAGAAACGGACCTCGTCGCCGGCGGTGCGTCAAACCTGTTCGAGTTCGGCGATGAGGACGGAACCGGCACCGAGGCCAGGTTCCAACATCCCCTCGGCATCGCCTGGCACGAGGATCGACTCCTGGTCGCAGACACGTACAACTCGAAGATCAAATCGGTGAATCCGCCAACGGGAGAGGTCGTGTCGCTCTTCGGTACAGAGCACGGATGGCGAGATGGTACGGACCCCCTCTTCTACGAGCCCGGTGGCCTCTCCGTGGACGGCAACGTGCTCTGGGTTGCCGACACCAACAACCACGCTATCCGCCGAATCGATCTCACGACAGGGATCTCGTCGACGGTCGTACTCTCCGGACTCGACACCTTCACGGCGGTCCAGGGAGCCGAGGACTTCCGAGGAACGGTCGCGACTCTGGCCACGGTCTCGGCGGGAGCGGGGACCGCCGATCTCATCCTCGACGTTGTCATTCCAAGTGGCTACAAAGTCAACGAAGAAGCCTCTTCGTCGCTCCTTCTCGTCGACGACGGTGGTGTTGCCTCGTTTCCCGCAAGCGAACGCGTCGACCTCACCGGCACGGCGTTCCCCGTGGCAATCCCCCTCTATCTTCACGAGGGACTCGGGATGGTCACTGCCGACCTCGCTCTGGTCTGGTGCCGGACAGACGCGGAAGGCCTCTGCTTGTTCGAGCAGACCCGCTTCGAGATCCCCCTGAACGTCTCTGTGTCGGGACCGTCTGCCTCGATCCGCCTGTCACTCGAGCTCGATACGCCGGAGTTGTAGCCGTCAGTCCTCGTCGACGACGACAGCAACCGGCTCGGTCTTCGTGTCGCCGTTCCCACCGTGCGTCTGGGCGTGGACCGCGGGACGCACCGGCACTGATCGCGTAACCGGGACGAGGTATGTCTCTTCGAGAACGATCAGCTCCACCCCGCCGACAACATCCGAGATGAGGTTGTACATGACGGCACCGAGGGTCATCAGCCCGGTGAGCGTCACGAAAGTCACGATGGCGAAGAAGACCACCGCTCGGAAGTAGAGCTGGCCGTTCGGCGTGAATACAAGCGAGAAGTTGGCGACGATGTCGGCGAACTTGTCGGGGATCCCCCGTTGGACCGCGAGCGACCACATCACCCACACCCCGAGGACGGACACGAGAGCCCCTATCGCATTGAGTAGGAGCGAGACCTTGAGCACCGTCCATGGATCGATCTTGCGGATGACCCGCCTCACACGCCGAACAGCCATGGTCCGAGTGTAGGAACAGGGTCTGAATAGGCCGGTGGTTTGGGAAAGGAGGCAACAGCAGACAGACCACAGCCCGACCGGGTCTCGCTGTTTGCTGTCAGCTGTTTGCTGTCTCTCTCCACTCTTCTTCGATCTTCGGGACCAGGGCTACCGCCGAGAAGTCGTCCTCTCCGTCGAGGCTCACAACCCTCACCCCGGTTGATTCCCTTCTCTGTCTGCTGATCTCGCTCACCGCCTGCCGAATGACGATGCCGTCCGACGAGATCATGAACACCTCGTCGTCATTGTTCACGGCGAGTGCCGCAACCATCGTGCCCCTCACCCGTGTCAGCTTCATCGCTTTGACGCCCATCCCTCCGCGGCCCTGGCGACGGAAGAGATCCATCTTCGTTCTCTTCCCGTAGCCGCCGTTGGTGAGCAGGAGAATGTCGCCACCTTCCTCGGCCGTCGTGCCGGCAACCACTTCATCCCCTTCGCGAAGCTTGATGCCGCGCACGCCCTGAGATGCCCTCCCCAATGGACGAATACTCTGTTCGGTGAACCGAATGCCCTGTCCCTTCTTCGTGAACATCAGCAAGTCGTTATCGCCGTCCGTCGGGCGAACACCAACGACTTCGTCGCCGTCCTGGAGTTTGATGGCAACGAGCACCTGGTTTCTGGAGTCATAGGCGCTGAACTTCGATTTCTTCACCTGACCCAGCTTCGTGAACATCACAAGATATCGGTAGGCCCCGTAGTCTCGGGTGTCGATCACCGCCTGGATGTTCTCGTCGGGATCCATCGGCAGCACCGACTGAACGAGAACGCCCTTTGCGTTGCGGTCCTTGCGCGGTATCTCATGAGCCCGGATCCGGTAGACCTTCCCTCGGTTGGTGAAGATCAAGAGATACGCGTGCGCCGACGTGTGGATCACATGCTCGATGACGTCGTCCTCTCGAACGGCGGCCCCGCGCACGCCCCTTCCACCACGTCCCTGGGTCCGGTACGTCGTGGCGATCACCGACTTGATGTAGCCGGCTGCTGAGACGGTGACGACGAGTTCTTCGTCGGCGATCAGATCCTCGAGCGACATCTCCCCTGCATCGGGGATGATGCGGCTTCTCCGGGCGTCGCCGAACTTGTCCCGAATGACCGTGAGCTCTTCTCCGACGAGGATCCGGCGCTTCTCCTCGCTGGCGAGGAGTTCCTTGAGTTCCCCAATGAGCTCCTGGAGCTGCTCGTATTCTTCGCGAAGCTTGCCGGTCTCGAGTGCGGTCAACCGGCGGAGCGGCATGTCGAGAATGTGGTTTGCCTGGACTTCGCTCAGCTCGAACCGTTCCATCAGGGCGGTGCGTGCTGCGGTGACGTCCTCCGACGACTTGATGATCTCGACGACTTCGTCGATGTTGTCGAGAGCGATGAGCAGGCCCTCTACGATGTGGGCTCGGGCCTCTGCCTTCGCGAGACGGAACCGACTCCTGCGTTCGATGACCTCGAGCTGGTGGGCGATGTAATAGTGAACCATCTCGGCCACGTTGAGCGTTCGGGGAACGCCGTCGACTAGGGCGATCTGGTTGACAGAGAAGTTCTCCTCGAGCTGCGTGTGCTTGAAGAGTTGGTTGAGGATGACCTGTGGATTGGCGTCCTTGCGGAGTTCGATGACCAGCCGGGTGCCTTCCCGGTCCGATTCGTCACGCAGGTCTGCGATGCCGGTGAGGGTCTTCTTGCGAACGAGTTCCGCCGTCTTGGCCATGATCCGATCTCGCGATACCTGATAAGGAATCTCGGTGACGACGATCGCCATGCGTCCGCGATTCGTCTCCACGATGTCGGTGACGGCGCGCATCTTCACCGAGCCGCGGCCGGTCGCGAGCGCTTGGTTGACGCCGTTCCTGCCAACGATGTAGGCGCCGGTCGGGAAGTCCGGGCCCTTGATGAACTCGGAGATGTCGCTAACGGTCGCCTCGGGATGATCGAGACCGTGGAGCACCGCATTGATCACCTCGGTCAAGTTGTGCGGCGGAATGTTCGTCGCCATCCCGACGGCGATTCCCGTCGATCCGTTGACGAGCAGGTTCGGGAAACGGGCAGGCAGAACCGTCGGTTCTTCGCGCTCCCCCGGGTAGTTGTCGACCCACTCGACGGTGTCCTCGTCGATACCCTCGAGGAGGTGCGCTGCGATCGGCGCCATCCGCGCTTCGGTGTAACGCATCGCTGCCGGTGGGTCGTCGACGGTGCCGAAGTTGCCCTGGGGCTGGATCAGGGGACTCCTCAGAGAGAAGTCCTGTCCGAGACGAACCATGGAGTCGTAGACGGCCTCGGGTGAATGGGGATGGAACCAGCCGACGACGTCGCCCACCACCCGGGCCGACTTCCTGAATGGCGTCCCCGGACGAATCCCTGCATCGTGCATGGCGTAGAGAATGCGACGGTGTACCGGCTTCAGGCCGTCGCGCACGTCGGGGAGAGCACGCGACACGATGACCGACATCGCGTACTCCAGGAACGATTCCTGCATCTCCCGCTCGATGTCAATGGCTACGACCCTTGCCGTCTGTTCTTCGTTCGTCATGCAGTGTCCTAGAAGTCGAGGAAGCGAACGTCTTTGGCGTTCTGCTGGATGAAGGTTCGACGGGCCTCGACATCGTTGCCCATCAGCGTCGAGAACGTCTCTTCGGCGGAGAACTGGTCTTCGAGTCCCACCTGGAGCAGCGTTCGCCGATCCGGATCCATGGTCGTGTCCCAGAGTTCGTTGGCATTCATCTCACCAAGGCCCTTGAAGCGCTGGATGTTCAACTTCTTCCCTGTGAGTTGCTTCTTGATCTCGTCGAGCCCCGCGTCGTCCTGCACCCAGGTCGTCTTCGAACCGACCTTCACGCTGAACAGTGGGGGTTGTGCGATATACACGAACCCGGACTCGACGAGCTGCAGCATGTGACGGAAGAAGAACGTGAGCAGGAGAGTCCGAATGTGGGCGCCGTCAACGTCTGCGTCGGTGAGGATGACAACCTTGTGATAGCGGGCCCTGTCGATGTCGAACTCGTCGCCGATCCCAGTGCCGATCCCGGTGATCAGAGACTGAATCTCGTTGTTCTGCAGCACCCGGGCGAGCCGATTCTTCTCGACGTTGATGATCTTGCCCCGAATCGGGAGAATCGCTTGAAATTCGCTGTTGCGAGCCTGCTTCGCAGATCCACCGGCAGAGTCACCCTCGACGATGAAGAGTTCGCTGTCCTCAGGCTTCTTCGAAGAACAGTCCGAGAGTTTCCCGGGCAGCCCGGCCGACTCGAGCAGGCTCTTGCGCCTGGTGAGATCGCGGGCCTGGCGGGCAGCCATCCGCGCCCTTGCCGCTTGCGACGACTTGTCTGCAATTCGCCGTGCTTCCCCAGGGTTACGCTCCAACCACTCAGGAATAGCCTGATTAAGCGCCTTCTGCACGAACGAACGTATCTCGGTGTTCCCGAGCTTCGTCTTCGTCTGCCCCTCGAACTGCGGCGATCTCACCTTGACGGAGACCACGGCGGTCAGACCCTCCCGAATGTCTTCACCGGTGAGATTGGGATCCTTCTCCTTGAGGAGATTCCTTGCCCTCGCGAACTCGTTGATCGACCGGGTGAGGGCGGTGCGGAATCCCTCTTCGTGGGTTCCCCCCTCGTGCGTGTTGATGTTGTTGGCGAAGCTCAGGATCGTCTCGCGGTAGGTCCCCGTCCACTGCATCGCAACAGCGATCTCGGCGTCGTCGGTCGTCTCCTCGAAAGAAATGACCTGACGGTGAATCGGTTCCCGGTTGGCATTGAGGTACTTCACGAAGTCGACGAGTCCACCGCTGTACTTGAAGATCTCTTCAACAGGAGTCTCCTCCCGCTCGTCGCGGAATCGGATCTCGAGACCCTTGTTGAGGAAGGCCATCTCGCGCAGGCGGCTCATCACGGTCTTCGACGAATAGTCGATCCCTTCCGTGAAGATCTCCGGATCGGCCCAGAAGACCACCTGGGTCCCGTTTCGTTTCGCTTCGCCACCCTTCTCCACTGGAGTCGTGGCCTCACCGTATTCATAGACCTGAGACCAATGATGGCCGTCACGGACGATGTCGACTTCGAGACGATTCGAAAGGGCGTTCACGACGGAGATCCCGACACCGTGGAGCCCACCCGAGACCGAATACGCGCCGGACTCAAACTTCCCTCCGGCGTGCAACGTGGTCATCACGGTCGTCAGGGCGGACTGCTTCGTCGTGGGATGCTTCGCGACGGGGATTCCTCTACCGTTGTCCCTGACACGCACACCACCATCGGCGAGCAATGCCACCTCGACTCGCGTGCAGAAACCTGCCATGGCCTCATCGACCGAGTTGTCGACGGCCTCCCAGATCAGGTGGTGGAGACCCCTGGGTCCGGTCGACCCGATGTACATTGCAGGCCTTCTTCGGACTGCCTCGAGGCCTTCGAGGACCTTGATGTCCTTCGCTTCGTATGACACGTTTGGGGCGCGTTTCGTCTTGCTCACTGGACTCCTTTGGATGGCCCCCGGAGGCGCTCAGTGGGGGCTACTGACACCGGTGTAATCATAGTCGAATCCGAAGGAAACCCTTGCCAATTCACGACTTTCCGCCGCGTGTGTCCCCCTCGACGCGGAACCTCACTTCCCGCACGAGATCTGGTCCGAAACGCTGTGAGATCCGGCGCATGAGATCCGCGGCGTCGTACCGCAGAAGGCTCGCATCTGCGCCTTCCGGAACCTCGACGAGCAGCGTCTGCTTTCGCACGCCGATCGGTCGGGACCTCTCCCTCCACCGTTCGGAGACGACGTCGTCCCACGAGGCCACGAGCTTCGCAACACCGAGGTCAGGACTCGCCCCCGCCCGTTCGACAATCCTCCCAATCAGATCGTCGATCGGCGTCGGGTCGGGCCTTCGCGGCGTGGGGCTGTAGTAGTTCGCTCTATTCACGTCACATTCCTTCCATCGACGTTCCACCGTCGCCCGGTTGCCGGAACCTCATCATCTCTCGCGGTTGTGACAAGAACCTGACCTGCGCCGAGCAGAGACATCACACCGCGAGCATGCGCGGGGTCGAGTTCGGAGAAGACATCGTCGAGGAGCAGGACCGGTGTTGTCGTCCGATGCGTGCTCAGCACCCTGTACGCGGCGACACGGAGAGCCAGTGCCACGGTTCGTTGTTCTCCCTGGCTTGCCATCGAACGCGCGGGGCGCCCGTCGACGACGAGGGCCGGATCGTCCCGATGCGGTCCGCCACTCGTCACGCGCTGATCCATGTCGCGGCGGCGGCGCTCAAACAACTCCTCCCTGAGTCGTTCAGGTCCTCCCCCTTCGGTTACCGAGGCACCCCAATTCGTCTCGTAGTGCCATGTCAACGACCCGTGTTCGCCGACGAGCCGGTAGGCCTCGCCGAGGGACGCGTCGAGCGATTCCAGCACCCTGACCCGATGGCCGAAGACGGCAGATCCGGCGACTGCGACCCTCTCATCCCATACATCCAGCGTGATTGGATCCGCCCTTCTCCCCTCCTGCTTGAGCAGCGCATTCCGTTGGCGTACGGCCCTCTCATAGTCCTGTTGATCAGCACCGGCCTGCGGCCACAGTTGTGCCGCGAGATCGTCGAGATACGCCCTTCTCAGCCCCGGTCCGCGCTTGACCAAATCAAGGTCGTCAGGCTGGAATGCCACGATCGGAACCTGCGCCATGACGTCGCGGTTGCGCTGGGGCCTCTTTCCGTTGACCAACACCCTGCGCCGGCCCGGATTGGAGATCTCAATCTCGACCTTGGAGGTCCCGGAAGGTGTAGTGAACTCCCCTCGGATCACGGCTCTCTCCGAACCGGTGCTGATCATCGCGACGTCTGGAGTCCCCCGGAACGACTTCAAGAGTCCGAGGTAGGAGACCGACTCGAGGATGCTCGTCTTTCCTGCTCCGTTGGCGCCGACGAGGATATTGACGCCCTCGTCGGGCTCAAATCTAAGCGTCTCGTAGCAGCGGACGTCCGTCAATTCCAGCCAGGAGAGATACATCACTCACCTCCCGGTGTCGTTGATTCGATCGCTGTTCCGTCAGAGGCGGACCGGCATCAAGAGATACCGGAAATCCTCATCACCGACTCCGTGGAGAAGCCCCGGCTTCAGCGCATCGATCGTCTCGAGGATCACGGTGTCGGAATCGATGACAGCAACGCCGTCGGTGAGGTACCTCGTGTTGAAGGCGATCGTCATCTCCTCACCCTCGTACTTCCCCTCGATGTGCTCGGTCTCTTGGCCGACCTCCTGCCGGATGACACTGAGTTCGACGCCCCCCTCGTGCAGGTTGAGACGGACCGGTATGTGATCCTCCGCGACGAGCGCTGCTCGTCCGACCGCATCGACGAGACTCTTCTTTGTGACTTCGAGTCGATTCGGATAGGAGTCGGGAAGAAGCTGTCGGTACTTCGGAAAAGCGGCGTCGATGATCCGGACCGTCAACTTCCCTTGATCCGTGATGAACGCTGCCTCTCGATCTCCGAGCGCCACCTTCATCGGCCCATCACCGATCGTCCGTCCGATCTCTCTCAACGCCCGGTACGGGACCAGCTTCGATCCGGTTGCACCAATTCCGAGAACGTCTCGCACGGCCAGCCGATACGAGTCGGTTGCCACCAGGCGGAGTCCCCCGTCGTTCTCCTCGAAGAGCACTCCGGTGAGCGTCGGTCGTGCCTCGTCTCCCGATGAGGCGATTCCAACTTGACTGAGGGCCTTGACGAGCGTCTCCCCCACGACGTCGATCGTCTCGGCCGGCAACTTGTCGCTGATCGTTGGGTAGTCCCCGACGCTCAACTCACGAAGGCGGAACCGCGGACCATTTCCGGTGATCTCGACCTCCCCGTCGGAAGCAGTGATCGAGACCGCTCCGATCGGCAGCTTGCGCACGGCGTCGGCAGCGAGTTTGGCTGGGATCACCGTGGATCCATCCTCGAGTCCTTCTACCTCGAGGTACGTTCTCACCGTCACTTCGTTGTCCGTTCCCGTTACCTGGAGGCGTCCTCCCTCGACTTCACACAAGAGTCCTTGAAGGATCGGGAGCGGTGATCGACTTCCAACCGCTCGGCCTGCCCTTGTCAGGACATCGGCGAGGTCGTCACGTTCGGCTCGGATACGCACAGTTGTTCTTCCTCTGCTTCTTGATTAGTTCAATTACAAACGGTAGCGGTAGTAGTAGGGGTTGTGGATTGTGGAGAAAGGAAGGGAAGCGTTGAAGACAACGAATTTCCGAACCCACATGGACTGTGAACAAGTACAGAGTACTCAACAGGCTGACAACGAGGAGACGAGGGAGTGTGGATATCGGTCATGTTGTCCTCAGGAGTTGGCCGAGGGCTGAGACCTGATCGAACACCCCCATGTCGGTTCTCATGAGCGTCTTGACTTTCTCGACGGCGTGAATCACCGTCGTGTGGTCGCGACCGCCGAACTGAGCGCCGATCTTGGGCAGTGAGAGATCCGTGTGTTCCCGGCAGAGGTACATCGCTATCTGTCGGGACCGAGCGAGGGGCTGTTTCCTGCTGGGTCCGGTCAGTTCGGCGATCGTCGTCGAGGTGTAGTCGGCGGTGAGTTGGATGATCCGGTCGGCGGTCAACGGCACAACCCTATCGAACTCAACGATGTCGGAGAGGACCTCCTTCGCCATAGTGAGGGTGATTCTCTCATCCGTCAGGGAAGCGAACGCTGTGACTCTGGTCAAGGCTCCTTCCAGTTCACGGATGTTCTGATGGACGTTCTCCGCAATGAACGTCATCACTTCGGGAGGGACCGGTGCTGGAGCAAACTCTGCATTCCTCCTGAGGATGGCGAGACGGGTCTCGATGTCGGGGCTCTGGATGTCGGTCAAGAGACCCCACTCGAAGCGGCTCCTGAGGCGGTCTTCGAGCGTCGAGAGGTGTTTGGGGTGGCGATCGGAGCTGATAACGACCTGTTTGCCGGCCTCGTAGAGGCTGTTGAACGTGTGGAAGAACTCCTCGAGGATCTGTTCTTTCCCCTGGAAGAACTGAACGTCATCGAGGAGGAGCACGTCGATCGTGCGATAGCGCTCTTTGAACTCATCCATCCTCTTCCGGCGGATCCCGTTGATGAACTCATTGAAGAATTGCTCAGAGGAGACGTACCGGACCACAGCGCCGGGATCGAGTTCGACGCGATGATGACCCACAGCGTGGAGGAGGTGTGTCTTACCGAGGCCAGCGTTCGCGTAGATGAACAGAGGGTTGTAGTGGCTACCCGGCTGTTCAGCAACGGCGAGCGCCGCTGCGTGGGAGAAACGATTTGACTGTCCGACGACGAAATTGTCGAACGTGTACTTCGGGACGAGACGGGGATCGTTCGCCCGGGACCTAGTCGGATCGGTCGGATCGATCGGGAGGGGAACCTGGCTATGGGTCGGTCGGGAGGGCCTCTCGGGGGGAGGTTTGGAAACGGTCGGTATCACGGTGAGTTCCACCTCGAGACCGAGGGTGTCCATTGCCGCTTCTTGGAGAGCCGGAAGGTAGCGATCTCCGACCCAGCGATAGTGGAAGTCGCTGGGGGCAATCATGTGGAGACTTCCTTCCTCGATGCTGGACGTGAGTGGCTCGATCCACGTCTGCCATGCGGCCGGGGTCACCCGGCGGCGGACCTGCTGATGGAAGGTCTCCCACTCCGCGGTGAACAAACTCGGTTCAGCCACCTGTGATGCTCCTCTCAACCTCGTATAACCTGTCCACACACCTGTCCACAGGGTGTGGGAAAACTGATCCGCTCGTCCTAGCCGCTCCCGCAGCGCCGTCGCGGCCCGGATTCTCCTTGGAGGAAGTGCGGCTTTCCGCAGGGGAGCGACGGCGAGTATATGTCCCGGACGAACGGAGTAGCAAGAGGGGGAAATTCTGCGGTATCGGACAGGGGAGAATGCCGGTTGTCCTCGAAAACCCTTGAGGGACAGGGATCACAGGATGTGGGAATTATTGGGAATAGTGAATGAATCGTGAAGAATCGACCGAAACGGCACCGAATGATGTTTCGCGGATAAGGCCAGGATTTCGCGTCCCGTCGCCCGACTTCGCGTTCTCGGTTGGATGTGGCCGATAGACCGGCGATTGACGTAGTATTCAACCGTCCGAAATCTTCCCGGTCGTACCGCGACCTCCCAAGCAGGGATACCTCACTATGAAGCGCACCTATCAACCCAACGTGCGGCGACGCAAGCGTAAGCACGGTTTTCGCAGCCGGATGCGGACCCGTTCTGGACGCGCCCTCATCAAGAGACGGCGCCTCAAGGGTCGCCGTCGTCTCACCGCATAACCACGGACGACCGTTCGTCTCGCTGCGCTCGGCGGCGCAATTCTCCACCGTCTTCCGCACCGGCCGAGCGGTCCGATCTGGAGATATCAGAGTGATCTGTGCTATTGGTGAGAGAGGCCTCCCTCAAGTGGGCATCGTCGCGTCCCGCAGGGTCGGTGGTGCGGTTGTGAGGAACCGGGCGAAGAGGAGGCTCCGAGAGGCGCTGTTGCGTGTTGGGTTGATGCCGGACAAGGCATACGTTGTGATCGCCTCTCCCGGCGTCGTCACGATGGGGTTCGACCGCCTGGTCCGCGAACTGGGACAAGCGGTCGTCGCGAGCGGAGAGGAGAAGCACCAATGAGTACCGACCAAAGAAGGTCGCCGTCGCCGGCGGCCCGCGTGCTCATGGGATCCGTCCGGGCCTATCAGAAGGTGCTTTCTCCCGCTCTGGGCGGTAATTGCCGGTACTATCCCTCCTGCTCAGAGTATGGGTACGACGCGCTCCGCCTCCACGGCGCTGCTCGCGGATCGTGGATGGCCGTCAAACGCATCGGACGGTGCCAGCCGTTCCGTGACGGCGGGTACGACCCCGTGCCCGAGCCGGGCCATCATGATCACGAACACGATATGAATAACGGGAGCGACGCGTGAACCCTTGGAACCTCCTCCTCGACCTCCTCGGCGGGGTTCTCAACTTCTTCTACCAATATATTCCAAATCTCGGCGTTGCGATCATTCTGCTGACGGTGACGATTTCGCTCGTCCTCTTTCCTCTGACGCTGAAGCAGACCCGGTCGATGAAGGCGATGCAGGAGATCCAGCCGGAGGTGAAGCGTCTCCAGAAGGAACTCAAGGGAGACAAGGAAGAGCTGAACAAGCAGTTGATGGCCCTCTATCAGGAGCGCGGCGTCAACCCGGCTGCCGGTTGCCTCCCGATGATCGTCCAGATGCCGCTCTGGTTCGGCCTGTTCTCGGTGCTGCGGAGTATCAAGGTCCCGGCAGGCGGCACAGAAGCGTTCTCGAAGTACATCAATGACGGTACCGAGCCCATCAACACCATGTTCCTCGGCATGGATCTCACGTTGTCTCCGAGCTCCGTCGTACCGGATGCGATCAAGAACGGCGACTTCCTCGGCGCGATCCCCTACATCTTGCTGATCATCCTCATCGTGGCCGCCGGCTACTACCAGCAGCTTCAGACGACGAGAACGAAGAAGGACGACAAGGAACAGTCCCAGACGGCACAGTCGATGCAGACCGCGATGAAGATCATGCCGATCTTCTTCGGATTCATCTCGTGGACGCTCACCGCCGGGCTCGGGATCTATTTCGCAACATCCAACTTGTTCAGGGTCGGGCAACAAGCCTTGATCCTGCGATTGGATGACCGCGGAGATGATGACAAGAAGAAGCCGGCACTCCCGGCGGATACGCCGCCCGAGGACGGAGAGCCCGAGAAGACGGCTCCGTCAGAGAACGCCAGCAAGAAGAAGAACCGCCGCAGGAGGAAATGACGATGGAATGGGTGGAAGTCACAGGGACGACGGTCGACGTCGCAGTCGAAGCCGCGCTAGCCGAACTCGGACTCGAGTCGGTCGAACAAGCAGAGGTCGAGGTCATCCAAGAGGGGAAGGCCGGATTCCTCGGTGTTGGGGGGCGTTCTGCGATTGTGAAGGTCTCGCGCAAGCCCCGCAAACGCAATCGCCGCAACCGGCGAGGAGCGAAGGGTACCTCAGACGCTGGGCCAGAGGTGAAGACCTCGGAGGAGCGGAAGAGCGGGCAAACTCCAAAGAACGGCAGGGGTTCACGGCCGTCGAATAAGAAGAAGCCCGTAGAGAACAAGAGGACCGAGTCCTCGAAGGAGCGGCGAGTGATGGACAAGAATGCGGCGGCAGAGCCAAAGAAGGACAAACCCGAGACGTCGATCGAGGACCAAGCGAAGGTCGCCGAGGATTTCTTGGTCGGTCTTCTCGACTCGTTCGGCCTCGAGGGGGAGATCCAGACGAGGATCGAGGACGAGGTGTTGTACCTCGACATCGTCGGGGAACAGACCGAAGCCCTCGTGGGCGCCAAGGGTGCCACGATGTACGCGGTGCTTGAACTGACCCGCACCACCGTTCAGCGGCACACGTTCGGTGCTCCGCGAATGAGGATCGACATCGCAGGCTACGGAGCCCGGCGGCGCGAGGCTCTTACGATCTATACCGCGAAACTGGTGGAGCAACTGAAGGAGACCGGTGGAGAGGCCATGCTCGAACCGATGAACGCGGCCGACCGCAAGGTTATTCACGACGCCGCAGCCACGTTCGAGGGTGTGAGAACATACTCCGAGGGTGAAGACCCGCGGCGTGCCGTGGTGATTGCCGCGACCGGGGGCAGCGAAGACGCCTGAGCCCGCATGTTTCACGGGAAACATGTTCGCGACCGCCTTGATCGGGCTGCAGGTCGGGCCAGAACCGACCTGACATCGGCTCAACGAGAGACGCTGATCCAATTCGCCGACTGGCTGGCCGCGGAGGCCGTCGAAGCCGGGGGAATCGGCTCGGACGAGGAGGACCGGATCATTGATCGGCATGTCGCCGACTCGCTCGTGTTTGCTGCAGCGTGGGCGGGAACGCCCGTTGACATCCTCGATATTGGTTCAGGAGTGGGCCTCCCGGGTATCCCCCTGGCGATTTTGCATCCAAATACGTCGGTAACACTGCTCGACCGGTCGGAGAAGCGTTGTCGTCTTGCGCGACGGGCCATTCGGATCCTCGGTCTTGAGAACGTGGTCGTGGAGCAGCGAGACATACAGGGTATGAGAGGACCGTGGTCGACGATTGTGTTCCGTGCGTCGCTCGTCTGGGAAGACGCCCTTGCGACCGCCCTGCCACTCCTGGAGATGAACGGCCGCGCCGTGGTCGGGTTGAGTCGCTCCGCCGAACCCGACCAACTTCCTCATGCGCCACCCGGAACGAAGCTCGACCTGCTGCGGATCAACAGTGGGGTCCTTGACTCTCCCGCCTGGCTTCTTAGGATGACGGCAACCAATCCCCCAGCTTCGGACTGAGACCCCTCCCAATGCCGACGACAATCGTTGCCATCGCCAACCAGAAGGGTGGCGTGGGCAAGTCAACAACCACGATCAATCTCGGTGCAGGCCTTGCGTTCCAAGGAGAACGCGTTCTTCTGGTCGATCTCGACCCACAGGGGAACACGACCAGTGGCCTAGGAATCGACCGGGCGGCGATCGAGTACTCGACCTATGACCTCCTTGTCGAAGACGTTGCGATCGAAGACGTAATCGAACCCTCCTCGGTGCGTGATCTCTTTGTCGTACCGGCGACGATCGAACTCGCCGGCGCCGAGATCGAGCTGGTCTCGATGTTCTCCCGAGAGGCGCGTCTTGGAAATGCGCTAAAACCAATCGCAGACGACTACGACTTCGTACTCGTGGACTGCCCTCCGTCGCTTGGGCTCCTGACCGTGAACGGTCTGGCAGCCGCAGACGAGGTCCTCATCCCCATTCAGTGTGAGTACTACGCCCTCGAGGGGGTGAGCCAGCTGATGAAGAACATCCAACTGGTTCAACGGAACCTTAACCCTCAGCTCAATATTGAAGGTGTACTCCTGACCATGTTCGACGGGCGAACCACGCTGGCAGCGGATGTCGTCGCGCAGGTACGGGAGCATTTCGGCGAAACGACGTATCGGACGGTAATCCCCCGCACCGTCAGACTGTCTGAGGCTCCCTCGTACGGAGAACCGATCGAGGCGTATGACCCCATGTCGCGAGGGGCAATCGCCTACCGGGAACTGGCACGCGAATTTCGGAGGAGACATGGCCGCACGTAAGAGTGGACTAGGACGGGGCCTCGAAGCTCTATTTCCGGTCGAGCACCCTTCAGTTGGCTTCGCCGAACTCGAACTCGAGGAGATTTCGCGAAGTCCTCAGCAGCCGAGGAGCCGGTTCGACGACGATTCGCTGGGGGAGTTGGCGGCGTCAATCCGCGAAGTCGGCGTTCTCCAACCCGTCATCGTCCGCCCGGGGGACACGGATGGCGCATATGTGCTCATCGCAGGCGAGCGGCGGTTGAGAGCCGCGGATATGGCGGGACTGACAACGATCCCTGCGGTTATCCGGGCTGTTGCGAGTGACGAGCGACACCTCACCGAGGCGCTCATCGAGAATATCCAGCGCAAAGACCTCTCGCCGCTCGAAGAAGCCGCGGCATACCGAAACCTTCTGGAAGATTTTGGCATGACTCACGAACAGGTGGCAACCAGAGTCGGGAAGAGCCGGAGTGCGGTGACAAACACCCTACGGCTGCTCCAACTACCGGCACCGATCCAAGGAATGCTCGAACGCGGGGAGCTGTCGGCGGGACACGCCCGAGCCCTCCTTGCTCTTGACGACGAGGCCTATGCCGTACATATCGCTGAACGCGCGGTCGCCGAAGGTTGGTCGGTCAGGAACGTCGAAGAGGCGGTGAAGAACCGCTCGATCCCCGATACGAAACGACCTCGAAGTTTCCCGGTGATGCGTCCGGCTGCAATCATCGAACTCGAGGAGCGGCTCTCCGAGCGCCTGGCCACCAGAGTGAACATCACCGGTCGCGGAGAAGGCGGGCGGATGGTGATCCGCTATGGGTCGCTCGAAGACCTAGAACGGATCTACCGCCAATTATTTGAGTAGTCCGTAGTCCGGCGACGCACCTTTTCGTATCTTCCTACTTCCTACTTGCTCCTTGCTCCTTGCTTTCCTCCTCGTCTGGGCCGGACGCGTAGAGGTCGACGATCGCCCGAGCGATCTGGGAGCCCAGTTCGGGGGAGGGGTTGGCCACGGCTATCACGACCGCCGGCGAACGGGTCTCCTTCAGCATCGGCACGGCGCGTGGGAGGGCGGGAACGTTGAGCCTTCCGGCGAGATGGATGGCGATCGCCCTCCCGGCTTCGCTGGTGCTGAGCGGCGTACCGAAGTAGAAGACCGCTTCGATGCCGTCGGGTGGAACGGTGATCGACACGACGACCTGGACGTCGAGGCGATTCGCCCGCTTTGAACGGAACCGCTCGTTTGGAGAGGTGTCAATGCTTCTCGATAACAATACGCGAGCGCCGGAGAGTTGAAGATCCGACGCGAGACGGGTCGCAACCGACCACGTGGAGTCCGGAGCCGAGGCCTCACCGCTGTCCGGATCGACGTAGATCCGTGCACCCGCAATTGGCTGGGGGAGTGAATCGACCCACTCGCGCTCACGCACTGCCTCTCGACCGGGTTTCTCCGTCGCTTTGGACATCAGATGTAGTTCCTCAACGACCTCACCGCCGGCGAATCCATCCTCGGCCATTCCTCGGTTGTGTTGGAAGTCGAGCACAGCCCTGAGCGTGTCGGGGCCGAAGAGTCCGTCGACTTTACCCGCGTCGAACCCGAGGGAGCCGAGGCTCTGCTGGAGTTTGGAGACGTCATCGCCGCGCATCATCGGAGAACGCCGGTAGAGAAGGCGATCGCCAAGCCGAAACCCGGCGTCGACCAGCGTTCGCCAGGTTTCGGGACCCACGATGCCGTCCACGCGCACCCCGCGCGTTTCCTGGAATTTCCGTACGGCGGCGATCGTGTCCGAGTCGTACGAACCGTCGACCCTGGCAAGGATTCCCAGGCTCGTTAGGCGGCGCTGGATATCCCGAACCGGTTCCCCGCGGTCTCCGGAGTGGTAGAGCCTCACGCTCTCGTCACCGGGCGGTCGTGGCTCAGGAGACGAAGGAGGCGATCTCAGCTTCTAGCTGCGCCTTGCTCCTGGCTCCGACGAGGCGCTTCTTCTCTTCCCCAGCCTGGAAGATGATCATCGTCGGAATACTCATCACGCCGAACTGCATAGCCGTTGACGGATTCTCGTCGACGTTGAGTTTGACGATCTGGAGTTGTTCGGATCGATCTCCGGCGATCTCCTCAAGTGGTCCGTCCATCATCTTGCACGGCCCGCACCACTCTGCCCAGAAGTCGACGAGGGTCGGCGTCGACGACCCAATCAGTTCGACGAACGTGGCGTCGGTTCCCTTGACGGTGTTCCGTCCCATCTTGACTCCCTCGTGATCATTGGTCCGCCAAACCGGTCGGAGGCGGACGGTATTGGATTCAGGCCTCGGTTCGGTCGAGCCAGTGCTCGACGTCGATAGCGGCCTGACAGCCCATGCCGGCGGCCGTCACGGCTTGCTGGTAGTAGTGGTCGACGACGTCTCCTGCTGCGAACACGCCTTCCACAGAGGTTCGCGTCGGGCCTCCTTCGGTGGCGACATATCCAGAGGCGTCCAGATCTAGTTGTCCCTGGAAAATCTTGGTATTTGGGTCGTGGCCGATTGCCAGGAAGAACCCCTCGACTGGCAGCACCGACTCCTCATCGGTCAGGACGTTCCTCACCCGGAGACCGGTGACCAGATCACCGCCGAGTACCTCTTCGATTGTCGTGTTCCAGAGGACCTCGATCTTCGGGTGATCGATTGCCCGTTGAGCCATTATCTTCGAGGCCCTGAACTCGTCGCGTCGATGGAGGATGGTGACCTTCGAGGCGAATTTGGTGAGGAAGATCGCCTCCTCCATGGCTGAGTCGCCACCACCAACGATCGCGATGTCCCGATCCCGGAAGAAGAAACCGTCACACGTTGCACATGCCGAGACGCCGTATCCACGGAGGCGGCTTTCCCCGGGAATCCCAAGCCATCGAGCAGATGCGCCGGTCGAGATGACGAGGGCCTCCGACTCGTAGAGGTCGTCACCGACCCACACCTTGAAGGGACGTTCGGAGAGGTCGACCTTCGTGACGTCGGACGAGACGATGCGGGTGCCGAAACGTTCGGCCTGCTTCCGCATTCCGTCCATGAGTTCCGGGCCCATGATCCCCTCGGGGAACCCGGGATAGTTCTCGACTTCTGTGGTGAGCATCAACTGCCCACCACGTTCCATGCCCTCGATCATCAACGGCTTGAGGTCGGCGCGAGCGGCGTAGATAGCGGCGGTGAGCCCGGCGGGGCCGGACCCGATGATCAAGACCTTCTCGGCCATGGTCACTCCTGTGGTGGTGTCGTCTCGTCGTCTGGATATCTCTTCACCCAGAGGAACACGCCGACGAGGAGCAATATGCCCCCGACGACGGCATATGCCAGTTCCTGTCCGATCAGGGTACCGAGAGCACGGAAGAAACCGACGAGCAGCCAGATCACAGCAAGGACCGCGAGCGTCGCTACGACGAGTCCGATCGCCGTCCACGTAACCGCCAGAGATGCACGATCCACCGTGAGTGAACGGATGCGGGTAGCAATCTGTTCGAGGAAATCGGCGATCTTGGTCGGGTAGTCGTTGCGCGGTCGATCGGTCATGTCCAAGGAGGATAGTCGAATGACGCGACGCTCATCCCCGTGTGCTGGCGAGCTCCCGGCACGAGTCCACGGCGAAGACAATGAGGAAGGGATCCCCTTCAGAAGGGGAGACCGATACCACTACGGACTCGGTGCCCTCGTAGGTCGCGGTCGCGATGGGGGAGAAGGACGACGCCGTATCGTCCGCGCGCAGCGAATCGAGGCACGCCTCCACCTGGGAGGGGTCGAGTTCGGAGGACTTGGTCGAAGGCGTTGAGATGCCGTTCCTGAGAGATTCCGGGTCCGAAGAGAGTTCACTCTCGAGCGCCTCGAGATCGATGTCGGACAGGTATGGAAGAGGAGTCGAAGCTTCGGCCGCGTCGTAGGCTGCCGCGGTCGTCGTGGACGGTACGTCCTCGTCGGCAGTGCTTCCCCCGGCGACAGCACTCTCCGTAGCCTGTGGTGCTGCGGCGTCGGCGCCTCCGTTTTGGTCCCCGGTCTCCTCGGCGAGACCGTCAGCAAGTGATGCGTTCGGCGCGGTGGTGGCGATCTCCGCGGAAGCCATCTCGAAACTCTCGTCCGAATCGCTGCTCGACAGGGCACCGGGAAGAATGACGACGGCGCCGACAACCACGGCAGCGGCCACTGCGAGACCGCCGAGCGGCGCCCACCAGCGCTGCCATCGGGAAGTGACGGCGACGATCGGAACGGGGGTGTCGTCGAGGTGGAGTTGCTGACGGAGCGCCGCGTGCAGCGTCGACCGCTCGTCCGGTGTCATCAATGGGGTCGAAGATGCTTCGAGCATGGAGATGGCGGATATCTGTGTCTCGTACTCGGCACGGAAGTCGGGATCGTTCTCAATTCGAGCGAAGGCCGCTCGTTCCTCGTCCAGGGAGAGACGGCCGCCAATCAGATCGACGATGAGTTCTTGATTACGTTCGTTCATGATTCATCACTTGGATGCTCTGAGCCGGGTGCGAAGTTCCCGAGATCTTTGGAAAGTTGCTTTCGCGCCCGGAAGACACGGCTCTTCACCGTTCCGATCGGTATCTCGAGGGTATCCGCGGCTCCTTCTAGCGACATGCCCTCGAGGTCGACGAGGACCACGGCAGAGCGAAACTCCGGTGTAAGCCTGGCAAGCGCCATCTCGATGTCCGGACGCAGTTCAACGGAACGGAACTCGTCGTCGCTGCGAGGGTCCGCGGGATCGAGGTGCTCCGGGAGTGACTCGGTGCGCTTTCGCTGCTGCCGTCTCAGGTGGTCATAACAAGTGTTCACGGCGACGCGGTAGAGCCAGGTGCTGAAGGCAGCTAGTTCCTTGTAGCGGTCTGCCTTTCGGAAGACGGTGAGGAAGACGTCCTGAGTTGCATCGAGAGCCGCGTCCCGGTCCCGCATCATGCGGAGACAGATCGCAAAGACGCGGTCTTCGTGGGCACGCATGAGTTCGTCGAATGCGGATACGTCACCTTCGAGGTAGCGGCGGATCAATTCGAGGTCTTCTGAGGAACGAAGGGTCATCGAGCCTGATTCTGGTCCGGTCGACGCCGGGAGGCGAAGTTCTTCTTCACGGGAGGAGACGAATCTCAGTGATGGAGGTCCCATACGAACCGTCGGTCCGTTGTGGGAGGGAGGTGACCCAGACGAGCCAGAATCCCTTCTCCCGGTGCGCCACGTCGAGTCGCGTTGTCCCCGTGAGGATCTGTGCTGAGCCGATGCGATCCCAGTCGCCGGGAACGTCTGGACGTGTCTCGTTCCATGCAACGGTGAAGCGGGTCTCCGGCGTCCCGGTGATCTCGATCGCTCCGACGGGAACCGGAGGTTCCAGGATGATCCCTACACCTTCCTTCGTCTCGTCGAGCGGGGTGGGATACGGTTCGGTCTCCCACGCAGTGGTTCGATCTCCGTCCACCACGGCGGCAAGAGACTCATCGTTCTCGATGCCGTCGCCGAAAGGGTCGTAGACGGTGACCACGGCCGGTATGGAGTTCTCCGTCGGTGTGTCCGTTGCCGGGGCCGTGTTCGCGGGAGACGTCTGCTCCCGTTTGGCCGGCGCGGCCGGGTAGAGGAACGGGGAATCGGGATCGACGTCGATCGAAAGCCCGACAATGGAGAGAATGAGGACGGCCGCGAGAACGAAGGCGAACAGGACGAGGGGCCTCAGAGACCATGCCCGGTCGCCGTCTGGTTGTGGATGCAGCGAAGAGGAGCTCAGGGCGGCGGCAAGGCCCTTCGCGTCGAGGATCCCGGCTTCGGCCGCTCCGAGCGCATCGTCGACTGAGGCGGGGATTCCCTCGGCAACGTGAGACGGGCGGACCGCAGGGTTGTCGCTTCCTGTGATCGCAGTGCGGAGTGCTGCGGCGAGCGCAGACGTGTCATCGGTCGGGGTGGTCGTGAGAGGGACCCGGCCGAAGCTGGCGAGCCGTGCAGGGTGGGCAGCTGAGAAGTGGATCGCTCTCGGGTCGATCGCACCATGGATACCACCGTTCGCGTGGAATGCTGCAAGGCCGGAGGCGAGACCGGACGCGTTGGTGAGGTACTCCGCGATGGGGAGCGTCTCTCCCGCTTTGAGCCGATCGGCGATGGTCACGGCACCGTCCCACTCCGCGACCGCGAACGCAGAGCCGTCGACTTCTTCCGCAGCGTAGATCATCTGAACATGGGGGTGAGTGGTCGCCGCCGCTGCGCGAACAGGAGCGAGGAACGCAGCGATTCGGTCGGCGTCGGCGTCGGGTCCCGGAAACCTGATCAAGACGGGGCGCTCGAGGTGCACGTCGGTTGCGAGCCACTCTTCGATATCGCCGTCGGCGCCAAGTCGGACGTTCATCCGATACCGATCGGGGATACGAGGGGGCATCGATCAACCTCGACGAAGCACGGCGAGCGGTTCGGGGAGCGTGACGAAACCCTCGGACGCATAGAGAGCGATGGCAGGATCGTTGTCCGTCTGGGTGTTGAGCATCATTGCCCGGCTCCCGGCCGACTGAGCGGTGCGAGCAGCTGCGCGGATCAACGAACGACCCATCTGCTGGCCCTGCCAATCGGGATGGACGGCGAGTCGCTGGAGGTATGACATGGCGTGACCGAATCCGACGATGGCGAAAGCAACGGGAGCACCGTCCGGCCCGCGAATGAGGAGAGACTTGGTCTTTGTGGTCGCCGCGATAGCTTCGGCCATCCCAAAGCGATCAAATCTCCAGAACCGATCGAAAGCGGCGTGGTCGATCCGCAGTAGATCTGCGACCGAGTGGTCGGGAGGAGAGATGACGAGATGGTCGGGTGAGGGAATTCGCTCGGCGAGGTCGCGACGCATGAACGCGAGAGGAACGAACTCAACGAATCCCGCGGCTTCCCACGGCCGCCGACTGGTTGATGGAAGTGGGGGAGAGAAGATGTAGGGAGCGTCAAGCTCGTTCAATCGCTCAGAACACAACTCCAGGAAGGATGACCCTCCGCGAACGAGACGCAACGCGGCGTCGGGTACGAGATCGTTCCAGCGCCGGGCCTCGGCTCGTGCCCATCCCCTCCTGAAGCGGATCGGTTGCGGCCATGAGCCACGTTGGAGCACCGGGATTGGATGCTCGGCCATTCGTGTGACACCTCCGCACTCCTAAGGGGGGAGCCAGAATACCGTCGACGGGCGACCGCGATGCCGGGTGCGACGCTGAAGAGGAAGTCCTCGCGATGTGCCCTCGAGCCGGCAAGCGTGGGACCATGTGGAGATGCGATCGACACTCGTCACTCATCCGTCAAGCTTGGAGCATGTCTCACCCTGCCAACACCCGGAGCGGCCGGAGCGCGTCGCTGCTGCAATCGAGGGCGCCGTGGCGAGCGATCTCGAAACCGTCTTCGTCGAGGCGCGAGCGGCGACGAGAGAAGAGTTGCTCGCTGTGCACGACTCCCTGTTCCTTGATCAACTGAAGGACTTCTGCGCCGCCGGTGGCGGGTCGATCGATTCCGATACCTTTGCCGTCGGGAGATCGTGGGACGCCGCACGATTCGCCGCGGGCGCGGGTCTGACGGCGATCGAGGGGATCGAGCGAGGAGACGCTGACGTCGGGTTCGCAGCGATTCGTCCACCGGGTCACCACGCGGAGGTCGATCGCACGATGGGCTTCTGTCTGATAAACAACGTCGCCGTATCCGCAGCAGCCCTCGTTGCGCGCGGGCGGAGAGTGGCCATCGTCGATTGGGATGCCCATCACGGGAACGGGACGCAGGAGATCTTCTTCGATTCGCCAGACGTGCTCTACATATCTCTGCACCGCTCTCCGTTCTACCCGGGGACGGGGCGGATCCAAGAGGTGGGGAGGGCGTTGGGAACCGGAGCGACCGTGAACATCCCGCTCCGTGGGGGATCCGGTGGGTCCGTGTACCGACGGGCGTTCTCGAGAGTCGTTCTTCCGGTCCTCGACCAGTTCGGACCCGATTGGCTGCTCGTGAGCGCCGGGTACGACGGACACGCCGCTGATCCGCTCGGGGGGATGACCTTGGTCGCCGACGACTACGGGGCGATGGCGGCGGCGCTCGGTGAGTCGATGCAGCATAGGAACACGGTGTTCTACCTCGAAGGAGGGTATGACCTTCGAGCGATCCGAGACTCGGTAACGGCAACCCTCAACGGGTACGCGTCGGGCCTTCCATTGCTCGGTCCTCCGGAAGACGGCGATCTGTCGATCGACGGCGCCGTTGAGGTGCTCTCAATGTTCTGGGATCTCGGTTAAGGGTCACCTTCGGAGCGCCGATACATTCGAGAACCTTCGCCGGGCCCGAGGAGCCAATGTGAACGAACTGTTGCCGTCTCTCGACCTGCTACTCGAGAAACTGACCGCCGTCGGAGGATCCGATCTGCACCTCAAGGTCGGCTCGCCGCCGGCGTTCCGAATTAACGGCATGATTCACCGGTCCGAACTCCCTACGGTCGCTCCGTCCGACACCGTGCGCTACCTCGACGAGATCGGCACGGATCGGGCAAGAGAGGCTCTCGAGAGTTCCGGTGAGGCCGACTTCGCGATCGGCAGGTCCGGCCTGGGCCGCTTTCGGGTCAGCGTGTTCCGCCAGCGCGGTTCGTTGACCCTGGTGCTCCGCACCGTGGGGACCGTCGAGGGAGGGTTCGAGGCCCTCGGTCTGCCCCCAGCTATCGAGAGACTGGCTGATGAGAAACCGGGGTTGCTGCTGATCACCGGTCCGTCTGGATCCGGCCGAACCACGACCGCCGCCTCCGTGGTGGAGTACGTCAACGCGACGCGAAAAGGCAGCATCGTGACGATCGAGGATCCGATCGAGATCCTGTTCCCCGATAGTCAGTCGCTGGTTTCACAACGCGAGGTCGGACTCGACACGGCTTCGTTCGCTTCCGGTCTCCAAGCAGCGATGCGTAATGACACCGACGCGATCTTCGTCGGGGAGCTCCCAGATAGGGAAACGGTTGCCGCGGCGCTGCGCGCGTCGGAGACCGGCCATCTCGTTATTGCGATCCTGCCGACGTTCGACGGCCTTGAGACGATCAACCGGATCGTTGAATCCTTCGAGCCGTACCAGCGGCAACAGGTGCGACTGATCCTGTCGACGACGCTGAAGGGGATCATCAGCCAACAGCTCATCCAGCGAGTCGACGGCAACGGTCGCGCGGCTGCCGTCGAAGTGCTGGTGAATACGGAGCGAGTCGCCGAAAAGCTCAAAGACGAGAAGACCACGCCCTCCATCTCTGTGGACATCGCAGAGGGGGAGTTCTTCGGAATGCGAACCTATGACCAGGCCATCCTCACCCTGTGCGTAGGGGGAATCGTGTCGTTCGAGGACGCCTTGTCCCACGCGACGTCGACGACGGACTTCAAGGTCGCAGCGCAGCGGCGCGGGTTGATGAGCGCGTAGGTATGAGCTGACAGCTGACAGCCCGAACATGCGGGTTGGCAGTAGGGCGCGAAGTCTATTGGGTGTCTGCTCTCGCGAGGATCGCCGCTTCGGAGTCTCCGGTCGGTACCCTCCTGCTCTCAATGCCCAGCTTCACTTGTCAGATCTGCTCCACGGAGTTCTCTCTGCCCCAGCACGTCCTTGATCGTTACCCCGGATGGGCTCCGAAACAATGCCACGACTGCAAACCCGGCAAGAAGCCGATTTCTGCCGGACCGGCTCGCGGCGAAGACCCACAGACGGGCGTATTCACCGACGGTGGATGTGTTCCGAACCCAGGCCCCGGTGGATGGGGAGCGGTGTACGTGGTCGACGGGGAGATTCTCTCCGTGGCCCACGGTCATGATCCGGAAACGACCAACAACCGGATGGAACTGACGGCGTTGATCGAGGGAGCGAAGATGATCCCCGAAGGCACAGCGGTCACGGTCTACTCGGATTCGAATCTCGCCGTACGGACGATCAACGAGTGGGCGGCCGGCTGGGAGGCCCGAGGTTGGAAGCGTAAGACCGGTCCCGTGGAGAACGTCGAACTCGTTCGGCGTGCATACGCCGTGTTCCGGAAACGCCCGGAACTCGAACTGCGGTGGATCAAAGCCCACGTGGGCTACACGTGGAACGAGTATGCGGACCAGTTGGCGAACCAGTGGAGGGAGAGATGAGCGTCAACCCACAAGCTTCAAGCCACAAGATCTCCGGCCCCGTCTTGCAGCTTGGAGCTTGCAGCTTGCAGCCGAGCATGTCCGACCGCTGGGCGGGAGGGAGTCTCGCGTGATTCCTCCGCGGCTCCAGAACCTCTTGGCTGCGGGGACCGCTTCTCGCGAGCTTGCGGAACGCTTCGACGAGGCAGGGCACCGCCTCTATCTCGTCGGGGGGAGCGTACGCGACGCTCTGCTTGATCAACCGAACTCCGATCTCGATTTCACCACGGACGCCCGGCCCGACGAGATAGAGGAGATCGTGCGTCCGTGGGCGGCTGACCTGTATCTGGCAGGCAAGACCTATGGGACGATCGGCGCGATCAGGGATGGACGGGTCCACGAAATCACGACGTTCCGATCGGAGATCTACCGCGACGAGAGCCGCAAGCCCGAGGTGACGTACTCGGACGACATCGAGGAAGACCTTTCCCGGCGGGACTTCACGGTGAACGCGATGGCGATCCGCATCCCCACCTCGGACGATGATTCCCCCGAGATGATGGACCCCTTCGGCGGTCTCGTCGACCTCCACTCCCGTCTGCTCCGCACGCCACTCGATCCAGAGATCTCGTTCGGCGACGATCCGCTGAGGATGCTCCGCATGTTCCGGTTCGTATCGCGACTCGGTTTCGTTCCGGACGAGGCAGCGCTGAATGCGGTTCGCGGCATGCACGAGCGTCTCGAGATTGTCTCTGCGGAGCGGATCAAGGGCGAACTCGATCGGATGATGATCGGGGATCACGTCGGGCCTGCACTGTGGGGCCTCGTCGAGACCGGCCTCGCGGCAGAGTTCATCCCCGAGTTGCCGGCGCTGGCACTCCAAGTCGATCCGGTCCATCACCACAAGGACGTGCTTGCACACTCGATCGCCGTGGTTGAGAAGACGTCACCCCGTCTCGAGTTGCGTCTTGCAGCGCTGTTCCACGACATCGGAAAACCTGACACGAGGGAATTCGGACCGGGCGGGGTCTCGTTCCACCACCACGAGGTCGTGGGTGCGCGTATGGCGAGGCGCCGCATGAAGGCGCTCCGCTACTCAAAGAAGACCACCGAGGACGTGTCCCAATTGGTGTTCCTCCACATGCGGCCGCACACCTTCAAGATGGGCTGGACCGACTCGGCGGTTCGTCGGTACGTTCGCGATGCAGGTCACCTCCTCGATGATCTCAACGAACTCGTGCGCTGCGACGTCACGACCAGGAACAAGCGTCGCGAACGGGTGATCTCGAGGGGGATCGACGAACTCGAAGAACGAATTGCCGAACTCCGCGAGAAGGAGGAACTCGATGCTCTGCGCCCGCCAATCGATGGGAATCAAGTGATGGAACACCTGGGTCTCGAACCGGGGCGCCAAGTGGGGGAGATCATGAGGATGCTCTACGAACGGTGCGTAGAGGATGGTCCGTACTCGGAGGCACAGGCCTATGAGATGATCGACCAATGGATGGCGGCGTCCTCGTAGACACCATCCGACCGGCGCGCGATACTCGGTGAGTGAAATCTCCGGTCCTGATCGCCGCCTTGCTCGCCGTTCTGGCTTCGGCCTGTGGAGGTGGAGCAGCGCCGTCGACGACAACAACCACGGCGTCTCCTGCTATCGCTACGACAGAACCAATGCCTGGCACAACCACCGAAGGAGCAGCGATGAAATTGACCTCTCCAGCCTTCGAACACGAAGCGGCGATCCCCGTTCGCCACACATGTGATGGCGACAACGTGTCACCCGAGTTGCGGATCGCCCCGATCCCGGAAGGTGCGGTGGCGCTGTTCCTGGTCATGGACGACCCGGATGCCCCGGTTGGGACATGGGATCACTGGGTCGCCTACGACGTCGCTCCGACGGGGACGATCCCAGAGGGTGTCGGTGACCTGGGGACAGCGGGCCTCAACTCGTGGAAGCAGACCGGGTACGGCGGCCCGTGTCCCCCGTCCGGGACCCATCGCTACTACTTCAGAATCCTCGCACTCGATGCACTTCTCGGGCTCGACGAAGGGGCGAACAAGACCGAGGCATTCGCCGCATCTGAAGGACACGTGCTCGCAGAGGCCGTACTGATGGGGACCTTCGCCCGGTGACGAGGGGTCGAGCGATTCGCCCGTCTTACGCGCTCTTCGAATCAGACCCGCGGAGCCTCCCGAACGCGGCCCATCCGGGTCCGGCCGTGAACCAGAGCAGTCCGACGATGCAGAGGGCCGAAGTGAGGCACCACAGGCAGGTGGCTCCGATCACGAACGGCTCGAGGAACGTGAGATAGATCGAGAAGACGGTGCCGCTCAACGCGGTCGCCGCTACCAAGACCGCGGCTCCGTCGGCGACGCGGCCCTTCGAGACCCTCGTGACGACCCAGCCGATGAGGAGGCCGGCATAGGCGATGACTCCGAGGATGCCTATCGGAATGCCGAAGATCGAGGCGTACTCGCTCTGCTGAACAGCGTTGCAGTCACCCACGGGTCCACAGACGGCTTCGACCCCACTCGTTTCGACACTTCCGAGGTACAGCGACACGCCCATTCCGACCACGGCGAGCAGGGGAACGACCCATACGGGACCACCGCTGAGCGACCCACGATGAACCATGACGGGAACGAGTATAAGGCTTGCGAGCATCGCGACGAGGACGAGGATCGCGAGACCGTTGCCGAGCGGGTCGCGGGCGATCCGGTCACCGATCGTCTCGTCAGAGGCCGCCGGGAGGGTCTCAGCGGGATCGTTCGACGGGTCATCGCCGATCGGTTGATCGGCTTCGGAAGAGCCGGGGATCGTTGCGAGCGCGTCCTCGATCCCCGGGACCTCGGGCCACGCAATTCCGCCGTCTGCAAGGCCTTGTTCGATGAGACCAGGCAACTGCTCCGGGATCTCAACCGAGCCGACGAGGTAGGTATCGGCGATGTCGATACGGGGAACGCCCTTCCTGCTGTCGGGGGCGGCGAGGCGCTCGAGGTCCGCCGTGTACATGTCGGCGCCAGCCTCGATCGAGACATCCACGAGCAGGAGATCAAACGTTCCGTTGGTCATCTCGTAGAAAGCGATGTCTTCGGGAGGGAGTGTCTCGTCGACAAGGACCGTGGGTTCGCCCCCGTACTGAGCGAAGATGACGGGCAGGTGCTCCTGGATGACCAGTTCGCAATGCCCGCATGTCGGAGAGAAGAAGAACACGGCACGAACGACCGGATCCTCTTCCGTGTTCGATTGTGCCGACGCCGGCAGTGCGACGGCGAGAATCGCCGCGAGGAGAAGGAGCAGAGTGGTGGCCCGTGATTTCATAAGGACGTAGCCTGGCCCAATTCCAGAATTACCGTCAGGGCCGGAAGACATGAGAAACCCGTCTTCCGGCCCTGATCTCAGTCCGTCTTCGATCCTCAGCCGAGTAGCTTCGCCTTCGCCGCGGTGAACTCCGCGTCGGTGAGGAGACCGGCCGTCTTCATGTCGGCGAGCCTCTGGAGTTGGGCCATCGTGTCGTCGGCAGCAGGGGCCGGCGCCACCGCCGGTTGCGGAGCCGGGGCCTGCTGGGCTTGCATGGCGTCCATCTGCGTTTGCATCTCGTTCAACTGCGCCTGGGACTCGTATGCAGCCTGATTCGCATCGGTTTGATCCTGCTGTGCTGCCTGCTTGTTCGCTGATCGGTTCTGTACTCCACCGACTACTGCGGTGGCGGTTCCTGCGACCACTGCGGTGCGGGCCATCGTTCCTACGAGTCCCGGACGTCCACGTCTTCTTGGCATCTTCAGTTCCTCCCTATTCGTCTTCGAGTGCTGCGACGGCGGCCAGAACCTCGTCCACGACGAGTCCAGGGATCCGCATGTTGGCGAGGAGGATGCCCCCCGAGTCAACAAGTTCGTCTCGAAGCGGTTTGAACCACGTGTGCTCGAATGCCAGAGCTGCAGCAGAGGAGCCGGGCTCCAGCGCTGCAGCGAAGTCTTCCATGTCTTCCTCCGAGATCAACCCGTTGCCTTCGTCGAGGAACCTACTCAGCGCGGCCACATCCTGGCCGGCATCGACCTGATCGAGTTCGACGAACTCAACCCCGCCGTCACCGTCCTTGAAGATGAGGAGCGCGTCGACGAGTGTGATGACGTCATTGTCTACGAGTCGTTCGATCTCCGGCAGGATTCCACCGGTGAATCGATTTCCGGGGAATCCGATAACCAGCAACTCGATCGGACCGAGTGTCATTTCATTCTCCTTGCGGTCGGGTAGGTCAAGTGTCGTAGTGGTGCGGTGACTACGCAACCGTGATTGCCGACGAAGCCTGTGAGGAGCGCAGCGTCACTCGTCTTCGTCAGTGTCGTCGTGGAACCGGGGGCGCTTGTCGAGTCGTCGGACGACAATCACGGCGATCACGACGGGCACGACGAACAGCAGCACTTCGTCCCATCCGTACTGGTGGGCAATGATCGGTGTGAGCGAATCCACGACACCTCCCGGCGGTGTGTTCTCCAGGTTCGCGCATCGACCACCCCCAGCACAACCCCGTATGTCTATTGTCGGTTCGTGTCGGCAGGAGCTCTGCCTAGCGCCCACTGCCGACACCGCCTTTTCGGCGACTGCCGCGAAGCGGACGAAGAACAACAGTGCATTAGACAACGCATATGCGTATATTCCTGCCTCGCTCAAAGGTTCCCCATGACACAGTCCGTCGCCATCCTTGGTTCGTCCGGTTACGCCGGCGGTGAGTTGATCCGTCTCGTAGATGGCCATCCCGACTTCGAGGTCGAATATCTCGGGGCTCACTCGACTGCAGGCATGACGCTCAGTTCCGTTCATCCGCACCTGAGTGGGGGGGATCGAGTCCTCGGAGCAAACGACCCCGAGGCGGTCCCCGACGTTGACCTCGCATTCCTCGCCCTTCCACACGGAGCTTCTTCGGATCCGGCGATGGCACTCCTCGCCAGGGGAATCCGTGTCGTCGACCTCGGGAGCGACTTCCGGCTCGATACGCCGGATCGGTTCCTCGACGCATACGGCGTCGATCACCCGTACCCCGACGAGCTCGGCCGCTGGGCGTACGGCCTACCGGAGCTCCACCGTTCCGAGATCTCCGGCATCGACCGTGTCGCATCCCCAGGGTGCTACCCGACGTCGGCGATTCTTCCCCTTGCGCCACTTCTTGCTGCCGGCTTCGTCGAGTCGACCGGGATCATCGTCGACTCGATGTCCGGGGTCTCGGGTGCCGGCCGAGGGGTGCAGGCTGCTCTCCAGTTCGGAGCCGTGGACGAGTCGGCGAAGGCGTACAAGATTCTCGAGCACCGACACCAGCCGGAGATGGAATGCGGGCTCGACACCATGTCCAACACTCCTGTTCGACTCATCTTCACCCCACATCTGGTGCCGATGCAACGAGGCATCCTCACCACGATCTACGCACCAACAACGACCGGGACGACATGCGATGATCTGGTCGGCGCGCTCGAGAACACCTACCGGGAAGAACCCTTTGTGTCGGTCATCGACGGATCCCCGGAGACGCGATGGGTGGTCGGATCGAACCGGGCCCTCATCTCCGCCCACCTCGACGAACGCAGCGGCACGGCGATCCTCATCTGCGCGATCGACAACCTCGTGAAGGGCGCGGCGGGACAGGCGGTGCAGGCGGCGAACCTGATGCTGGGCCTCGACGAGACCGCGGGACTTCCGATGGAAGGATGGATGCCGTGAGCGTCACCGCACCCAAGGGATTCACGGCGGCAGGAGTGTCGGCAGGAATCAAGAGTGGAGGGGTACTCGATCTCGCCGTTGTCGCGGCGGACACGGCGGTACCAACCGCAGCGGTGTTCACGACGAACATGGCGGCGGCTGCACCCGTCCGTCTCTCGCGAAAGCATCTCGCTGTGTCGCCCATGGCTCGGGCCGTGGTCCTCAACTCAGGATGTGCCAATGCCGCCACGGGCGAGCGCGGCCGTGCCGTCTCGGAGTTGACGGCCAACCGCACAGCCGAACTCCTGGGATGCGCACCCGAAGACATCCTTGTCTGCTCGACCGGGACGATCGGGACCCACCTTGCCCCCGAGGCCGTGACCGCCGGTGTTGCGGATGCAGTCGAGAAACTCGGCAGATCGGATACCGACGGGACTGCGGCGGCTTGGGCGATCATGACGACCGACACCGAACCGAAGCGGGTCGTCGTCAGAGCCGAAGGGTTCACGGTCGGGGGGATGGCAAAGGGTGCAGGCATGATCCGCCCCGACATGGCCACGATGCTGGTCGTCCTCACCACCGACGCTGCCGTGACGCCTGCCGTTCTTGACAAGGCGCTCCGGATCGCCGTAGATCACTCGTTCCATGCGCTCAACGTGGATGGATGCCCGTCGACGAACGACACGGTCATTGCTCTGGCTTCGGGGGCATCCGGTTTTACACCCGAACCGGAGGACCTCGCAGCAGCCCTGACTGGGGCCTCCGTCGAGTTGGCGCGGCACATCGCGGCCGACGCTGAGGGAGCTTCTCGCGTTGTCACGATCGCAGTGACCGGAGCTGCCGACGATGCGGCTGCACGCAATATCGGTCGACACGTCTCGGATTCTGTGCTCGTTCGCTCGTCGTTCTACGGGGCCGATCCGAACTGGGGGAGAATTGTCGGCGCCCTCGGTGAAGTGGATCAGGAGGTCGACTTCGACGACGTCTCCATCGCATTTGCCGGTACAACCGTTGCACGAGGAGGTGTCGGGGTGCCGGTGGACGAAGATGCAGTGAGCGAAGCCATGGCAGGAGACTTCGGTGTAGCGATCAGCGTGGGGAACGGTCCGGGAACGGCCCGTGTGTTCACCACCGACCTGACGCCCGACTACGTACGATTCAACTCGGAGCGATCATGACGACGGGTCACACCGCACCCCACCGTGGGAGGTCGACGATCGCCCGGACGATGGGAAAAGCCAAGATCTTCTCCGAGTCGTTGCCCTTCATCAAGGAGTTCCGAGACACGACCGTCGTCATCAAGTACGGCGGGTCGGCGATGGTCGACGAGGGATTGAGGAACACGTTCGGCGACGACATCGCATTGCTCCACTACGTCGGGATCAACCCGATCATCGTTCACGGGGGAGGTCCACGGATCAGCGAAGCAATGCACCAGCGCGGCGTCGAACCGCAATGGGTCGAGGGATTGCGGATCACCGACGCCGAGACCATCCGAGTTGTCCAATCGACGCTCGCAGGGGAGATCAACCCTGACATCGTCCGGCTGGTGAATGCACACGGCAGTGTCGCTGCCGGCATCAACGGCCTGGATGGCAACCTCTTCGTCGCTCGCCCGAAGGACGAAAGGCTTGGTTTCGTCGGGGAGATCACCCAGGTCAACCCCGGCCTGGTCACGAGTCTCCAAAGTCAAGGGTTCGTGCCCGTCGTCGCCCCACTTGCAAGAGGGGAAGACGGGCACGTGTACAACGTCAACGCCGACACCGCCGCAGCGGCGCTCGCGGCGGCCGTCGGGGCGAAGAAGCTCGTTTATCTCACTGACGTAGAAGGCCTCTACGGAGTATTCGGGAACGAGGACTCCCTCATCGCACGCTCGACCGAGGATGGAATCAAGGAGTTGTTGGCTTCGGGGACCGTATCGGCAGGGATGCTCCCGAAGCTCGAGTCGTGTATTGCGGCGATCGACAACGGTGTGGAGAGGGTCCACATTCTCGACGGCCGCATTCAGCATGCGGTCCTCCTCGAGGTATTCACTCCGGAGGGCATCGGGACGATGATCACCAAGGAGCCGGTCCCGTGAGGTTCACCGAGGCAAGGCGGAGGCTGGTGAGCCGGCTGGTCACGAGCGAGGCGATTGAGAGTCAGGCGCAGTTGCTCCTTCTGCTTGCCCGCGCCGGACACGATGTCACCCAGGCGACGATCTCGCGTGATCTCGAGGCGGTTGGGGCTATCAAGGTTCGGGACGGAGACGTCTCCCGGTATCGGATCCAGGATCCGGACGAGGTTCGTCGTGCGCGATCCGCACTCGCGGTCGCGGTGAACGAGTTTGTCGAGATGGTGGTGGCAGCAGAACCCCTCGTTGTTCTCCGAGTGCCACCAGGAGCCGCGCACCTCGTGGCAGGGAAGATTGACGCAGCCGGCGTACCGGGCGTGCTCGGCACCGTGGCCGGCGATGACACGGTCTTCGTTGCTGTGGACCAGTCCGTTGGCGTGGCGGCGGTGGCCGCCGACATTGAAGGAGTATGACGTGAAACGTGGAATCAAGAAGGTTGTTCTCGCCTACAGCGGCGGGCTCGACACGTCGATCATCCTTCGGTGGATCATCGAGGAGTACGGCGCCGAGGTAGTGGCATACACTGCAGATGTGGGCCAGGGCGCGGAGGTCGAGGAGGCGCACGAGAAGGCGCTCGCAACCGGTGCTGTCGAAGCCATTACCGAGGACCTGACGGCCGAGTTCGTTGAAGACTTCGTGTTCCCCGCTGTGCGATCGAGCGCTCTGTACGAGGGTTACTACTTGATGGGCACATCGCTGGCCCGTCCGGTCATCTCAAAGGGGCTCGTGCGGGCAGCGGAGGAGACCGGAGCGGACGCCATTGCCCACGGGGCGACGGGGAAGGGCAACGACCAGGTCAGGTTCGAATTGTCCGCATATGCGCTGAAGCCGGACATCAAGGTGATCGCCCCGTGGCGAGAATGGGACATGAAGGGCCGGGCCGACCTCGAGGCATATGCGAAGCGCTTCGACATCCCAGTGCCGACCTCCCCCGACATGCCATATTCGATGGATGCGAACCTGCTCCACATCTCCTATGAGGGTGGTGCTTTGGAGGATCCGTGGGCCGGTCCGCCGCCAGGGATGTTCCGGATGACGACGGATCCCGAGGACGCTCCTGACGAATCCGAGGTCATCACGGTCGGGTTCCGATCGGGGAATCCCGTCTCGGTCAACGGTGTCGAGATGGCGCCCGTCGCCTTGCTGACGTTGTTGAACGAGTTCGGCGGACGGCACGGCGTCGGCCGTGTGGACATCGTCGAGAACCGATTCGTCGGAATGAAGAGTCGGGGGGTCTACGAGACGCCCGGCGGGACGATCCTCTATCACGCGCACCGAGCGGTGGAGTCGCTGACGCTCGATCGAGAAGTAGCGCATCTGCGCGACGAACTCTCGGATCGATATGCTGAGATGGTCTACAACGGGTTCTGGTACTCGCCCGAACGGGAAGCGCTTCAGGCGTTCATGGACGACGTACAGACCCGTGTGAACGGAGAGGCAAGGTTGAAGCTGTACAAGGGGCAGGTTGTGGTCGAGGGGCGCCGATCGACGAGTCACGACCTCTACGACGAAGCGACGGTGACGTTCGAAGCCGATGAGGTCTACGACCAGGCCGACGCCGACGGATTCATTCGTCTCCAGAGCCTCAGACTGAGGACCTTCGCAGAGAAGCGAATGGGAGAAGGGGAGTGAGAAAGCACCGAACAGCCAACAGCCAACAGCCAACAGCCAGGTTACGGACTACGTCCCGGAGCGCCGGAGGCACCCCGTGACATTGTGGAGCGGTCGATTTGCGTCCGGGCCCGACGAGTCGCTGTGGCGGTTCACGACCGACAGATCCGATCGACGTTTGCTCGTTGACGACGTAACCGGGTCGCTTGCCCATGTCGCCATGCTCGGCGAGGTCGGCTTGCTCGATGCGGAGGCCGTGATCCGGATCAGGGACGGCTTGGAGCATGTCCTTGAAGAGGCACATGCAGGACGATTCGAATTTCGGGATGCCGATGAAGACGTCCACACCGCGGTCGAACGCCGCCTCGGTGAACTGATCGGTGAGGATGCCGGTCGTCTCCACACCGGACGTTCCCGGAACGACCAGATCGCCCTCGATCTGCGGCTCTATCTGCGACGCGCCGTCGATCATCGGGTCGAGCAGATAGAGCACTTTGTAGGCGTGCTCGTCGATCAGGCAGAAGATGCAGGCGACACGATCGTTGCTTCGTATACGCACCTCCAACAGGCTCAGGCGATCCCCTTCGCCCACCACCTCCTCGCGTACGCGTGGATGCTGCTGCGCGACGCCGACCGATTCGTCCAGGCGCGGGAACGCATCGACGTCTCCCCGCTCGGGGCAGGGGCATCGGCCGGGAGCGCGCTGCCGCTGCGCCCGGACCTGGTCGCCGAGAAGCTCGGATTTCACGCCCCGTTCGCGAACTCGCTCGACGCGGTATCGGCAAGGGATTTCGCTTCGGAGTACGTGTTCTCTGTCGCCCAGACGATGGTTCACCTGTCGCGCTTTTGCGAAGAGCTCATCCTGTGGGCGACGGAGGAGTACTCCTGGGTCGAGTACGACGATGCTTACACGACCGGCTCGTCAGCACTGCCCCACAAGAAGAATCCGGACATCGCCGAACTCGCTCGCGGCAAAGCCGCAACGGTGATCGGGGATCTGACGGGTCTCCTCGCTCTCCAGAAGGGTCTCCCCCTCTCGTACAACCGGGACCTTCAGGAGGACAAGCGGGCGGTGTTCCACGCCGACGACGTGCTCACGACGGCGCTCTCGGCCCTGACGGGGATGATTGAGACAGCCGAATTCAACCCTCCCGCACCTTCGTCGTGGGTCGTCGCTCTCGACCTCTCTGAGGCGCTCGTTGCCCGCGGCGTGCCGTTCCGCGAGGCCCACAGCGCCGTCGGCGGTCTTGTGGCGAGCCTGAAAGCCGAGGGAAGGGACTTCACAAGCGTCACTGCGGGCGATCTGAAGGCCACGCACCCGCTGCTGGTCCCCGAGGATCTCGACCTCCTCGACCCGAGAGGTTCGGTCGAAGCGAGGCGATCCCCAAGGGGTGGCTCGTTCGCGTCGGTGGCCGAGCAGATCGAAGAACTCCGAACCCTTCTCACGTAGATAACTTCCCGGCCGACGGCTCGGAGGTGTCTCGCGTGGGGAGCCGCATCGACGTGCCTCGACCCCACTGCCGAGGCCTTTGCGGAGCGTCGAATTCACGGCTTCCTTGAAGGTGAGATTGCGTTCCTTCATGAGTTGACTCAATCGTTCGGCCACGTCGGGTTCGCGAGTGACGGGTTCTCATCAGGGCATCACGGAGAACGACGTTGTGATGCTTCAGGCGGCTCTTGTGAGCGAATTATGGTCGCAGGGAACGCATCCAGCCACCGAGCAGCGCTCGACGACGCTGGCGTTCAATCCGGCCGCGGCGAACCATGCTTCGACTTCTTCGTCGGTCATACTGGGGGTTGGGGTCATTTCGATCATGAGGACACCGTATCCGGCGGGTGTGACAGAATATCGTCCTGATCGACTCGGCCGGATACTTGTGGATCTCAATGGCGTAGCATCGGATCATGGAACTGAAGCGATACACCGACGCCGCTCCGTTCGAGTTCGGCGACTTCACCGTACGCGAGCTCTCCCCGGAGGTGTTCTCGATAGGGTCGGTCGCCGAGATCCTCGTCCCGATGGGAGCAGAGCGTGACAGCAGGGTGTCAGAGAAGACTCACCGCATGTACGTCGTGGTGATGGGTGATCTGGAATTCCGCGTCGCGGGCACGACCTTCCGTGTAGGCCCGGGCGACACGATCCACATCTCCGCCGGCGAGGAGTACGGCTTCCATAACGGCGGATACGAGGAAGCGCGACTTCTGTTGATCCGGGTCCCCGGTCCGAGTCTCCCCGAGCGCTACTAGGTACGCTGCGAACTCTGAACCCGTGGGTGCGTATAGGCGCTCTGCCGGCCCACAGTTCGCCGGTCGACAGGAGGAACGATGACCCGCCACTTCGCCCGTTCGTGGTCTCCCTATGAGGAGCGCTACGGATTCTCCCGAGGTGTGCGCATCGGCGATCGGATCGAGATTGCCGGCACAGCCCCGATCCCGGCGGAGGGCGAGTCGCTCGCGCCGACCGCACACGATCAGATGCTCCGATGTGGCGAGATTGCCGTGGCGGCTCTCGAAGATCTCGGCGCGACCGTCGATGACGTTATCCGCACGCGCATGTTCATCACCGATTGCGACGATGCCGAAGAGATCGGCCGAGCCCACCGGAAGGTCTTCGGATCCGCGATGCCGGCTGCCACGATGGTCGCGGTCGCGGCGTTGCTCGAACCGGAGTGGAAGGTCGAAATCGAGGTAGAGGCCGTCTCTCGCAATTGACGACTAGCCGGTGACGACTTCGAAGCCTTCGTCGCGCCAGCCCTCAACACCGCCGATCATCTTCTTTAACGGTCGCCCCAGTTTCGCGAGGCGTACCGCCGCTTTCTCCGTTGCATTGCAGTGCGGCCCGGCGCAGTAGATCACGGACAGGGTGTCGTCCGGGTATTCGACCAGATTGGGTTCCGCCATCCGACCGTAGGGGAGACTGACGGCACCAGGGATGTGTTCCTTCTCGAAGACGGCGGGTCCCCGAACGTCGACGAGGACGAAGTCCTGAGGGCCGTTCGTCATCGCTTCGTGGACGTCCCAACAGTCGGCTTCAAAGCGCAGCAGCGTCGAGAAGTGGGCAAGCGCTTCTTCCGGGTCGGCGGCCGGAAATTCGGAAACGGCGGAGCTTCGAGGGGTCAGGCTCGGCATGGGATCTCACCGGTTGCGGTCATGTGGCGGCGAGTGGGATGACGTACCGCCAGATCACGACGAAATGCAGAAACGTCGCCGACACGGTCAGTATGTGAAACACCTCGTGGTACGAGAAGACGCGAGGCCACAAGCGGGGCCGGTTGGTGACGAGGAACACCATCCCGATGGTGTAGAGAACGCCGCCGGCGAGGACGTATCCGACCGGAAGCCATCCGAGTCGTTGGATCATGGGCCAGAAGAAGAAGACGCCGATCCACCCGAGGATCGTCGACATCATGACCGAGATCCATCCGGGAACCTTCGGGAAGAGGCCCTTCTGGACAACGCCTGCGATCGTGATCGACCACACCATCGCCAGAACGATCCACTGCCACGGTGTATCGAGGACGATCGCGGCGACGGGCGTGTACGTGCCCGCGATGAGCACGTAGATCATGGAGTGATCAATGCGCTGCATGCGTTTCTTCCAACGCTCCCGCCACGGGATCGCGTGATAGAGAGAACTCGTCGTGTAGAGCGCCATGACGGCGAGGCCGAAGACGAGAACGGCGATTCGGCTCGGCCAATTCGGGGCGTGGAACATGAGGAAGATGGTTCCTACGAGGCCAGCGACGGCCGAGGTTCCGTGGAGGAATCCCCGAACCGGGTTCTGCATCTTCCCGAGTGTCCAGCGCGGGGTGGGGAGGCTCATAGGAAGAAGAATACCGACGGACCGCCCGAACACCGGCAACGATTGTTGCGCTGGTGCCGACGACCGCCTCGCGGGTGGCCCCAAGCACGAACAACCGGGGAGGTCACCCCTTTCGAGTGCGTCTCACCCCGGCGGCAGTGAGAACGGCAGATGAGACGCCGGCTTCGCGCCACGCCGGCCGGGTGATCCCCTTGCGTTCTGAATAGGAGGCGGCGCAGGCGATGAACCCGACCTCGAGAGCGTCGAGATCGACCGTCGCCGTCATGGCGTCGAGGGCCGCCTGAGCGTCGATTCTTGCCTGATACAGATCCACACGAGCGAGCGGGTCCCTCTCGGCCAGCACCTTCTCGTCGATTGCTGCGATCTTCGCCTCGAGCAATTCCGGCGTCACGGGACGGCCTCGCCGCTTCGGAACGGTGATCGCCTCGAGATAGCTCTTGATCGCTTTCGCCTCGCGGCGGCCCTGAGCAAGCGCAACCTTGTGTTCTTCGGTCATGGCCACGATGGTGGCCTCCTCTCTTCCCCGCCGAACCCTATGTTGCCACGGCCCAGGTCGCAGTGTGCAGCCTCCTGCCGCCCCTACCATGAGACTGGCATGGGATTTCGTGAGACAGCGACTCGACCGCTCTATCGGTTCTACGAAAACCGATTGCTCGCGACGCTCGACCGGGAACGCCTCCCACGCCACATCGGGATCATCCACGACGGACACCGCCGTTACGCGCGGAGTGAAGGTCTTCCTGACTATCAGGCGTCGTATCGCGTCGGGATGGCGAAGTTCGTCGAGTTCCTCAACTGGTCTGATGACCTCGAGATTCCTGCGGTCACCTGTTGGTTGTTGTCGAAGGAGAATCTTGCGAGACCCGACGAGGAGCTTATTCCGTACTACGAGGTCTTGATGGAGTTGTTCGAAGAGATTCCGAACGCTTCGACCGGTCGCGATGTGGGTGTGCGCTTCATCGGGAGCCGTGACCTTCTGCCTGACGACCTCCAGGCGGCGACGAAGCGACTCGAGGAACGTATGCCGAACGGAGATCGGAGGGTGACGATCGCCCTTGCCTACGGAGGTCGGCAGGAGATCGTTGATGCCGTGAAGGACCTCGTTGCGAAGCTCGCTGCTGATGGCACCGATGGCCTCGCGGACCGTATCAATGCCGACGGCATCGCTTCGAATCTCTATACCGCGGATCTTCCCGATCCCGACCTCGTCATCCGCACCTCCGGCGAGGCGAGACTTTCAGGGTTCCTGTTGTGGCAGTCGGCGTATGCCGAGTACGCATTCGTCGACGTCTACTGGCCGGCGTTTCGGTACGTCGACTTCCTCCGTTCTCTGCGCGACTTCACCAGAAGAAACCGCCGCTACGGCAAATAGGGCACTGCGAGCGAGCCCACGGTCCGCAGGGCAGCTACCGCGTTCGGAGGTCGATAGGGAGGTGCTCCCGGTCGTTGAAGGTGCGGAGAGACCAAACGTGTTCCCCTCCGAGCGGGACCGCGCGGAGCCTCGCGAACGATGCGTGGTACAGGATGAATCGCGCCCACTCCCACGGTGTCGGAGCCGCTCCGAGCAGAAACCCGATTGCGACAGCGTTCGTGCCGCCGTGAGCCACGACGGCGATACGTTGATCGGGATCGTCGACGAACCAGAGATGCTCACGGTCTGGATCCGGGCGAACACCGCGTTCGGCCAGAACGCAGATGAGGGCATTTGTCACCCGATCGTGGAAGTCTCGGAACGACTCGCCCCCGTCGAGTCCTTCCCACCACTCTTCGGGTGGCCGGTGTTGTGCTTCGCGAAAGATGCGTCGTACCGTCGCCTCGAGTCTGCCCGTCCAGTCGGGCATCTTGATCTCGACGATGTCGTCGACGGTCGCGATGGGCAGTCCGGTTCGTCGGGCGAGCGGCTCTGCGGTCTCCTGTGATCGGCGAGCCGGTGACACGACGAGTTCGGTCAGCGGGTGATCGCCGTCAACGATTCGTTGCGCTCCGAGTTCGGCCTGTTTTCGCCCGATCTCGGTGAGGAACGGGTCGGACTGCGTCAGCTCGTCGACGCTCCACGCCGGCTGTCCGTGTCGGATGAAGAGGAGTTCCATCACTTGGACCATAGGGCGCTGATCGGACGGTTCGATCCAACAGGAGCCGAGTGGGGATCACGCAGGGCCGGGCCTTGCTATCTGCCTTCCTCGCAACCAGGCGGAAGCTGTCGAGGGAGGTCGCCGAATAGCGCACGCTGTACCGGCACGGGGAGGCGCCGAAGACGGGCGAGTGGAGCGAATTGCCCCAGACGAACCAAAGACCGCCTTGCGGCGGTCTCCGGTTCGGGCTTAGACGGGAGGTAGGAAGGCATCCTGTCTGAGTAACGTATCGACCCACGACCAACATTCCTTGAGCGATTTATGGGATTTTCTTTGAACCCCGCATCAGCATCCAAACACCGACTTGTCCAGCATCTCAAAGCGCATGCAGTCCGGACCGATGGACCATTCACGTTGCGCTCGGGTGCGGTCTCCGATTGGTACGTCGACGCGCGTCAGACCACGTTCGACGGGGCGGGGGCGATCGCCGTCGGGGAGGCGGTGCTCGACGTTCTCGATCCATCGGTTACAGCGGTTGGCGGGTTGACGATGGGTGCCGATCCGATCGCCATCGCTACCGCTGTTGCCGGACATGCTGCTCAACGGCCGCTGCGGGCGTTCTCGGTTCGCAAGGAAGCCAAGGGACACGGAACGGGAGGGCGCCTCGTTGGTCCCGTCGGGCCGACCGACGTCGTTGCCGTCCTCGAGGACACCACCACCACCGGATCGGCAATGGCCGAAGCGATCGACGCTCTCTCCGACGCCGGAGTCAGGATCGTCCAAGTGATCACACTTGTGGATAGAAGCGGCGGCGTCGCAGCCTCCAAGATTGCGACGGCGGGAATCCCATACTTGGCGCTCGTTACGCCGCGGGATCTGGGGGTGGAAGAGTGAATCTGCTCCGAGTTGATCGGTCGCCCATCCAACTGTTCTTGTTCGGACTTGTCGGGCTGTTCTTGATGCTGGGGGCCGTGGACGTCACGTGGGGCCATTGGGCCTCAACGCCCCCCGACACCTACAACGACGAGATCACCTCCAAAGGTCGAAATCAGCGCCGGGCTGACTACGTATGGGGAGCGTTCATGCTCGTCGGTGGTGCCGGCCTCTTCGGATATGCGGTTACCTCACTGATCCGACGCTCGCCGGTGCTGGTACTCCGCGAGGACGGTGTCGTCATTGCCGTCGGAGCGCCGGGCGACGATCCGGTCTTCGTGTTGTGGGACGCTATCGACGGCGTCTACTGCGCTGCCGAGCAGGACCCAGACGGTGGGCCCCCCCATGACGTTCTGGTGATCGACTTCGTCGACCCGGAAGGTCTTCCCGCTGAGCCATGGGGCGCATCGTGGGATGGCAACCGTCTGCAGATCGACGCGACCGGTTGGGAGAAATCGATTGGGGAGGTCGCCATCCACGCCGGCATCGCCCTCGAACACGCTCGTCGGCTCGCAACAGAAGAGGAAGCGCAAGATGACTGATCTCAAGATCGGATCCCATGTTCCGGCCGCAGACCCGATAGGGGAAGCAGTGGCCAGGGTAGCCGACGTCGTACAGATCTTCGTCTCGAATCCACAGGCGTGGAAGAAGCCGATTCCGAGAGCCGACGCCGAACAACTCCGAGAAGCAGCCGTCGACATCTACGTTCATGCTCCCTATCTCCTGAACCTGGCGTCGCCGAACAACCGGGTAAGGATTCCGTCACGAAAGATGCTCGCTCAGACCGTCGAAGCTTCGGCGCTGATCGGGGCGAAGGGCGTCATCGTGCACGGCGGCAGCGTCGGCGCCGACGAGGAGGTCGACGTCGGTTTCGAGCGCTGGTTCAAGGCGCTCGACTCGTTCGACGCCACGGTGCCCGTTCTGGTTGAGAACACCGCCGGGGCCGGGAACACCGTGATGCAGAACCTCGACAACTACGGACCGCTGTGGGCGGCGATCGGCGATTTCAATGTCGGAGTGTGTCTCGACACCTGCCACGCATGGGCCGCAGGAGCAGACCTGGCAACAGCGGTTGAGAGGATCACGAAGTACACGGGAGGGATCGCTCTCGTGCACGGCAATGACTCGCGTGACCCATTCGATAGCCACCGCGACCGGCACGCCAACTTCGGAAGCGGTGAGATTCCGGAGGAGCTACTCGTCGGGTCGATTCGGGATGCGAATGCCCCGGTCGTCGTCGAGACCCCGGGTGACGCAGAGGACCAAGCCACGGACATCGCCTGGCTTCGCAAACGCCTCTGATCCGTCGTTTGTGTCTACGGCTACCGGTGGTGTCATCGCAGGCACAACTACCGCGGATGTCATCTCCTCGCTTCTGAATACCACCAGTCGTTGAACGGTCGATCCGGCTCGAGCCGCCGCGGCTTTGACGACGGTCTGGCGGGGAACCATGCAAGTTCCCGACCGGACCCATCTGGTGTCGCTGCGGAGCGAGCGTGAACTCCCCGCAGGCCTGAGAGTTTGACGGTTGCCCCGATTGGGCGGCACTCGTCGTGTGACACGAGTGCGCCGTCGGACCTCGGGTATGTGGGAGGTAGTCCAAGGCCGCCGAGGCCTGCGTGGGTCACAGCATCCGCAGCGATCTGACTTCGAGGTAGTGACACCGTCACGAGGACATATGGCGTATCGAGGTCCTCCGGATCGACAGGAGAACCCTCGAGCATGTGGGTGATTTGCGCTCGGGCCGTGCGGAGGTCCTCGTTGAGGTAGAGCGTGGGGAATGAACCGGGAGGGTTCCACCTGCCGCCGTGCTGTTGAGCGAACGAGGGATCGAGGGGATCGCCCCAGCTTTCATCGGCGACCCGAAGCCAGCGATGTCCGTCGGGGAGTCGGTCCGGCAGGGGTTCGATCATGGCTGAATGCGACGCAGATCGAACATCGTCGAGACCGATTCGGCGACCGCTCGGGTGTCTCCTGTGGTGGCAAGTTCGAGCAGGGACATGCCGCCGAGATTGGGGGAGGTCCGCCGTACCACGGCCGGGATCCGCTCCCTCTTTACGTAGCGGTCGAGGAGATCGGTTGCGGTGGCAAGGTCGGCCACGGCGGAAGAACGTGTTGCAGGTGGACCGGCCAGGAGCCACTTCGAGAACGCCTGGCGGGAGACGCCGAAGACCGCGGCGGCCGCGGCGTTCGAGAGATCCCACAACGCCGCGAATCGTTCGAGTGGCTCCGTTCGGATGGTTCGGTCGAGTTCATCGACAAGGCTCCTGGTCCATGCCGGATCGGACCGGGAGAGGACGGCGGCAGCTCTCTCGGGGCTCATGTCGGTGATAGGGACGGCCATAACGCAACCGTATGTCAACCGTTCATGATTGTCAAACCCTGTGAACGATCGATGGTCCTCGTCGAAGACCTCCACGCCATATGCCAGGGGTCTTGCGTTGGTACGGACCGCATATCGTCCGTATCAACGCATGACCGTGAACTGCGCGCGAGGAGAGCAGCCCCGGAGGACCGTCCTTCCCTGTCGATTGGTGTGTGACCTACGCGGAAAGGAACGTCTCCAGGTCACAGGCCAGGTCGCCTTCACCGGTGATGAACGCTTCCACGTTGTCGTGCGCCACCGAGTCGTGATACTGCACCGGGGGCGACTTCATGAAGTACGACGACGGTGCGAGGAGCGGACCGCCGACGCCACGGTCGAGGGCGATCTTCGCTGCGCGGACCGCATCGATGATCACGCCGGCCGAATTGGGGGAGTCCCACACCTCGAGCTTCAACTCAACGTTCAGTGGCACGTCACCGAACGAGGTGCCCTCGAGACGGATGTACGCCCACTTGCGATCGGAGAGCCATGGCACGTGGTCCGATGGGCCGATGTGGACCGAATCGGAGTTGATCCGGCGCTCTATCTGGCTCGTCACCGACTGCGTCTTCGAGATCTTCTTGGACACAAGACGCTCACGCTCGAGCATGTTCTTGAAGTCCATATTCCCGCCGAAGTTCAGCTGGTAGGTCTGGTCGATCTTGACACCGCGGTCCTCGAAGAGACGGGCGAGCTGACGGTGGACGATCGTGGCGCCCACCTGAGACTTGATGTCGTCACCGACGATGGGCAGATTGGCGTCGACGAACTTCTGTGCCCACTCCGAATCTGACGCGATGAACACGGGGATCGCGTTGACGAAGCCCACTCCTGCGTCGAGCGCCGCCTGTGCATAGAACTTGGTCGCAATCTCCGAGCCGACCGGCAGGTACGAGACGAGCACGTCGGTCTTCGTGTCTCTGAGGACCTGCGCGACGTCGACCGGGTCCCCAGGCGATTCCTCGACCTCGTCGACGTAGAACTTGCCCAGACCGTCGAGGGTCGGACCTCTCATGACCCGGATATCAAGACTGGGTACTTGGACGAACTCGATCGTGTTGTTCATCCCTGCCCACATGGCTTTTGAGACGTCCTGGCCGACCTTCGTAGCATCGACGTCGAAGGCGGCAACGAACTCGACGTCACCGACGTGGTAACCACCGAGGTCGACGTGCATCAACCCGGGGACCTTGAGAGATGGATCGGCATCGCGGTAGTACTCGACGCCCTGGATGAGAGAGTTGGCGCAGTTACCGAGCCCTGCGATCGCAACCCGCACTTTGTTGGACATGATCTCCTCCTCGTTCTGTGAACTCATGCGCCGGTGGTAGCGCTTCGCTCGCCTGCGATGAGTTCGTCGAGCCAGGCGATGTCCGCCTCGGTCGACCGGACACTTCGCTCCATGAGCGCCATTCGATATCGATCCGGGTTTCTGGTGCTGCTCCGTGCCCCCCGGAAGGAGCGTCGTGCGCCGTGAAGCCGGTCCTGAAGTGCCGTTCTGCGGTCCTCGAGGACCGCGAGGCGACTCTCCGGTTCGACATACCCGAGAAATGCCAGACGGAGCTGGAAGTCCCGATCCGAATCGTCACCGGATTCCGCCAGCATCTCGCCGAACCGGAGGCGTCCCGGCTCCGTCACCCGGTACGCCTTGCGACGCCCTTCGCCCCTGGCGGCCTCGATGAACCCCTGCTTTTCGAGCCGTCTGAGCGCCGGGTAGAGGGATCCAAACGAGACCTGCCAGAAGCCGAGGTCGCCGAGGGCGCGCTTCAATTCGTAGCCGTGTCGTGGCTGTTCACGAAGCAGTCCAAGGATGGCGAAGTCGAGCACGAGTGGTCTCCAATATATCGATTCGATATAAGTATATCGAATCGATATAGTAACCGCCACTCCCTTTTCCTCGTCACCGGCTCGTCCTAACCTCGCGTTTGTGACTTCTCCCGCAATACTCGGTCGATCCGTGGTGATCGATGTCGATGCATCCGTTCCCGAACCGTGGGAAAGGGCATCGCTCGTGCTTATCGATGAGGGGACACTCACCGATCCGGAAGCAACGATCGACCGACTCCATCGCGCCTGGGTCACCCGCGAATCGGTCGTCATCGAACTCGGCGTCGACGCTTCCGCTCTCCGAACGCCCGAGATCGAGGATAGAGAACCCTATGAAGTCGGTTCCACATTCGTCTTCCCGCTCGAGCGACTCCACTTCCTCGTATGGGCGAACTGCTATGACGCAAGGAGCGGGACACCCAAGTGGTGGTGGTCGGTTAAGGCGGCCGTAATCGGAGCCACCGAGGGAGGTCCGGCCGACGTCTTCCTCCCCGACGGAACTCCGGCATGGATCGACGGTGGTCCCCGCGGACCGATCGAGACGACGGAAGCGGTCGTGCATGCAGAGACCGTGACTCTGGGACGGCTCGATCAGGCGAGGGTCTATGCGCCGCTCGACGTGGGACTCGCTCCGGACCAGGCCGCTGCAGCGAACCACGACTCCGGCCCGGCCCGCATCATCGCTCCGGCCGGTTCTGGCAAGACCCGTACCCTTACGGCCCGTCTCCGGCACCTGCTCGACGACCGGGCGATCGAACCGTCGACGCTCTGCGCCCTTGCGTACAACACGAAGGCGGCGGCAGAACTGCGTCAACGAGCGGGGGCGACCGGTGGGGCCCTTGTCCGAACCGTGCACTCCCTCGGGTGGGAGATTCTTCGCGATGCCCGCGGTGATCTGAGGCTTCTCGACGAGAGGGAAGTGCGATCACGCCTTGATCCTATCGTGCAGGCACCGAGGCGACCCAACACCGACACCGTCGGTCCGTACATGGAGGCACTCTCCGAAACCCGGATCGCCCTTCGCTCGCCCGAGTCCGTCGAGGAGGAGCGCGACGACGTCCCAGGCTTCGCCACGATCTACGCCATGTACCGAGAACGGTTGCAGCTTCACAATGAAGCCGACTTCGACGAACAGGTTTACGGCGCGATCGAGGCACTGCTCGCCGACCCGGACCTCCGTCGCCGATGGCAAGACCGGTGCCGGCATGTGCTCGTCGACGAGTTCCAGGATCTCACCGGTGGGTACCTGCTTCTCATCCGACTCCTCGCTTCTCCCCAACTCGATGTGTTCGGTGTCGGCGATGACGACCAGACGATCTACGGATACGCGGGCGCCGATCCGGGTTATCTGATCGACTACGACCGTCTCTTCCCCGGTGCCGACTCGCATCCGCTGGAGGTCAACTACCGGTGTCCGGTTCCGGTCGTGACCGCCGCGAAGACGCTCCTTTCGTACAACGACCGGCGGATCGAGAAGACGATCACGGCGGCGCCCGATTCCGTCGAGCGATCCGATTCCTTCACGGTTGATCGTGTCGACGGAGCGCATCTCGGTCTCAATGCGGCTGATCTCATCGAGGGGTGGCTCGAAGAGACCGACCCTTTCGACATTGCCGTCCTTGCCCGCGTCAATTCCGCTCTCCTCCCCGTCCACGTCGCCCTCGCCGAGAGGGCTGTGCCCTTCTCGTCGCCTATCACCCGGGGGATCCTCACTCGTACCGTCGTCTCGGCGACACTCGCCTGGATGCGTCTCGGTCTCGACCCGGAACGCATGTCGCTTTCGGACCTGATGATTGCGGTGCGGCGGCCATCCCGCGGACTCAACCGACTCGCCGTCGACCTGCTCGGAGGGCGACGCTTCTACGACCTCGGCACGGTGGCCGCAGCGAAGAGAGGTCTCGCAGGCAAGCAGGCGCAACGGTGGGACGGTTTCGTGGAAGATCTGGAACGGGTGGCTATTGCCGCCGAAAAAGACGACGCAGCGGCCCTCCTTGACGTCGTGATCCGGCGGGTCGGGCTGGAATCCTCGGCGCTGGCTCTCGATGGCGGACGCAGCCGCGCCGATCGCTCGGCCCAGTCAGACGACATCGTTGCACTACGGCGAGCGGCCGCGATCCACCCGACCGCCTCGGATTTCGAGTCCTGGCTCGCTGAGATGATCGGCCGGTCGGGTTCGGACGGCGTGACCCTGTCGACGGTGCATCGAGCGAAAGGTCTCGAATGGGACCGGGTGGTGGTCTTCGGTGTGGATCGGGGTCTTCTTCCTCATGACCTCGCGACCGACATCGAAGAGGAGCGACGGATCCTCCACGTGGCGATCACACGAGGAATCGGACAGGTCGCGATCCTGTCCGACGTCGACAATCCCTCCCGGTTCCTCGACGAACTCACCGGACAGGCGTCACGAACCGTCGAGACAGAACCCATCAAGCGCAGGCAGCGTCTGGAGCGAAAGACCAGGGGAATCGGTGCCGAAGTGGGCGATACCGTTGCCGTTCACGGTGGCATCAGAGGGGTTGTGGCAGAGATTGACGCCGATGGCGTCTGGATCGAGGCGGATGGTGGAGGACAGGTTCACGTCCGATGGGGTGATGACGTCAAGGCGGGGGATCGCAGGGGTCCCCTCACGCCGCAGTCAGAGACCATCACCCCCGACGCCGGTCTCGTTGACCGATTGAAGGCATGGCGGCTCGCGACTGCACGAGCGACGGGGATGCCGGCCTACGTGATCCTCCACGATGCCACGATCGAGATGATCGCAGGTATCCGGCCACAGACGGAGACCCAACTGGCCTCGGTTCCCGGCATCGGTCCGGCGAAGCTCGAGGCACATGGCGACGCCATCCTCGAGATCTGCGCCGACTGAGAGACGTCCTGAGAACTCTGGCTCGACCCGTCGATCCAGGCTGCTGAACGATCCCGGGCTCCTAGTAGCCGCCACCGATCTTGCGGTGATCCCAGGAGGCGGTCTTCACCGGTACCACGACGACAGCTGTGTTCTTTGACGCGAACCGGCCGAAGGTGGCCTCGAGGTCCTCCTCTGAGAGTTCGACGGGCGCAGGTCCAACCATCGCGTACTTGGCAGCAAGGCGCCCGTAGATGGCAAGGACGTAGGCCGGGTCCTCGACCAGACGGGCCTCGGCCTTGATCATCACCCCCCTGAGCTCCTCGTAGGCGTCCCCGTCTTCGGCCAAGACGGTGAGACGAGGATCGCGCTGGAGGTTCAGAATCTTCTGTGACCTGGTGAATGAACGGAAGACGATCTGGTCGTCCTCCATCACGAACCACATCGGAGCGAGGTGCGGCCAGCCGTTGCTGCCGATCGTTGCAACTTCGAGGACCGCCGTCTCGTCGAGAAAGGCGGTGACTTCGTCGCCGGTCATGGTGATGTCTCTGCGCGCCATGGGTGCAACGGTACCGCACCGGCCGTCACAGACGACCCGGAACACGAGTGTGGCCGCTAGCGTTCACACTGAAGCGTTCAGGCACGGGCGACCCCTTCGGGCGGCCGAGGCCGAAGCGAGCGCCGTTCTAATGCTGCGACGCGTCCCCCAACCCGAAGGGTGGGGAGAGAGGAGCAATCGATGAACACGATCACAGCGCCGGAGATTCGCGCCAGAAAAGGCGGGGCGAAGATTCGGATGGTCACCGCCTACGACTATCCGACAGCCAAGATCGCGGATCGGGCCGGCGCGGACATCATCCTCGTCGGCGACTCGGTCGCCAACGTTGTTCTCGGTCACACCGACACGCTCTCCGTCGACATGGACGTGATGGTCCACCACACAGCGGCCGTCACACGAGCCGAACCCAGCGCCCTCGTTGTGGGGGACATGCCGTGGATGAGTTTCCACGTGTCGCCCGAGGATACGGTGCTCAACGGCGCCCGACTCGTTCGCGAAGGAGGCGCCGCAGCCGTGAAGGTCGAGGGAGGGCGCAAGCGCCTTGATGTGATCGCCGCTGTTCTCGACGCAGAGATTCCGGTCATGGGTCACCTCGGCCTCACCCCCCAGTCCGTGAATGCGATGGGCGGTTACCGGGTGCAGGGCAAGAAGGTCCACGCCGCGTATGAGATGATCAGCGACGCGCAAGCGCTCGCCGATGCCGGAGTGTTCGCCATCGTTCTCGAAGGTGTCCCGGATCGGGTGGCGCAGATCGTCACCGCAGAAGTGCCGGTTCCGACCATCGGGATCGGCGCAGGGGCCGGATGCGACGGCCAGGTCCTTGTCCTGCACGACATCCTGGGCCTCGGCGGAGGGGAGTACCTCCCGAAATTCGTGCGCCCCTATGCGAGTCTTGCCGACGACGCCGTCGATGCGCTCAAGCGGTTCTTCGCCGACGTGGAGTCCGGGGCGTTCCCGTCGTCAGACGAGACGTATCACATGCCAGACGAGTCGTACGAGATCCTGCGAGATCTCGTCGATTCGGAGGCAAGCGTCGAACGCTGACCACCGAGCACGGTAGGTTTAGGACCGTGACGTTCCGTTCTCTCCTGACGCTCGCCGTCTCGCTCTCACTGCTGCTCGCTGCCTGCGGATCGGGCGATCCTGCCGGGTTGGAGGGATTCGAAACGAGGACGATCACTATCGACGGGAGGGAGTTGGCCGTCGCTGTGGCCGACAAACCTGCGTTGCGGTCACGAGGGCTGATGGGCGTGACCGACCTCGGCGGCCTTGACGGCATGCTGTTCGTCTTCCCGTCCGATACCGAAGGGGGATTCTGGATGAAGAACACGCTCATCGCTCTCGACATAGCCTTCTTCGATGTCGACGGCGGGTTTGTCGACCGGTTCGCGATGGAGCCATGCATAGAGGATCCGTGCCCGGGATATCGCCGGTCGAGCCCATACCGGTATGCGGTGGAAGCCCCGGCGGGAGATCTGGATTTCGTGACAGAAGGGTCGGTCCTCGAACTCGCCGACGACTGAGTGCGTCGTATGTGCTTGCGAACACAACAGTTGTGAACGTAGACACGGACGACGGTTCGGCTGGCAGACCCCGGCGGCTACCGGACGGTTCGCGGTACAATCTTCGGCGTACACCGCCGCCCGGATACCGGAGTGGCGCCGAACGCGGCCTCACGGCTGCCAGATCCTGTCCCTTCGGGGACCGTTCGCACCGCGAACGTCCAGAGGAGTTGATATCCATGCGCTCGTACGAGCTGATGATCATCCACAGGCCAGACATGGTCGAATCGGATGTCCGCAAGCAGGTCGAGGAAGTCTCCGCGACGATCGACACCAGCGGCAACGTAACCGGGACCGATTTCTGGGGGAAGCGACGCTTCGCCTACGAAATCGACCACATGAATGAGGGCTACTACTCCGTCCTCGACTTCGAAGGCGACACCGTCCTCGTCGACGCGCTCGACCACGCGTTGTCGTTGTCCGACGCCGTCGTCCGTCACAAACTCATTCGGAGGACCGATCGAGAGGGTTGATTCCTGTCACACGCTCCCCGCATGATGTGGGGGGTACAGGAAGCGAGAGAAGAGAGACAACATGAGCAATGTGAATAGTGTGACCTTGATCGGCAACCTTGTCGAAGATCCGGAACTCCGATTCACCCCGAGCGGCGTCGCGATGACCAAAGTGCGTTTCGCCGTGAACAAGCGATATCAGAGCCAGGGCGAGTGGCAGGAGGAGACGAGCTTCTTCGGTGGAACGTGCTGGCGCGACTTGGGTGAGAACGTCGCCGAATCCCTCACGAAGGGAATGCGCGTCATCGTGGTCGGCGAGCTCCAGCAACGATCCTGGGAGACCCAGGACGGCGACAAGCGGTCGATCATCGAGATCGACATCAAGGAGATCGGCCCGTCGATCCGCTGGGCCACGGCAACGGTCACGAAGACGCCCCGGGCCGATGGCGGTTGGTCGAGTGATGGACAGGGGCAGGGCCAGCCCGCAGCCCCGGTCGCTCGCGAGAACCCCGGGCCCGACGAGGCGCCCTTCTAAAGGAGAATATCGATGGCAAAGACACGAAGCACACGGACGACGCGACGCCGCCCGTCCGAGGACAGGGGTCGGCGGAAGCGCATTGTCTACCGCTTCAAAGCGGACGAATTGGTCGATTACAAGGATGTAGCACTGCTGCGCAAGTTCATGTCCGATCGGGGCAAGATTCGCTCGCGCCGCGTCACCGGATTGAACGAGAAACGTCAGCGTCAGGTCTCCACGGCAATCAAGAATGCTCGTGAAATGGCCCTGCTGCCCTACCTTGCGACGAGGCCGAGCAAATGAAGTTGATTCTCACGAAGGACGTTGCCGATCTCGGCAACAAAGGTGAGGTTGTCAACGTCTCCGATGGATACGCCCGCAACTATCTCGTCCCAAGGTCGTTCGCCGTCAAGGCGACCGACGGGGCGCTCCGCGAGGCCGATTCGATGCGGGTTTCCCGCGAGGAGGCATTGCGAGCCGCCCGTCAAGAGGCAGAGGGTTATGCCCAGTCGCTCACCGGGACCCGGGTCGTGGTCGCGGCTCGCGCCAGCGATGAGGGCAAGCTGTTCGGATCGATAGGAGAGGGCGACATCGCTGCCGCGATCTCGAAGTTCACCGGGATCGTTGTCGACCGCAAGATCATTCGGGTCGATGGTCCGATCAAAGAGATCGGCCTTCACGAAGTGATCCTCGAGCCGCACTCCGAGGTTCAGTTCTCGGTTACGCTGGACGTGATTCCGGCCTAGCTGGCGCCAACGTGGAAGCGAAGTGGGTCCGTCTTCGGACGGGCCTTCCTCGCGCCTCAACACACATACCCTGGGTAAGCGGCGTGATCCGTTCCGCGGGCCGGGGGCGCCGTAGACGGGGACGTATACCCTGGGTACGCGATTTTGGGCGTGGGCGGGCAACTGCGCGAAAACAAAACCCGGTGCGCGGAAAACAGTCTGCCGGGGCCGGACCGCTCGACTGCCCCGAGTCGTAGACTCGCCCTTCTTCTTACGGCGCTCGGGTGTTCGACGCGTTTCTGTCATACCCGCATGCGACGTTGACGATGACGAGCCGGGTGAGAACGACGGGAGGATCAGTGACGAGCGTAGCCGAACGCCCAACGGGGAACCGCGGCTTGCAGGTGCCTCCGCATAGCGTCGAAGCCGAAGAGTCGGTGCTCGGTGCGGTTCTCCTTTCCTCCGACGCGGCGAACATCGCACTCGAGAAGCTCCACGCCGAGGACTTCTACCGTCCGGCACATCAGCAGGTATTCGAAGCGGTGAGGACCCTGTTCGACGCAAACGAGCCGATCGACGCCGTCACTGTCTCCGAGATGCTCCGACGCGAGGGAGCGCTCGAACGCCTCGGCGGCGTAGCGTTCCTCACCCGCCTCCTCGACACTGTCCCGACCACGTCAAACGTCGACTACTACGCCGGAATCGTCGAGGAGCACGCGCTTCGCCGGCGCCTCATGCGCGTCGGTGGCACGATCGGTGTGATCGCGTCAGAGATGAGCGAGCCGATTGCCAACGTGCTCGATCGCGCTGAGCAGGAGGTCTTCCAGGTCGCCGAGCGTCGTGTCGGTGAGGGTCTCGCCTCGATCGACCCGCTGCTCGGCCCGGCGATCGAACGGGCCGAAGAGCTCCAGCGGCTCGGGTCGGAGATCACCGGCATCCCGACCGGTTTCCGGGATCTCGACACCAAACTCGCTGGGCTCCATCCCACGAATCTCGTCGTCATTGCCGCCCGCCCTGGAATGGGGAAGACGGCGCTGGCCCTCAACATCGCTCAGAACGTCGCGCTGAAGGATCATCCGGTGGCGATCTTCTCACTTGAGATGAGCCGCGAAGAAGTCGTCTCCCGGATGCTCTGCTCCACCGGCAGGATCGACTCTCAGCGACTACGCACCGGCCGTCTCGCAGAGGCCGATTTCACGAAGCTCTCGAACGCGGCGAGCGCGCTCTACAAGAAGCCGATCTTCGTCGACGACTCGCCCGGCCTCACGGTCACCGAGATTCGGGCGAAGGCCCGTCGCCTGCGGCGCCGACCGGGTCTTGGTCTCGTCATCGTGGACTATCTCCAGCTGATGAACGGTTCAGGCGGGGAGAACCGCCAGCAGGAGATAGCGCTCATCTCTCGTTCGCTGAAGAATCTGGCCCGGGAGCTCGATGTCCCGGTCATTGCAGTCTCCCAGCTGAATCGGTCGCTCGAGAGCAGAGAGGACAAGCGACCGCGTCTCGGCGACCTTCGTGAGTCCGGAGCGATCGAGCAGGACGCCGACGTCGTTCTGTTCATCTATCGGGATGAGGCATACAACCCCGACCGGATGGAATCGAAGGGTGTGGCCGAGATCGTCGTCGCAAAACACCGACAGGGCGCCGTCGGGAAGGTCCAGATGACCTTCCTGCCCGAGTTCACGCTCTTCGCCGATATGGGAAGGGACGTTCCGATCGCATGACGGGAATCCGACTCGTCGTCGTCGAGGCGTGGCACCCGGCGCACCGCCAGCCGCTCATCCTGAGCGCCGGCGATCTAGTCACGGTCGGGCAACACGACACCGAATGGACGTCATACCGGTGGTGCGCCAATGAGGCAGGGACGGGTGGATGGGTTCCTCACGACTACCTCGTGATGGAAGAAGACGGCACTGCCACCGTGACGGTCGACTACTCCACAGCCGAACTCACGGTCGAAGCCGACGCAGTCGTGAACGGATTCCAAGCGGCCGGCGACTGGACGTGGTGCGTGGCCGATGACGGTGCGGAGGGATGGGTGCCGAATCGGGCGCTCAGCCGCACGCCGTAGCCCCGAGACGGATCATGGCCGCCGTCGACGAAGAACCACCGCCGTTCCCATGGCGGCCGCCCCTGCTGCGATAGGGAACCACACCCAGGACAAGTCGGCGGGACTCTCATCGCAGCGGTCGACGAGATCGAAGCGAACGAGTCGGTAGCCGGATGTCGCATTGTCGATCTCGGTGTCGGTCATCCCTTTCGGATTGAGGCCGAACGCCCTCGCAGCGAATCCCGAGTCGAGGAGGACCTGCCGGATGCGACTGCGCGACCCTGCCTCTCCCGTCACGTCGACGGCGAACGCGGTCCATCGGCCGTCCGGCAGCCACAGTACGAGGCGTTTCGCGACGAGCACGTTGCGGTACCAATCGGCCTTCGAACCGAACGCGGCGAGGCAGTACCGGCTTCGGCCTTCAGGCGTGAAGTTGAGCGGCGTCAGATACCGGCCGCCGGTCCTGCGCCCGCGATGTTCAACGACGAGAATGCGACCGGCGACGGACGGCCAGGAGTCGGCCCATCTGCCAAGGCCCATCCGCCACATCAGCACCATCCCCATGTTCATCGACCGGAACACCTTCCTGAGGCGTTCCATGACGGGCGGACTGAGGACGGACTCGTAGCGGGGTGCCACCCCTCGGCTCTTCATGATGACGGTGTACCGGTCAACGTTCGTCCGCGTTAGGGCCAAACGCGAGAAGTTTGCGAGCGTTCTCATCGACTTCTACACAGAAGGTGCGGACGAAGACCTCTGCCGGTGAGCAGCTGCGGCAGGACGTGCCCGATCTCCTGCGCGGCGACCTGAATGCCCGTCACCGATTCGAGCGATGCGAAGACCTCTCGCAAACCGGGCATGTGCCAGTGGTCCTGAGCGTACAGAGCCGTCATCAGCGACCCGGGGCTCCTGCGCAATCTGGCTGAGAGATCGAGTAGCGTCGGGCACATGGTGACACGCGAAACCCCCAAGACCGGACGCGGCAAGGACACACTCCTCGCGATGCTCGACAACAACCGCGCCGTCATGGTCTGGAAACTCGAGGGCCTCACCCTCGAACAGGCCAAACGATCGGTCGTGGCCTCGGGAACCAGCCTGCTCGGCCTCATCAAGCACCTCGCGTACGTCGAACGCTGGTGGTTCGACGACTTCTTCTCTGGGAGCGAGGTCGAGTATCCGTGGACCGAGGAGGATCCCGATGCCGACTTCCGAATCGAGAACGACGAAACGATCGACGAGATCGTCGCCCTCTACGGCAAGGCCATTGCGCGATCCAGAGAGATCGTGGCCGACGCGGAGATGGACGAACTTTCCGTAGGCGATCGGGACGGCGAGCGGTTTGCCCTGCAATGGATCGTGGCGCACATGATCGAGGAAACGGCTCGCCACGCAGGCCATGCGGACATTGCCCGAGAATTGATCGATGGGACAACCGGCTACTACTCCGACTAGGAACCTGAGCTGGGCAACGACAATGCCAGGCACCTTCCGAGCTCCTCGGTCGCTGCCGCGGACATCCTCGTCCCTCGGTGACCATGGTGCCGTCCAGCGTCTTCCCACCATCGGGTGGTGACAACAGCCCGATGTCTCCGTTGGTTCCGCCGGTAGCCTGCGACGATGCGTTCCGAGGTGCGAAGAAGTCGGGCGGTTGCCGTGGTCTCGCTCGTCGTGCTGGCCGTCGCGTGGGGTGCGATTCCCCTCTTCGTCCGCACCGAAATCCCACCGAGCCATCTGGTTGCGATGAGGGTCACGCTCGGTGCGGTGGTGCTCGTGCTGTTTTCGATGGCAACGACACGATTCACGATCCCGCGACACCGGCGGCGAGGCGTCGCCGTGCTTGGGATCGCCCTCGCCGTCCACTGGCTCGCCTTCTTCGTAGCGCTGAATCTGACGACGGTCGCGGTGACACTCGCCATCCTCTACATCGGCCCGGTGCTTGCCGCGGTTCTCTCGGGGCCGGTGCTCCACGAACGAGTGAGCCGTGCCGCCTACATCGGCCTCGCGGTGGCCGTTGTAGGAACGCTGTTCGTGATCAGACCGGGTTCGGGCGCCACGGTGGTGGGGGTAGCGGTGGCGGCGATCTCCGGGTTGCTGCTGGCGGCAATCATGCTCCTCGGGAAGCCCCTTGCCGCCGATCTCGGGGGGCTCGTCGTCGCAACGTGGGAGCTCGTCGTCGCTTCCGTCGTGCTCGCACCGTTCACGGTGCAGGCAGTCCGAGAATCCGGCGAGTACTGGCCGCAGTTCGTGGTCCTCGGGGCACTCTTCACCGGCCTGGCAGGGGTCGTGTATTGGACGTCGATGCGACGACTCCCGGTGGCGGTGGTCTCTGTGATCATGTACCTCGAGCCGGCATCGGCCGTGGTGTGGGCTGCCGCATTCCTCGGGGAGCGACCAGACGCGCTGACCTGGCTCGGGGTAGTCCTCGTGGTTGCTGCCGGTACGATCGCCACGCGAGTTGTACCCGATGAGGAGACGGTTGGTGTCACAGAGGCTCTTTGAAGTGGATGGCCTCCGTGTCGCCGTCAACGACCAGGACGCCGCAGTCCGCGGAGATCGGGAACCGCCGACGAGCATCCACGGTGATCGGCTCCCGTTCGGATGGATCGAGGCGATCCCTGGAGCCTCGTTCGGAGTTGGTGCAGCCGAGACGCTCGCGATCGTCGGGGAGTCCTCATCGGGCAAGTCACTCATTCTCCTCGGCTCGTTCGGCCTGCTTCCGAGTGGTACGAGGGTGCTCGGCGGCACCACGACCTACCGGGGTATCTCCTTCGAGCCGGCCGGACGCCGCGACGAACCGACACGGCCGATCCGCCGCAAGGAACAGAAGCGCCTCAAGCGGGCCGGCACGGTCGTGGACGAAGTTGATCCGGAGTGGGCCCGACTCGTCGCACTGGAGATCGGATTCCTCTTCCAGAATCCGATCTCTTCGTGGACGCCGATCCTCGAGATCGGTCCGCAGGCGGGGGAGGTGCTTGACGAACACACTGATCTCTCCGGCGAAGAGATCACCGAGCGTGTGATGGACGCCCTCGGCGAGGTTCATCTTCCGAAGTCGAAGCGTCTCTTCAGGGCTTTCAGTTCCGAACTCAGCCGCGGCATGGGGCAGCGGGCCATGCTCGCCGCCGCGCTGGTCAAGGCGCCGAAGCTACTCGTCGCCGACGAGCCGCTCTCCGGTCTCGACGTGTCGGTTGCTGCGGCGATCCTCGATCTCCTCAAGGATCTCAAGGAGCGCCGCCACATGGCGATGATCATCGTCACTCATGATCTGGCCGTGGTGGCCCGCGTCGCCGATCGCGTCGCCGTTGTCTACGCCGGTCGGGTCATCGAAGAGGGGGCGGTCGGTGACCTGTTCAGGCGTCCGAGGCACCCATACACCTCGGGCCTTCTGGGTTCCCTCCCTGCCCTCACAGTGGCCCGCCTCAGACCGATCCCCGGCGAGCAACCGCCCCTGGCCGGCGTCCCCGCCGGCCGCTGCGTGTTCGCCGGCCGCTGTGTGTTCGCCGACGAGGTCTGTCTGACATCAGAACCTCCGCTCCAAACGGTGGATGATGGGGGTGTCGCGTGCCATCACGCCGTCGAACTTGACCTTTCCGGCATCGGCTGACTGCCTCAAGAGAGGCGTGTAGCCTGCCCCTGGGTCCGCGAAGGCAAGGGGACTCGATAGATGAAGCTCGGGACATACCTCGGTCTCGTTGCTCGCCGTGTGTGGGCGAAGAAGGGGATCCTCATCGGATCCCTGCTCGGGGCGACGCTGGTGGTCGCCCTTCTCGTCGTTGTTCCTCTCTACGAGTCATCCGTACAAGCCGTGGACCTTCGGTTCACCGTTCGGAGCGCCGTCGCTGACGAAGTCGACATGATCGCGTTCTCGACCGCGAACGACTATTCGAGATCGATCGGAACCTCCAATCGGGTGGTCGTCAACGAGGCACATGAGCGGTGGCTGGTTCCGTGGTACCCGACCATCGAGGAACGTTCCCAGACACGAGAATACGCGGTCATTCCCGCTGGCGAAGGGACAGAAGGCGGCTGGTTCGCTCAGGCCGAAGCATGGCAGGAAGAGATCGGCGCACTCGTCGAAGCGGGCATTCCGGACGATGAGTGGCCATCACCGCCCTACCCCCGTCCTCCCCCAGAAGTCCTCCAAGTTCGGATCTTCACGGCTCCGGATCTCGAAGGGCACCTGGCTGTCGTCGACGGGGCGATTCCCGCTCCGCTCCTCGGTGCCCCGGTCCCTGAGAATGGACCGCTCCCGATAGCGATCGGTGAACGCGTCGCCGAGCTGGCTGATGTCGGGATTGGCGATTCGTTCTTCCTGAAACCTTTCAGCGGCCTCCCCGACGTTTTCGAGTACGTCGAAGTAACGGCCATCGTGACCCCGGTCGACCCCGACGCGACGATCTGGGGAGTCGACGATCCCACCACCATGGTCTATTTCGATCAGTCGACATTCGACATCTGGATGGGTCAAATCCCGGTGGATCCAGACACCGAACCTTGGAACAGGACCACGCGCGGTTTCGATGCTCCGACGGTGACGCAGCGGTGGAGAATGCCACTCGACGTCGACACGGTGACGCTCGAGGAACTCGACGAGATCGAGGGACGAATCGATCAGTTCAACGCCCAGGTGGCAAAAGAGGCCGGCGGGACGATTCCGACGAAGACGTTCCTGCCGCTCCTCATCGACAAGTTCTCTACTCGATCGGTGGTAATCGGCGGACCAATCCTCGCCATGCTGGCGCTCGTTGTCGGCGGGGCAGTCTATTTCCTCGTCTACACATCAGCTCTGACCGTCGAACGCGAAGGGTCCGATCTGGCTTTGCTCAAGAGCCGCGGCGCCTCAACGTGGCAGACCGTCGGGATTCACCTCGGCCAATCGCTGTTCGTAGCGGCGGCGGCCGCGGCGGCCGCACCGTTCGTCGCTAGGTTCCTCGTAGGCGTAACCGGACGAATACCACCGCTGTCGGACCTCACCGGTGGCGAACCGCTCAACGTGACCCAGATAGGCCCCGTGACGGGCTGGCTTCTCGCGGGCGCCGTCGTCACCTTCCTGGCAATGGGGGTCGCGATCATCCCGTACGTGGGCCGAGGCGTCCTCGAACTCCGGTCACTCGCTGCACGCCCCGGCACGAAGTCGGTCTGGCAGCGATACAATCTCGATCTGTTCGCGATCGCCCTTACCCTCGTGGTGCTCCTCCAGCTGAGCCAGCGCGGATTCGTCAACATGAGCGGAGAAGAGGCCACGCTCGATCCGCTCGCGATCGTCTTCCCGGTGCTCCTGCTGTTCAGCGGCGCTCTCATCCTCCTCCGAGTCTTCCCGGTGCTGCTCAGATTCGTTGGCTGGGCGATGACGAAGTCCCGATCGTTGTCATTCTCACTTCCTGGATGGCATCTCGGCAGGAACCCCATTCCCTACGGACGGCTGGCGCTGCTTGTGTGGCTGACGACCGGCCTTGGGGCATTCGCCCTCACCTATGCGGCCACGCTGGAGCAGTCATTCGTCGATCGAGCTGCTTACGCGGCCGGTTCCGACGTTCGTGTGGTGGCCGACCAAGCCGGGTACCTCGATGTCCCGGACGGGGCGATCGGCTCTCCCGTGCTCCGCACCGACGGGGCGCCCCGACAGAGTGGCAGACGCGCTGAGGTGTTGGCAGTCCAACCGGAGTCATTCTCCGACGTAGTGACGTGGCGTTCGGACTTCGGAGCGGACGACCCCTCGGATCTGTTCCCGCTGCTCCGTCCCGATGGCACTGCACCGGACGTCGGAGTGGAACTCCCACCCGGGTCGACGGAGTTGCAGATCGACGCCGTCGTCGTTCCGATCAGCCTCGCAGCGGAAGCAGAGGACGGTCCTGTCGGCCACGACTACCGCCTGCTGGTCAAGGTCATCGACGCGAAGACCCGGCTTTGGACAATTGTGTCAGACGTCGACATCACCCCAGATGGGTGGGGAACCGTCTCGATCGATCTCACCACAGGAGAGAACGACTTCCCGACGCCACCCACACCGCCGCTGTCTCTGCACACGATGTGGATTGAGCGGTCCGCGAACACCGGGCTCGCCGCCAGCGGTGACTCCGTACTCATGGGCGACCTGATCGTCGTTTCCGACGCCGGACGAGCGACCCTCGACCTCGAAGAGATGTCGCCAACGAATGATCTGATCGTGAGTGGGAACGTGGCAGGTGACACCGCTCTGCGAGCGCGGTACTCAGCGCTTCCCGAAGGGATGGAGGAACCCACCGAGGGGGAGCTGAGAAGCTCGCCCCTGTATCGGGATGGCGACGTGTCCATGTGGACCGTTCCGCAGCGATCGCGGGCCAGCACCAATGTTCCTGAACTCCGGCGCATGCCGGACGACATCTTCGTGTTGCTCGATCGTGAGGCTGCGACGATCGCCAGTCTGGACGTCGGAGAGACGTCGTCGTACTCGGTAGGGTCGCAAGTGATGAACGGGACGCTCGTCGGCTTCGTCGAAGCTGTTCCGACGATGACGGATCGGAGGAAGCAGGGGGCGATGGTCGTCGACCTTGACGCCATCAGCGCCTGGACGAACGGAGCTGCCACGTGGAGTCTCGTCGGCGGGCTGTCTCGGCCGGACGCGCCGCAGGAGTTCTGGATGGAGACCGACAACGTCGACACGACGGTGCGGCGCATCACGGCTCAACTCGGAGAGGAACCCGACGAGATGTGGACGATTCGCGGCGTCGCCGCCTCGTTCTCGAGTCGCCCGGTTCAGGTCGGTCTCGTCGCGATCCTCTTCGTCGGCGCAGCCGTCGCCGTCGTCCTCGCTCTCGCCGGCGTGACCGGATACGTGCTGCTTGCCGTCACTCGCCGTGCAAAGGAGATGGGTGTGCTCAGGGCGCTGGGTTTCGGACGGCGGGGGGTCGCAACGACATTCGCGGTTGAGCAGCTCGTCGTCGTCGGCCTCGGTGCGGTTATCGGTGTCCTTGGCGGGATCGGTCTCGTTGTTGTCATGCTGCCGTTCCTCCAACTCGGCGAGACGGCCGAAGAGATCGTCCCGTCGATCCTCATCGAGATCCCGGCGATCTCACTTGCTGCCTTCTCCGCGTTGGTCGGGCTGATGCTCATCGTGTCGGTGGTGTGGGCGACCCGGCGCGTGTCCACCCGAAAGATGAGCGAGGTACTGCGGGAGGTGGATCGCTGATGCCCCCTGTGATTCAGGCCGAGAACCTCATCAAGATCCACAAACAGGGCAACCTCGAAGTTGTTGCACTCCAGGGCCTCGACTTCACGATGAATGAAGGGGAGTTCGTCTCGATTGTCGGCAAGTCGGGTTCGGGGAAGTCGACACTGCTCACGATTCTTGCCGGCTTCGATCGGCCGTCGGCCGGCCGCGTGGCAGTGGCGGAACGGGACCTCACCGATGTGACCACGAAGGACCTGACACGCTTCTATCGGCGCAACGTTGGATTCGTGTGGCAGGACTTCAGCCGCAACCTGGTTCCCTACTTGAAAGCGAGAGCCAACGTCGAGCTACCGATGCTCCTTGCGGGCGTCGGCGGGCGCAGAAGGAAGAAGAGGGCCCTCGCACTGCTCGAAGCCGTCGGTCTTCGCAACAGCGCCTACACCGACGTCCACACGATGTCCGGAGGGGAGCAGCAGCGACTCGCACTTTGTGTGGCGCTTTCCCTCGGCCCGAAACTCCTCCTCGCCGACGAACCGACCGGTGAACTCGACACCGAGACGAGCCTCGAGATGTACGAGTTCCTCCGCGGCCTGTCGCACGAAGGGGGGCTGAGCGTCCTCGTCGTCACCCATGACGTGGCCCTCGCCCAGCGCACGGATCGGATCGTACGAATCGCCGACGGGCGCATCTCCACACAGGGACGGAAGGACCAGGAAGAGCTGATCGCAGTCGACCAGCGTGGCATGGTGCAACTCCCTCGCGACCTGTTGATCGAAGCCGGCATCGGAGACCACGTTCGCGTCAAGCTGATCGACGACGGGATCCTCCTGCAGTCCGAGGAGCACCCGATATGAGCCTTGTCCTTCGCAGCGTGTCGAAGCAGTATCCGAATGGTGCCATCGGGGCCGTCGATGTTGATCTCGTCGTGGAGAGCGGGTCCTTCGTGGCGCTGTTCGGCCCATCGGGGTCGGGCAAGACATCGCAGCTGCACATGGCTGGTCTTCTGCAGCGGCCGGACTACGGCGAGGTGATCATCGATGGCGAACGCGTCGATCAGGTCAGCGAGCACGACGCTGCCGCGATCCGCCGGACGAAACTCGGTTTCGTTTTCCAGTCTGCCAGCCTCTTGAACCTCCTCTCCGCGTACGAGAACGTCGACGTGGCGCTCCGGCTGCTCGGGATCCGGGGGAGGAAGGCCAGAACCGCCGTGATCTCGGCGCTGGAAGCCGTCGAGATGGGGGCTCGCGCAGAACACCGTCCGGATGAGATGTCGGGCGGGGAGCAGCAACGGATAGCGATCGCACGCGCCCTCGTTCACGAGCCGAGGTATGTCCTCGCCGACGAGCCGACGGGCGAACTGGACTCGGCGACGGGAGCTTCGATACTGGCCATGCTCAGAGAGATCGCAGATGCGGGGACCACGGTGGTGATCGCCACGCACGACCCCGCCGCCCTCGGATACGTCGATGAGGCCTATTTCGTGGAGTCCGGCCGTCTCCACAAGCCAAAGCGGGACGAGTTGAATCTCTGGCTCACCGAGGGAACAGCGTTCGGAGAGAATCACAGAGCATGAGGGTCGTGATCGCTGTGTGACCTGCCGGGATCGGTGGTATATGATGCCCGTCAACGAAGCGCTCATCCAGAGCGGTGGAGGGACGGGCCCTGCGAAGCCGCGGCAACCGACGTGAACGGTGCCAATGCCTGATCGATGAGGAGCCGAGGCGGAACTCCCGCTCGCGGCGCTCGCGGAGCGTTTCGAGTCGAGACGGAGGAACGCTGTTGAAACGGACCCATAGGTTGACGCATCACCACATCCTTCGCTGGGAACACGCCGCATGAGCGCCTACCTGGAGGCGCTGGCGAGGGGTGTCGTGATCTTCGACGGCGGAGCAGGAACCTCGCTCCACGCTGCCGGGTTGGATCTCGACGACTTCGGCGGTGAGGATCTCGACGGGTGCGCCGAAGTGCTGAACGTGACCAGGCCCGACGTCATAGAACGGCTCCACCGCTCGTTCCTCGACGTCGGCGTCGACGTCGTGGAGACGAACACATTCGGTGGGTTCGCCGTCCCTCTGAACGAGTATGGGATCGCCGATCGGGCGTACGAACTCTCAGCGGCCGGGGCGTCGATCGCGACGCGGACCGTCGAGGAGTATCGGACGAGAGATGGGCGGAGACGGTTCGTTGCCGGTTCGATCGGTCCCGGTACCAAGTTTGCGACCCTTGGCCAGATCAGCTATCGGGAGTTGCGCGATGCCTACAAGATCCAGGCCGCCGGACTCATCGATGGCGGGATCGACGTGTTCGTCATCGAGACTCAGTTCGACCTGCTCGGAGCCAAGGCAGCGATCAACGGCGCCCGCAGGGCGATGCGGTCGGCCCACGTCGAGATTCCAATCCAGGTCCAGGTGACCATTGAACTCACGGGACGGATGTTGCCGGGGACGGAGATCGGTGCTGCGCTCACAACACTCGACGCCATGCACGTCGATGTTGTGGGACTCAACTGCGCCACCGGGCCGGAGGAGATGTACGGACCGATTCGGCATCTATCCGAGCGGGCCCGGATGCCGATCTCTGTCATCCCAAATGCCGGAATGCCGAGGATCGTGGAGGGAGAGGTGTCGTACGATCTGTCGGCGCGGGTTCTCGCCGAACACCTCGCCCGTTTCGTGTCCGAGTACGGCGTGAGAGCAATTGGTGGCTGTTGCGGTACCACGCCGGATCATCTCTCAGCGGTCGTTGAGGCATGCCGACCCCTTGTACCGATGGAGCGCGAGGTTCTCCACATACCTTCGATTGCTTCGATCTACAGCGCGACACCGATAGCCCAGGACACGTCGTTTCTGATCGTCGGAGAGCGGACCAATGCCAACGGGTCTCGGGCGTTCAGGGACGCGATGCTCAACGGCGATGTCGACCGATGTGTCAAGATCGGGGAGGAGCAGGTCGCGGAGTCCGCTCATCTCGTTGATCTCTGCATCGACTATGTCGGGCGAGACGGTGTCGAGGACATGGCCGCGATCGCAGCCCGGTTCGGATCTGAAGTGGCCGCGCCGATCGTCCTCGATTCGACCGAGTCGGTAGTCATGGAGGCAGGACTCGAGATGCTGGGTGGTCGGTCCGTTCTCAACTCGCTCAACCTCGAAGACGGGACGGGTCCCGGGTCGCGAGCCCGTCGGGTCCTGGATCTTGCGAGAGAACACGGGGCCGCGGTCGTGTGCCTCCTCATCGATGAGGAAGGCCAGGCACGCGACGTTGAGTGGAAGATGCGCGTCGCCCGCCGCATCCACGATCTGGCCGTGAACGACTACGGCATGGAGGCAGCGGACCTGATATTCGACCCACTCACGTTCCCCCTGTCCACCGGTGACGACGACTTGCGCGCCGATGCGCGAGAGACCATTGATGCGATCCGGCGCCTGAAGGAAGAACTTCCCGACAGTGCCACGATTCTGGGCGTATCCAACGTGTCGTTCGGACTGAATCAGCCGACTCGGAAAGCGCTCAACTCCGTGTTCCTCCACGAGTGCCTCGACGCAGGGTTGGACGCCGCGATCATTCATGCCGGGCGAATCGAACCGCTGCATCTCATCGCGGACGAGCAGCGGAGGATTTGCGAAGACCTGATCTACGACCGTCGTGAACCCGGCTACGACCCACTCGAGGCGCTGCTTGCTGCCTTCACCGACGCCGTCGTTGAGGTGGAGACCGAAGACGAGCGCTTGGGATGGCCGGTAGAGCGTCGTCTAGCGCAACGGATCGTCGATGGTAACCGCACCGGTCTCGACGAGGAACTCGACGAGGCGCTCGCCGCCGGTCATAGCCCGCTTGGGTTGGTGAACGACGTTCTGCTCTCAGGCATGAAGACCGTCGGCGAACTCTTCGCATCCGGGGACATGCAACTACCCTTCGTCCTACGATCGGCCGAGACGATGAAGGCGTCGGTCGCGTATCTCGAGCCCATGATGGAGCACTCGGATGTGGCTGCGAGGGGATCGATCGTATTGGCAACCGTCGCCGGCGATGTTCACGACATCGGGAAGAACCTCGTCGACATCATCCTGTCGAACAACGGATACACGGTCCACAACCTCGGCATCAAGGTCGCGGTGGGTGAACTCATTGAGACGTATGAGCGGATGGACGCCGACGCCATCGGGATGAGCGGCTTGCTCGTCAAGAGCACCCTCATCATGCGAGACAACCTTGACGAACTGATTCGCCGCGGTCTGGGTGACGTGCCGGTTCTGCTCGGGGGCGCAGCGTTGACTCGGTCGTACGTCGAGCGCGATCTGCGTGATCGCTATCCCGGTCCGCTGTATTACGGCAAGAACGCCTTCTCCGGACTCGACGCCATGCAGCAGATCGTTTCCGGGGCCGCGGCACCGGCTCCGGGACGTGAACGGTTTGTCGCTGCGGGTCGGATCGATGACGACGCTCCCGTACCGGAGAGGGCACCTTCCGTTGCTCTCGACGTGCCGGTTTTCAAGCCCCCGTTCCTCGGGAGCCGCGTGGTCAAGGGGATGGCGATCGACGACGTCGCTGCCTATCTCAACGAAACCGCCCTGTTCCGCAACCAGTGGCAGTTCAGACCGGAGTCGGGTGAGACCGACGAGGAATTCAGGAATCGCCTGCGCCCTGTCCTGCGCGAACAACTGACGCGGGCAAGAACCGACGACCTGCTCATCCCCCAGGTCGTGTACGGGTACTACCCCGTCAACGGCGACGGGGACGACCTGATCGTGTGGACCGACGAGACCCGCGCGACCGAACTGACGCGGTTCGGTTTTCCCCGCCAGCGACGGGATCCGTGGCTCTGCATCGCGGACTTCTTTCGGCCCGTCGATAACGAGCAGTGTGACTACATCGCGTTCCACATCGTCACGATGGGGGACCGGGCCTCGCAACGAGCGGCGGCGTTGTTCAAAGCGGATCGCTACATGGACTATCTCCTGCTCCACGGACTCGGTGTCGAGATGGCCGAGGCTCTCGCCGAGATGTGGCACCGGCACATTCGGGTCGAGTGGGGTTTCGGCGATGAAGACGGGCCGAGTCTCGGTGGCCTGTTCCGGCAGCGGTACCGGGGAGGGCGATACTCATGGGGCTATCCGGCGTGCCCCGATCTCGAGGACAACGAGCGCGTCGCCCATCTCCTCGACGCCGAGCGGATCGGCGTTGAGGTAAGCGCCGCGACCGCATATCAGTACCAGCCGGAACAGACCACCTCCGCACTGATCGCCCACCACCCGCAGGCGAAGTATTTTGTCGCGCGGGCAGTTAAGGAGGCCCGCCATGCCGACTAAACGCGACACCTGGCGACGCATCGTCGAGGTGGATCCTCCCGAGTTACCGGATGTTCGGGAATCGTGTTGATGGGACTCAAGCACGAAACGATCGTCGATGGGGCCGCCTACTGGTGGAGAGCTCGACTCGACCCTGGCTCAGGACCCTGCTGTGCGCTTCGAAGTGGGGCCACTCCTGTTCTCATTGTCCCGCCCATGACGAGGACTCACCCGGATCCGCTCGCAGCAACTGCTTGCCGGGCCTCTATTCGCTCTTTGTGACGCAGAACTCGTTGCCCTCGGGGTCGGCGCAGACGGTCCAACTGAAACCGGCGATGTCATGATCGTGAAGCCGCTCCCCACCGAACTCCTCGACGTGCGAGATCAGCGACTCGGGATCGACGGTGCTGAGATCGAGATGGAGACGGTTTTTCGCCGCTTTCTTCTCAGAGACGTGCTGGAAAGCGAGCGCAGGGCCGCCGCGTGAGATGCGGGTCGTCCACACGTAGCCGGGGAAGCGATTCTTCTCTTTGACGTCGAGGATCCTCCCCCAAAATGATACCATCGCGTCGAGGTCATTGCAGTCGAGCATGATCGAAGCAACGTGCGCCACCGCCGGTCTAGCCATTGTCTCTCCCTTGGAAGTCGCGATGCATCCGGCTCGCCGTCGGACCGGTCTGACCCTGATATTTGGAGCCAAGTGCAGCCGAACCGTATGGGTGCTCGGCGGCGGTCGTCATCTGGTAGAAGCTGATCTGGCCGATCTTCATCTCGGGATAGATAGCGATTGGCAGATTCGCGACGTTCGAGAGTTCGAGCGTCACCTGCCCGTTGAATCCCGGGTCGATGAAGCCCGCGGTCGAGTGAATGAGGAGACCGAGACGACCAAGCGACGACTTGCCTTCGAGCCGAGCAACGACGTCGTCGCCCAGGCGGATCGTCTCGAGTGTCGTCCCGAGCACGAACTCGCCGGGGTGGAGGATGAAAGGATGGTCCGCACTCGCTTCGACCTCGGTGGTGAGGTCGGGCTGCAGTGCCTTCGGGTCGATGAGCGGGTACCGGTGGTTCTCGAAGACCCGGAAGCGGTGATCGCAGCGAACGTCGACACTCGACGGCTGAACGAGGGCACGGTCGAACGGATCGATAGAGACGCGACCGGTCTCGATGGCCTCGATGATCGTTCGATCGGAGAAGATCATGGACGCTGATGATAGTTGGGGTCGGTGTGCCGCCGATACGTCGCTGCCGGCCGTTCCCGCTACGCCGCCCGTGAGTCGATGAACCGCAGCCAGTTGCGCAATTCGAGCTCCCGGATCTGCGGGTCGATGATGTCGTCTCCGACGTCGAGTTCCTCTCGCAGATGTGTCGAATCCGGGTTGGCGGAGAGCTCCATCATCTTGGCTGCATAGGTCGCGACGGCTGCTTCATCGGGGAACAGGCCTTCCCGCACCAGCGCTGCGCCCCTCGCCGCGATCAGACGCGCCATTTCGTACAGGTTGTACTCGGGATGGTATTGGGTGCTCCAGAACGAGGCGGCTCCGTCTTCGATGACGGCGGCCTGGATAGGTGTGTGGGTGTTGGTGGCAAGCAATGGTGTGCCTTCGGGCAGGCGCGTGACCTCATCCAGATGCATGATGAAGCCATCGAACACCGCCGGTTTTCCCGCCAGCATCGGCGAGGTTCGAGCGGCATCGGTCAGCTGGATGTCGCGAGCGATGCCCCACTCGCGGCCGCGAGGGTTCACCGCCACTTCGCCTCCGGCCACCAGTGAAGCCAGCTGAATACCCCAGCAGCTCCCCCAGCTGGCCGCCCCTTCTTGCATGAGGGCTCCAGCGAAGAAGATCTGCGCGATGACCCGGGGGTCATCCGTGTGATAGACGGTGAGATCCGATCCCGTCCAAATGAATCCGTCGAAGTCGTCGATGGAAGTGCCGGGTGGCAGCGTGAAGTCCGGGTCGGCTACGTAGACGATCTCGGTGGTTGCGTTGGGGGCTTCTCGCCGTAGGAAGTCCTTGAACAGATCATGGGGGTGACCGACGTCGGACCGGTCGAAGTTCTCGCGGCTGGCCGCCGGATAGCAGTTGACGATACAGAACCGGTGCGGCGCCAAGGTGGTGGGTGAAATCGTCATCGTATTCCTCGCTGCGGGAAGTCGGTGATGAGACCGGTGATGCCGATCTCGACGAGCCGAGAGATGGTTTCGTAATCGTTGACAGTGTAGGGGTTGAGCTTGGCCCCAAGGGCAAGCCGCTCCTCGATCTGTTCGATCGAGAGACGCGTGATTCGAGGATTGAACGTGTCGAAGAACGAGTCGCTGAAGTCGACGGGGTCATTGGGGAAGAGGCCCAAGATGGCCTGTACCTCGAAGTCGGGCCTGCGTTGCCTCACGGCCTTCAGCCATGCGTGCCGGGCCGACGAAAACAGGAGATGATCAGGTCCGATCCCCACCTCTTGTGCCAACGCGAGGACGGCGCCGACCACATCGAAGGCATCCTTGGGTGCGGGCTGGGCCTTGAGTTCGAGGTTCAGGAACCAGTCCAACTCGAGCGTCAGTTCGAAGGCCTCGCGAATCGTCGGGACCTTCTCGCCGATGTAGGTCGAGAGATCGCTGCGTTCGATAACGCCGGCTGCAATCTGTCCGAAGGGATCATCGCGTTCGAACCAGGACCCGGCGTCGAGTGATCGGATCTCAGCGAGGGTGTACGTCGAGAACGGTGCGGGGACGCGGTCTGGGAACTTGCCGGCGACGTCGGTTGTCCGCATCATCGAATCGTCGTGCATCAGAACGAGTCGATCGTCTGCGGTGACCGCGACGTCGGTTTCCCACAGATCGGCGCCGACCGCATGTGCTTTTCGGGCCGCGGCGAGCGTGTTCTCCGGTGCGAGGCTCCGTGCCCCTCTGTGAGCGATGATGATGGCCATGCCCCAGTATCGGTGTCTCGATCCCGCTATCAAGTCGTGGTGAAGCGAGTTCGGATCCAAAGCGGATGATTAGGCCTCTGAACGCGTCGTGCGTTCGGAGCGGGTGAGGAGAATCGAATTCCCGTATTCAGCTTGGGAAACTGATTCGCGGGCGTAGTCGCATTACGGGATCTCTAGGGAAACCCGCTGCTCACAAGGGTTGTGGGTTCGCGTTGTCTCGCTCCGATACGTACCGGATCGCAGCCCCTCGCGGACAAACCGCGGACAAGAAGCGCCGTGAGAGCCAAGTCGGCACCACCCAGGAGTCTCGGTGGAATTCGGCAGCGCCCTTGGGAAGAATCGAACTTCCGACACCCGGTTTGGGAAACCGGCCGGGCTTCTTTCGCTGACCTGCGGCGACGCGGAGAAACCTATACGCGGGAACGGTTTCGGCTAGGCATTGTCTCGTGCCGTTGTGCCCTGTTTCGTGTCGTCTCGCGGACCACACGCGGACCGGAGAAGCGCTCAATCGGATCGAGTGCCGCCTTCCGCCGAGCGTGCGCATTCAGCAGCTCCGGCGTCTTGGAGGGGTCGTGGCGGGTCCGGTGGCCCTCTTTCGCCGCCATCGCACCAACCCATCCGATCCGGGACAAGAATCGCGCCACGGGGCAACGTCGTTCGTCCAACCGTCTCGAGGTCGCTTGTCTCAGGACAGAGGCAGAAAGGGTGGTAGCCCGCGGGGTACCGCTGACAGTCACGGAGAGTGGCCAGACGGTGAGATAGCCTGCAACTTGCAAGCGATTCGGCCGGCGTTCCTGGGTCCCGCCAACCACCATTCGCGGGAGTCTACCGGCTCTCGGCCCGGACCAGGCTGCTGGGCAATTCCCTGATCTGCGACGGAAGCAGCGCGAAGATATTGTCGTGCCGCCAGAGGCGCTCGCTGCGATCGAAAGGCCTCAACCTGGACACGTAGCGCTTGGTACGTGCGAGCCGGAAGTACCGGTACTCATTGAAGTCACTCAGCAGGTCGAAGATCGATACGCGCTCATCGTAGACGCCGTGCTCGAAGCAGACGATGGGCGCGTGCTCGCTGCGCAGCAACTGCTCGGCACCTTGGATGACCTCAGCCTCGAATCCCTCGACGTCGATCTTGACCATTCGCACCCGGTCGACCGAGTGCCGCTCCAGGCACCGGTCGAGCGTGTCCACCTCGACCCGCTCGTTCGCAGCTGGATCGGTACCGCCGGCCACGAGCGACGGGCTGATCACGTCGGTGTGCAGATCCATCTCGCCGGGTCGATCCCCGAGTGCGAGCTTGAGCGCCAGGACGTTCTGAGCGGAGTTGACCGCAATGCTGCGTTGCAGGTCCTTGAAGCGGCCGTCCTCGGGCTCGAAGGCGACGACCCGCCCCGCCTCTGAAACACACATCGAAGCGTGGAGCGTCATCTGACCGACCGCCGCGCCCACGTCGACGAAGGTGTCGCCTGGACGCAGGCACTGCGCCATCACCTCGAGCGTCCCCGGCTCGTAGATTCCCAGGTAGTAGTAGTTCAGACCGCTGGACGGACCGACCGACAGCTCGAAGCCGAGTCGGGTCGGGCAGATGAGCGTCCCACGCAACTTCGGGAGCATCGCCTTGGCGAACAGGCGAGCGGCTACCTCGAATCCGGGCACCGGGATCGTGTTCGCGATCAGGTGGGCGAGTCGATGGACGGTCCTCAGGCGCGGAGCCAGCCGAGCGGACAAGCTCTGCTCCTCGGCTGAAAGTGCGTGTCGACCATCGTCCACTGGCAATCTTCAATCCCCGGCGGCTCGAACTCTACTCTTTTCGCGCGCGGCGCAGTCGCCCTCACGGCTCCGGAGCGGGCATCGGCCGTACTCGGCTGACCAGGAACATGAGGAAGAGCCTGAGCTATGAACCCGCGCCCAGGTACATCCTCTAGGTCACGCTAATCAGCCTTGACGCCACTCAGAGGCCGAGATCGTGGACGGCGTTACAGCTGCGGATTGGCACCGGCATGACTACCAGCGTGCCAGGGAGAGGCCGGAGGGCTGCCGCAGGTCGATAGCCGCCCGGAACACCACCCGGCAACGAGCGTCGCCGAGGCCAGCCGCCCATATGTGCCGTTATGTGCGGTCATCATTCAGCGACACGTCGATCCGTTTGGGTGACGTAGATCTAGGTTTGGCCCGTCGGGTGCCGAGGAACTCACGGACGGAGGGGAGCGCCGCCC
>CAXMQO010000100.1:0-27718 GCA_964195515.1 uncultured Saprospiraceae bacterium | reverse complement strand
AGAGGCCGAAGAACGGGCAGGTCCCGGATCACTCCACTCCAGTACGAACAGGTCGACGGAACGTTCGTGGTCGCCTCGGCGCGAGGGGCGCGCGCCGATTGGTACCGCAATGTGGTCGCCAACCCTCTGGTCGAAGTCCGGGTACGGCGATCCCGCTTCTCGGGAATTGCCGAAACGTGCACTGATCCAGTTCGCGTCGCCGACTTCCTCGAGTTGCGACTCGAGAGACGTCCGAGAATGGTTGGCCTGATTCTGCGCTTGCGCGGTGTTCCTGCACATCCCACCCGCGCTCAACTTGAAACCTACGCCTCCCGTCTCGTCATGGTCACGATCGCTCCCCTGTGACAACCCCACGACAGCCGCCCATATCCTCAACCTGTGCGTTCCGAAGTGCCGTGTCGAGCCATGCGTGGTGCCGCTCGTGCGCCGAACCACAGAGGTGAACAGTGCATATGTAGGCGACTCTCTTGGACGTATGCTAAGAGGCATGAGAAACGTTCGCCCACTCGATCGTCCCCGCGGAGATGCCATGATGCGCCGACTTGCCTCCCTGCTCCCACTCGCGCTGTTCCTAGCGATGCCGACCGTCATACGAGCGTCGATCGTGGCGGCTCCGCCGTTGGGTTGAAACGACGCTCGGGCAGTTGAGAGCGGCGAGGTCAAGTTCACATTTGGCTTTCGACATGACGCTGAGGGGTTGTATATGCCAGTCGTGACCACGGAGATGACTGCTGACCTGCCGAGTCCGGTGCTGCGAAGCTTGCGCCGCTCAGGGATCATCGGTCGAGAGATTCCCGCGGCTGTGACGGTGCTCCAGGAGGGACAGATCCGAAACGGCCCCGGTCGCCGGTGGCTCCGGTTCACCGCACAGGAGGAGTACACCGTTGATACGCCTGGATTCGTCTGGAATGCCGCGCTGAAGATTGGCGGTCTGACCGCTGGTCGTGCCACCGACTCGTTGGAGGACGGGCACGGTCGGATGCATGTGCGACTGTTGGGGTTGTTCACCGTTGTCGACGCAGCCGGGCCCGAAATGGATCAGGGCACACTCATGCGTTGGCTCAACGAGACGATGTGGTTTCCCGCTGTGTGGGCAACAAACGTGGTGTCCTGGGAACCGATCGACGAGCACTCTGCGATCGGTTCGGTGTCTGTCGGCGGCTTGTCCGCTCGAGCCGAGTTCCGGTTCGACCACGACGGGTGCCTCGTTGACTTCCGCGCCGACCGTTGCCGTGACGTCGGTTCGGGATTCGAGATGACGCCGTGGTCCACGCCGCTCACCGAACACGACCGTTTCGACGGAGTCGAGTTGCCGTCCTACGGCAGCGCGGTCTGGATCCTCGACGATGGCGACCTCGAATACATTCGTATCCGAGTGACCGATGTCCGCTACTCGGATTAGGCCAGAACCGCGCCGAGACGCACAACAACCGGACTCGTGCGCACCGTCGTCGCTGAGTGATGATCCCACCCATCAATCAGGCGCAACGGGTATCCGCATCGGTCCAGAAGCGTCACCGGACCTCGTACATGTCCCATTGACCTGGGACCCCTTTGAGTGGTTCGAGTTCGAATCGTCAAGCGGCCCAGGACGGCCTCGTGCTTACCAGCTTCTGCTGGTCACGCCACCGAGCAGCACTGAGGCAAGGATGCCGAGCGGCAACGACCCCATGTAGGACAGCTCCATGCCGATGTTGCCGAAGAACAGCATCAGCAGCCATGTGGCGGGGAACGTGAACAACGCAAACGCCACAGCGAAGACCAGCAAGGCTTTCAGAAAGTCACCCATTGTCTCTTCCTCCATTTCCGAGACGAACGCAACGCTACCAGAGTCGCCCGGACCCTTGGCGTCACATCGGCAATCCCACATCCAAGACCCAACGACGATCAGCTGCAGCCCCTAACGGCACCGGTGGGCCGGTGATCCGGAATTCGTCACTGAGTATCGGCGGCGACTCCTCACCGGACCGCACGTCGACTTGATCAGGGACTCGGCTCGGGATCTGAGCCGGAGGAAACCTCCGGGAGAAACGCACGGATCATCTTCACCAATTCGACGATCGTCCCGATCGACACGGCGACCAGAGCCAGGGCCAGCACCACCCAAGCGATCGCCGTCCAGTTGATGCTGTACGGCGAGAAGTCGAACGGAAAGATCTTCAGCGTGGCGACGATGACAAACAAACTGACCACGTTCTGCACGATCTGGCCAACCGATCGGAACCACTGGGCGTTGTAGAAGATGAATGCGAAATTCGCGCCCGCACCCACAACGAGCGAGAGACTGACGATCGGCAGGAGTTGCTCGAAGTCGTCGGTGAGAAACGGCACCCACCCCCATGCCAGCAGGTTGTTCACAGTGAACAGCAGGACGAGATTCACGACAACGGCAATGGCGTAGCCGATACGGCTGGCCGTGCGTCTCCCGATCACGGCATCGCTCTTGTCGTTCGAGGTCATGTGCACACCTTCATTCTCCAGCACAAAGAACGTACAACGGGTTGGCCGTGGCAGATAGGGCCGGATGTCGAGACATTGCGCCGCAGGCGGCACTCCCGGCAGTACTCAACCACGCAGTGCGAACCCTGGTGGGTCGGTTCAGCTGTCGGTTCCCGATTCGTTGGACTCATCCTCCTTCGTTGCGTCGAGGGACGCCACGCCCACTGCGTGACGGACACCCTCGGACACCGGCACCGCTCGTCGGACAAGCCGCCAGGGCGTTGCGCTTCGGTGTGGCCCGATCCGACGATCCGGATTCGGACTGTGAGAGAGCGGGCCTCCGCTTACCATTCCTGCCATGGACTCGCACGAACATGCCCGCGAGCCCCCGACGGGGGCCGATTCGCGCCTCCACCGACTCGGGCACCAGATCGGCCACTTGCTGAGCCACGACCACGATCACGGTCCGGGAGGCAAATCCGTCTTTGACTCCGGGGCCGCGGGGATTCGGGCCACGAAGGTCTCGTTGATCGCTCTTGGGGTCACTGCTCTCTTCCAGGCGGTGATCGTCGTGTTCAGCGGATCGGTGGCGCTGCTCTCCGACACCTTGCACAACGTGACCGATGCGTTGACGGCGATTCCGCTGTGGATCGCATTCTCGCTGGGCCGGCGTCGGCCGACACGCACCTACACGTACGGCCTGAATAGGGTCGAGGACATTGCCGGCCTGGTGATCATCGCCGCCATCGGAGCCACGGCGGTCCTGGTGATCTGGGAATCGATGCATCGACTGATCGACCCCCGACCGATGGACCACATCCCGTGGGTCATCGCGGCGGGGATCGTCGGGGCGTTGGGCAATGAGTTGGTGGCCCGCTACCGCATCCGGGTTGGTCGGATGATCGGATCGGAGGCACTGGTGACCGACGGCCAACACGCCCGCACCGATGCACTGACGTCTCTGGCGGTAGTCGTTGCCGCCATCGGAGCCGCACTCGGTGCGGCATGGGTCGATCCGGTGGCTGGCCTCGTCGTCGCTGTGGGCATCGTTTGGCTCCTGGTGCGATCGGCACGCCGCATGTCGAGACGGCTCCTCGACGGAATCGAACCCGAACTCGTCGACGAAGTGGAGGCAACGATCCGCGGTGTCGCCGCTGTGGGAGACGTCACCAACCTGCAGGTCCGATGGCACGGCCATCAACTCCATGTGGCGGCTTCGATCGCCGTCGATGCCGACCTGACGGTCAAGGATGGTCACGACACCGCTCACGAGGTTGAGCACGCCCTTCACCATCAATTCTCGTTCCCGGTCACGGCCCTCATCCACGTCGATCCCATCGGTGCGTCCGGCGCCCACGACGCGACAGCGCACCACCGGCGGTAGCGACCACCCGTCGTGCGGTACCCTCCGAGTCAACTCACGAGGCCCGATCCACATGGACTTGCAGTTCAACGTCTGGTTCGACATCGATGGGCAGGTTGCCGTGTCACGTTGGAGGATGGAGCTGCTCTCCGCAGTCGGCGAGCACGGATCGATCACCGCCGGTGCCGAGGCGATGGGCGTCCCCTACCGCGTGGCGTGGAAGAAGATCCACGAGATGGAGGAGCGGTTGGGTGAGCAACTCCTCGAGACGCAGACCGGGGGTCCCGAAGGCGGCGGCGCCCGACTCACCGAAGCCGGCAGGGACCGCGTCGACCGGATGCGAATCTTCTGCGACCGCACCGACCGGGCACTCCACGAGATCGCCCGCGACGTCTTCGGAACACCGCCGGCACCCTGACCCGACGCGGGCCATAGCGCCGATGTTGGGCGTTATGCTCTCCCGTCATAACGCCTGCAAGGACGCCCGTGCCTTCCCCAATCACCCTGTTCATCGTCGTCATGCTGCTGGCAGCGTCATGTGCAGGGGAAGGCTCCGATGGCGAAGACGTCCTGCGCCTTGCGACTACGACCAGCACGAACGACTCGGGACTGCTCGATCTTCTCCTCCCCGCCTTCGAAGCCGAACACGACGCACGGGTGGACGTCGTGGCGGTCGGAACCGGTCAGGCCATCGCTCTGGGTGAGGCCGGGGATGCCGACGTGATCCTCATCCACGCGCGCGCCCGGGAGGAAGCTTTCGTGGCCGAGGGGCACGGCACGGCCCGCTCTGACGTGATGTACAACGACTTCATCGTCGTCGGGCCGGCGAGCGACCCGGCATCGGTCGCCGGCACCGCCCTTGCGTCCGAAGCCCTTGCTGCGATCGCGGTCGCCGAGGCGACGTTTGCCTCGCGGGGGGACGACAGCGGTACCCACTCGAAGGAGCGGTCCCTCTGGGACGCGGCAGGAGTGACCGCCAACCCGGACTCCGATTGGTACAAATCGCTCGGTCAGGGCATGGGTTCGACGCTGATCTACGCCGACGAGACGGGTGCGTACACGCTCACCGACCGCGGCACCTTTCTCGCTCAGGGCAAGAGCCTCCCGGATCTTCGAGTGATGGTTGGTGGCGCGTCGATCGACGAGAACGTCGACCCTGCTCTCCTGAATCCGTACGGCGCCATTCCGGTGAATCCGGACAAGGGCGGCATCGCCGGCGCACTCGCCGACGTGTTCGTCGCGTGGCTCACGTCGATCGAGACCCAGGAGATGATCGAAACCTTCGGGGTCGACCCGTTCGGTCAGCCGCTGTTCTACCCGGACTCCGAGCAGTGGCGGGTCCGGTGACTCACCCCACGATCCGTTGCAACGGAACCGTGATCTGACCGATGGAGACCCTCGGCCGCGCTTTCGCCGACGCACTCGGACTGTTGTGGAGCCTGGACGCCGCGCTGCTCGAGACGGTCGGTCTGACCCTTCAAGTCACCCTGGTGGCTCTGACGATCGCTTTGGTGCTTGGGATCCCGATCGGGGCAGCGATCGGACTGGCCCGACATCTCCCGGGTCGCTGGCTCCTCGTCCCGCTGATCTACACCGGCATGGGCCTGCCACCGGTGACGGTCGGGCTCTTCACGTATCTCCTGCTGTCGAACCAGGGACCGTTGGGTGGTCTCGGATGGCTCTTCACACCCGCCGGCATGATCGTGGCGCAGACGATCATCGCCTTCCCCCTCGTCGTCGGTCTCACCATGGCGGCGGTGCAGGGCGTCGACCCGACTCTGCCGATCCAAATGCTCTCCCTCGGCGCCACCCGACGCCAGGTCGCCACGGTAACGCTCCTTGAGGCCCGCGTCGGCGTCACCGCTGCGGTTGTGGCCGCCTACGGAGCGATCATCTCCGAAGTGGGTGCCGTGATGCTCGTCGGTGGGAACATCGAAGGGGAGACGCGGGTGCTCACGACCGCCATCGTCTTGGAAACGCGAAAGGGGAACTTCGCGCTGGCCCTCGCACTCGGAATCATCCTGCTGGCCCTCGCCTTCCTCACGAACTTCGCGTTCCATCGTCTCCAGGTTCATCAGGGGGTCAGATGACGGCAGCCTACGAACTCACCGATGTCCGTCATTGCTACGGCGACCGATGTGTGGTCGACATCCCAACGCTCGGCGTCCGCAGCGGCGAGATCCTCGGACTGGTTGGGCCAAGTGGCGCGGGGAAGAGCACTCTGCTCCGACTGCTCAATTTCCTTGAAACACCGACAACGGGAAGCATCGCGTACGCGGGAGCGAAGATCGACGGCGACGTGCCACTCTCGGTACGCCGGGACGTCACGACGGTATTCCAGCGTCCCATGCTTCTCCGGCGCAGCGTCGCAGCCAACGTGCGAATTGGGCTGAATCTCCGTGGAGTTGAGACCAAGGACCGCAGCACCGAGCGATGGCTTGACCGACTTGGCCTGACCGACCTCGCCGACGCACCCGCCCGGACCCTGTCGGCCGGTGAGGCGCAGCGAGTTGCCTTCGCCAGGGCGCTCGTCGTCGAACCGTCGGTACTCCTGCTCGATGAACCCACCGGCAATCTCGACCCCTACAACGTCGGCCTCCTCGAGGAAATCGTTCGTTGCGACAACGCCGAGAGAGGCACAACGGTCGTCGTCGTCACCCACGACATCTTCCAAGCGCGACGACTCGCCGATCGCACCGGCCTGATGGTTTCCGGACGACTGGTCGAACTCGCTGAGACCGAAACATTCTTCTCGACGCCGCAACGGCCACAGACTGCGGCATTCCTGCGTGGCGATCTCCTGATCTGAACTCGGTTTCGAGGAGGTGCCGTCGATAGGATGCGTTCCGCCAACGTCATCCTCAGTTCAGGACGGAGCCCGCCCATGAGCACGGCCGACAACCCCGCTTTCATCGGGGCCCTCGCTCGACACTTCCCCGGTGCGGTTCTCGAGGGAGAGTTCGTCGCTGAGACGGCTGTGCGCCTGACCGGTGAGGGCTTCTCCAACACCAACACGCTCGCATGCGTGGCATTGTGTCGCGATGAAGTCACCAGCCCTCTCTTCTCCGACGTCGAACGAGCATGGGGACCTGCATTCAGCTTCGCCAGTCTCGCCGGCATGATGACAGTCGGCCGCACGGGCTTCGCCGCCGCCATCCAGCACGCTCCGACCGAGAACGGTCGCTGGCACTTCGTTGTCTACGCGATGGCGCACATCGCAATCGATGCCGACGGCACCGTCGGTCGCGTCGATCGTCCGGGTGTCCAGGAGCCATCGAGCGCATGCGGAGCCCTCGTAGCTTTTCGCGACGAACTGCAGGAGGGGACGCTGAAGGTCGAGTTTGATCGCTACGACGCGGAGCAGAGTCTGCTCAAGAACCGCCTTCTCCCGATCATCGGGTATGGCAATGTTCCCGACCTCGTCGAACTCACGAAGCTTGCGGCAGCCGCAATCGAGGACGATTTCAGGGAGATCCTCCGGTCCCTCGCCGATGAGTGGAGCGAGACCGATCGGCTGATGCCCGCCGACGCGGCCATGTTCAGCGGTATCCAGATCCACGGTCCGAATGGAGTGAACTTCGTGTGGCCGAGATCTGCCCACATCAAGGTCGGTGGCGATCTCCGCGACTACGAGTTCTCGGCAGAGGTCACAGACTCCCCCTGACACGCGAGTGGCTACCCGACTCCAACACCATCGAACGCCAACTCGAGTTGACTTCGGATCATCGCCTCAACGTCTCGAGTGGTGCTCTCCGGCATCGACGCGAACATGAGGATCGCCACTGCGAGGACCGAGTAGACCAACATCGATGCGGCCCCTGCGTCGACGGTGTCGGATGCCAGGCCGTGGGTTTGCAGGAGAACGAACGCCTCTCCGATCTGCGCGAGACCTCTCTTGTCGAGGGAGACCAACTCGGCCATCATCGACGACTGTGCCGGGTCGAAGCCGGCCCTGAAGATCTCTTTGAGTAGATCTCTCCCAAATGAGGTCACCGAATCGACGTACGTCATGATCAACGGCATCAACACGTCGACCGGGTCGCCGGAGGACAGGTCGATCGCGTCACCCGCATCCACGAGGGACTGCTCCGTATCCCGCGTGACGACGGCCATGAGGATGGCGTTCTTGGTACCGAAGTAGTTGTAGACGGTGCCCGCCGAGACGCCGGCATCCAAAGCGATCGCCTCGATCGTGGTTGCGTGGTAACCCAAGGCCTGAAACGATCGGGCAGCAGCGGACACCAGAGCGTCGAACGTCTGCTGCTTCTTCATCTCTCTGCGGCCTGGCACCATATCAATCACCATTCGATGTTTTGTAGTCACTACAACTTAGTGTAGACTGAATCTTTGGACCACTGAATACAGCGAGGACCACATGAGCGAACCGGCAGTCGTGGCAGAAGGTTTGACGAAGATCTACGGAGAGGGTGACACAGCCACCACCGCGCTCGACGACGTCTCGTTCTCGATCAACCAGGGCGAGTTCGTCGTGCTGCTTGGCCCGTCGGGATCGGGCAAGACGACGCTACTCAACCAGATCGGCGCACTCGAAGGGGCAACGTCGGGCAGCCTCGTGGTCAACGGATCCGAGATCGCCGGCATGTCGGACAAAGAGCGCACTGAGTACCGGCGTTCGACGGTCGGCTTCGTGTTCCAGTTCTACAACCTCGTCCCGACGCTCACCGCACATGAGAACGTCGCTCTCATTGCCGAAATCACGGGGGACGAACCCGACGCTCGCTCAGACGTCATGCTCGGGAAGGTCGGCCTCGAGGATCGAGCTGGACACTTCCCCGGCCAGATGTCCGGTGGACAGCAACAACGCGTGGCGATCGCCCGTGGCATCGTCAAGGATCCACCACTCCTCTTGTGCGACGAGCCGACCGGGGCGCTCGATCTCGAGACGGGTCGCTCGATCCTCGAACTACTCAAGTCAACGACTGCGGGAACGGACAGAACCGTCTTCCTCGTCACACACAACTCGACGATCGCCGAGATGGCGGACCGGGTCATCCGACTGAGGGACGGCAAGGTCGTCGGCGATGACGTGAACCCGAACCCCGCTCTCCCTGTGGAACTTCGCTGGTGAGTTACCTCTCACGCAAACGTCGCAGGGACATGAGCCGCCAGCGATGGCAGTTCATCGCGGTCGGCGTGACAGTGGTCATCGGCGTCATGATGTTCGCCGCCACCTACGACTCGTACCTCAACCTCACTGAGAGCTACGAGCAGACCTACGACCGTCTCTCCTTTGCCGACGTGACCATCACCGGCGGACAGGAAGACCTCCCCGACACCCTGCAGGCAATCCCCGGAGTCCAGACCCTCACCGTTCGCCACAGTGCCGACGTCCCGATCACCATCGGCAATGACACCCTGCGAGGCAGGCTCGTCGGCATACCGGCCACCGGCCAGCCGGAGGTCAACAAGATCGACGTCCAGGAAGGTGAATACCTATCGGCCGACGGCGAATTCGAAGCCGTCGCCGAGGTGCACGTCGCCCGCACGTTCGAACTCGATACCGGAGACACCTTCGCTGTCGTCGTCGGCCCAGGGCAGGATTTCACCGTCACCGGTACCGCTGCGTCGGCCGAGTACATCTGGCCCGCAGCGAGCACACAGGAGATCTTCCCCGATCCCCAGCAATTCGGCGTGTTCTTCGTCAACGAGGCGCTGGTCTCACAACTACCTCACTCCGTCTCGGTTCGCGAGACGCTTGTCCTGTACGACGACGATGCAATCACTGAAGACGTCGACGCCGCCGTCCACGATGCTGCGACCGACGCCGGCGCCACGAGCATCCTCACTCAGGCCGATCATCCTTCGAACTCCACGTTGCAACTCGACGTGGAAGGATTCGGCGAGATGGCGATCGCATTCCCGATCCTCTTCCTCACCGCGGCGGGGATGGCCGTCTATGTCCTACTCACCAGGATCGTGTTCGCTCAGCGCTCAATCATCGGCACAATGCGCGCCTCAGGAATGAGTGCACGAGAACTCCGTCGGCACTATCTCAGTTTCGGGCTGTGGATCGGAGGAGTCGGCGCCATCGTCGGGGTGCTCCTCGGCACGGTTTCGGGTGCCCTCATGACCCGCATGTACACCGGTTTCCTCGACATCCCCGACACCGTCGTGCTCATCAGGCCGTCAACGATCATCGTCGGCCTCCTCTTCGGCGTGGTGGCCGGGACGCTGTCGGCGCTGGTGCCGGCCCGCGCTGCTTACAAGATCGAACCCGCAGAGGCGATGCGAGGAGCCGCCCCATTGATGTCGGGCGGCAAGAGCCTGCTCGAACGAGTCATTCCCCCGCTATCGAAGCTGCCGGTGCGAACCCGTATGACGCTGCGAGGCATGGGTCGATCGAAACGACGGAGCATCTCCACTGTGCTCGGTGTCGTGTTCGCGCTCGTCCTGATCCTCGCCTCGGGTGGGATGATCGACTCGATCCTCAACATGATCGACAAACAGTTCAACGTGGTGGTTGTCCAGGACGCGTCCGTGATTGCATCCGAACCGGTGAGCACGGATCTGTTCGCCGAGATCGACGCAACTCCCGGCGTGACCCGGGCAGAACCCGTCGCCAGCTTCAGCGCATCGACTATCACCAACGGCGAGACACTTGCAACGACGCTTCAGGGATTCGAGGACGGAACGCAGATGCACGGCTGGACGAACCCATCCGGCAGCCTCCCCTCGTCGGGGATGCTCGCCGGTAGGGGAATCGCCGACAAGCTGGGCGTATCGGTCGGCGACCGACTCACGATCGACCTGCCGACCCACGACATCTCGATCGAACTCGAGATCATCGAGTTCGTCGACGAACCACTGGGTATCCCCCTCTACGCGCGGTACGACGTGATCACCGAAGCACTCCGCGAGGCCGGCGTTGACAACCCGGAAAGCCTCATGGCGGCGCCGACCGTCACCACGGTGATGACGCTGTTCGATCCGACGATCGACCGAACGACCACGATCGACCGCCTCGAGGACGTCGCCGGTGTGCTCACCGTCCAGGACGCCAGGTCGCTCTACGCCACAGTGCAGCAGTTCCTCGGCCTCTTCTACGCGTTCACAGGCATCATGCTCCTCTTCGGTGGCGTGATGGCGTTCTCGCTCATGTTCAATACGATCTCCGTGAACATCGCCGAACGATCGACCGAATTTGCAACGCTCAAGGCGAGCGGCATGTCGGATCGGACGATCGGATGGATGATCGTCGGTGAGAACCTGACCCTGACCCTGCTCGGCATCGTGCCCGGTGTGATCCTCGGGATCTGGATGGCCGATCTGTTCATAGGCCTATTCAGCAACGATTCGTTCAACATGTCCCTGATGATCAGCCCCGTGACCGTGGCCCTCGCAGCATTCTCGATGGTGGCGGTGGCGTTGCTGTCGTTGATCCCCGGCGTCCGTTCCGTCAAGCGACTGGATATCGGAGCGGTCGTTCGCGAACGGGCGGTCTAGAGACGCCGATTGCCGGCTCACACGTGAGGCAACGAGGTTCAGGCTCCATGGTCCAACGGTCGCGGTGGAAGGGGGCTCTCGGTATGATCGGTTCATGCCCGATCACCGCGCCGCGGTCCTGTTTGATCGACTTCGCTCGGTTGGTCTGCCGCCGGGTTCCTACGCCGTGTTCGGGAGCGGTCCCCTCGCGGCCCATGGACTTATCGACGAAGTCGGTGATCTCGATGTCATCGTCCGCGACTCGGCGTGGAGTCGTGTGGAGCAACTCGGCACCGTCGTGATGCACGGTGACAACCCGGTCGTCGATCTCGGAAACGGTCTCACCTTCGGTCGGTCCTGGGCCTACGGCAACTTCGACATCAAGCAGTTGATCGAAGACGCCCAGATGATCGACGGTCTGCCGTTCGTCCGACTCGAGGCGGTCCTCGAGTACAAGCGCATCGCGGGACGCCCGAAAGACCTGAGGCATATCGAACTCATGGGATCGGCCGGGCTGATCTAGTCGCTATCGGACGAAACGTCGGCTACTCGCCGAGCGGGATAAGTGCACTCGTCCAGGCTCCGTTGCTGGCGCTCGACGCTACTGCCGCTTCGACGAATGCGACGCCGAGAACGCCGTCGATGGCTTGCGGGAATTGATCGGCGAGGGGATCCACCGGGACGCCGGCCCGGCGCGCCGCAATGGCTTCGGCAGCATCGGAGTACACATTGGCAAACCCTTCGTGGAAGCCCTCCGGATGCCCGGCCACGATGCGACTCGCTCGCGCCGAGAGTGGAAGCGTCCCCGGTCCGTTCGGCGTTCGGATCTGTGCAGGGCCGTCGAGCGGCTTGAACATCAGCCTGGTCGGCTCCTCCTGCATCCACTCAACGGTCCCCTGCGTGCCGGAGACCCTGACCCGCAGACAGTTCTCAACACCGGCCGCCGCCTGGGTGACCCAGAAGCTGCCCCTGGCACCGTTGTCGAACCGCAGCATCGCTCCGGCATAGTCATCGACAAGCCGATTCGGCGCGATGTGACCCACTTCGGCTGCCACATCGGCGACCTCGAGCCCGGTGATGAAACGGACGAGGTTGTGGGCATGGGTCCCGATGTCGCCGAGGACCAGCGAAGGACCGCCCTTCACCGGGTCGTATCGCCACGGCACCGACCCTTCTGGATCAGGATCGTTCTCGTCGGCCTTGCCACCCTGGACGTACTCCACTTGCACGAGTCGGATGTCGCCGAGTTGGCCTTCCTGGACCATGGCACGGGCCTGGCGCACCATGGGATAACCCGTGTAGTTGTGGGTCAGGGCGAGAACGAGGCCGGTCTCCTTCACCCGAGCCAGCACCTCTATCGCCTCTTCGAGCGTGTTGGTGATCGGCTTGTCGATGATCACGTCAAAACCACGGTCGAGCGCACCAATCGCGTAGGTGTAGTGACTGTCGTTCGGTGTCATGATCGCCACGACGTCGGCACCGTCGGTGCGTTGCGCTTCGGCCTCGAGCAATTCGAGCCCATCCCCGTAGGCTCGCTCGGGATCGATGCCTATTTCCCGAGCCGCCGCGATGGAGCGTTCCGGATTTGAGGACAGGGCGCCGCCAACGAGTTCGTACCGATCATCGATGCGGGCCGCGGTGCGGTGCATCGAACCGATGAAGCTCCCAGGGCCGCCGCCGATCACCGCGAGCCGCAGCCTTCTTCCCAGCATCTCGATAACGGGGTTGGTGTCCACGGATCTTCTCCCTGAGGTGGTCGCAATGACCCCACAGTACGCGGCCCGCAGAAATTCTGCCTCTTGCGGACTACTAAACATCTGTATAGACTCCTGAACATGAGTTCAATGCCGGTTTCGTCGAGTGACGACGGGATGGTCGACGATCGAACTGCCAAGGCGCGCATTCGCGATGCCGCCGTCCTCTCCTTCGCCGAGAACGGCATCGCCGGGACAACGGCTCGCAGGGTTGCGGCTGTCGCTGGAGTGTCACCCGGGTTGGTGATCCATCACTTCGGGTCGATGGAAGACCTGCGCCTCGCCTGTGACGAGCACATCGCTGCCACCATCCGACAGTACAAGCAAGGGGCGATGGCAGGCGGTCCGAATCTCGACATAATGGCGGCTCTTCGCGACACCCATGTGGGGCCGTTGATGGGCTACTTGGCACGAGTCCTGGCCGACGACTCCTCAACGGTCGCGAAACTCGTCGACGACCTCGTCGACGACGCTGAGCACTACATCCAGCAAGGTGTCGAATCCGGGATGATTCGACCCGCGGCCGACTCGCGCGGCCGCGCCGTGATCCTCACGATGTGGAATCTCGGGGCACTCGTCCTCCATCAGCACGTGCAGCGTTTGTTAGGGGTCGACCTCACCGATCCCGCTTTCGGCACGGATCCGGCCATTGCCTCATATGTAGGGCCCATCTACGAGATCTACGGCGAGGGTGTCCTGACCGAGACCTTCGCGGCACACGCACGAGGAGCACTCGCCGGTATCGCCGGCGAAGAGCAGCACACGCAAACGCCGTCGCCGAGCGAGGTGAAGCCATCAACAACAGCCAAGAGCAAAGGAAGCCCATGACCGATCAGAGCGCCATCCAAGCCGAAGGCCTCACCAAGCACTACGCCGACGTGAGGGCCCTCATCGATCTCGACCTCAGCGTTGAGCGCGGCGAGATCTTCGGCTTCCTCGGACCGAACGGTGCGGGCAAGACGACGATGATTCGAACGATCCTCGACGAGATCAGACCGACCTCGGGGCGGGCTTCGATCGTCGGATTGGATTCTCATGCCGATTCGGTCGAGATCCGCCGCCACATTGGCTACGTGCCCGGTGATCTCGCGATGTATCCCAACCTCACCGGACGAGACACGCTCACCTACTTCGCCAACCTGCGCGGCGGCGTCGATTGGTCATACGTCGACGACCTCGCCGATCGTCTCGACGCGGACCTATCGAAGAAAGTTGGCGACCTCTCCTCTGGGAACCGGCAGAAAGTCGGCCTGATCCAGGCGTTCATGAACAAGCCCGAGGTGCTGATCATGGACGAGCCAAGCTCGGGCCTCGACCCACTCGTCCAGCGGGAGTTCCAGGCACTGCTTCGAGAGGTGATTGCCAACGGCAGCACCGTGTTCCTTTCCAGCCACACCCTGTCCGAGGTCCAGCGAGTGGCCGACCGGGTCGGGATCATCCGCCACGGCAAGCTCATCGCCGTTGAAGCGGTCGCCAGCCTCAGGTCCAAAGGCATCCGCAAGGTGGAGCTCTTCTTCGATTCGCCGGTGGACGCGGCGGTCTTCGAACCGCTCCCCGGTGTCGACGACGTCACGGTGCAGAACCATCACGTCACGCTCTCGTTCAGCGGTCAGATGGAGACACTGCTTAGGGTCGTCACCGAGCGGTACACCCTCCTGGACATCTCCACCCAGGAAGCAGACCTCGAAGAGATCTTCCTCACGTACTACCGCGACGACCTCAACGAGGTCGTGGCCTGATGCTGGCCAACGTCTTCGCAAAGACGACGCGAGACCGGTGGAAGGGGGTGGCGATCGGCGTTGCCTCTCTCGCCGCGATGCTCTTCTTCGGTATGTCGGTGTATCGCGACATCGACCTCTCGGTCTATACCAGCCTGCCCGAGGTCTTCCGGACGCTGATGGACATCCCGCAGGACGCCGACGTGGGCAGTCTCGCCTACGGCGCCATCTACGGCTCGTACGGTACGTTGACGATGGCAGCGCTCGCCCTCTCCATGGGCTCCGCATCGATCGCCGGCGAGGAACGCAAAGGAACGATCGGCCTGCTGCTCGGCAACCCGAAGAGCCGTGTCAGCGTGCTCGCCTCGAAAGCCGCTTCCCTGGTGCTGCTCCTCGGTCTTGGCTCCCTGGTCCTGTGGGGTGCGGGACTCGGATCTGCTGCGATTCTCGGCGTCGAGACCGGCGGGATGCACGTGGGCGCACTTGTCTTCCACATGTTCGTCATCTCTGTCTTCTTCGGCTTTCTGGCAATGGCGATAGGCGCCTGGACGGGTAGCCCCGGAATGGCGTCGGGGGTGACCGCAGGCGTCATGTTCATCTCATTTGTCGGGGCAGGACTGTTCCCGATCATCGAAGGATGGGAGAACGTCACCAAGGTGTTCCCCTGGTACTACTTCAACGGAAGCAAGCCGGTGACCAACGGTGTCGACTGGGGCCATCTCGCCGTTCTGTTCGCCGGCATTGTCGTCTTCGTCGTCGCTTCACTGGTCGGGGTCAACCGCCGCGACCTCAAGAGTCAGGCCGTCGGCGTTACCTTGCTGGACCGTCTCCGAGGCAATCCGCTGACACACAACGTCATCGACCGACTCGCCGGGTCGGCCCGGGTCTCCCGGATCTGGATCAAGACCGCCTCGGAGCACCAGGGACTCCTCTTCGTCACCGCAGCCCTCATGTTCTTCATGATGGGCGTCTTGATTGGACCCATGTACGGATTCCTTGACGAAGCCATGCTCGGTCTCATGGACGAGTTCCCGGAGGTGCTCCTCGCCTTGTTCGGAGGCGGCGACATGAGCACTCCTGAGGGCTGGTACCAGATCGAGACCTTCGGCATGATGGCTCCGATCGCGGTCATGGTCGTCACCGTTGCCATCGGCGCCCGCGCCTTGGCCGGAGAGGAAGAACATCGGACGATGGGTCTGCTCCTCGCCAACCCGGTCAAGCGATCAACCGTCGTCTATCAGAAGACCTTCGCGATGGTGCTCTACGGGCTCGCAGTGGGGTTCTCGACGTTCGCCGGTGTAGCCGTCGGGTCCCTGCTCGGCGGGCTCGGCATAGACATCGGAAACATCGCCGCCACGTCCCTGTTGGTGACGCTTGTCGGATTGGTTTTCGGGACCTTCGCCCTCGCCCTGAGCGCGGCAACGGGTCGGGTGAACGTCGCGGTGTACGGGAGTGTCGGCGTTGCTCTCATCCTGTACGTGCTCAACGCGCTGCTGCCGTTCAACGACAGCCTGGTTGGCTACGCCAAGGTCTCGCCGTTCTACTACTACCTGACGAGTGACCCGCTGATGAACGGCATGAACTGGAGTCACGGAGCGGTCCTCACCGCCTTGACGATCATTCTGATCGTCCTCTCGGTCATCCTGTTCCAACGCCGGGACCTCCGGCAAACCGGCTAACCTCCTGTACCCAGGCGTCTGACACAAAGGACGGCACGTGGTTTCCGGCGGTGGTCGCGACGACTCGGATGAACCGTTCTGCCGGCGAGCGCGACGCAACGCCCTCCCCGGACCTCCAGCGCACTAATAGACCCCCGGAGACCGACGGACGGACTGAAGGTCGCTGCTGCCGGGCAAAGACTCGTCAGTTGGCGAGCAGGAGCTCGACGACGGGAATGACCCGATCCGTTCCCTCCTGGTACTCCCCGAACTGCGGACGATCAACAGCCTGGCGAGCGAAGATCTCATCACGGTCCGCACGATCGAGTTCCACGGCTGCTGCCTGCTTGGTGTCTCCACCGATCTCAACTGTTACCTCAGGATTCGTTGTGAGGTTGTAGTACCAGTCTGGGTGTGAATGGGCTCCGGCCTTCGAGGCGAAGACGAACACCCTGTCGCCCTCTGACCGATACATCAAGGGAGCGAGACGCTCCTCTCCTGACTTGGCCCCTGTGGTGTGCAGAACGAGCAGCGGCGCTCCCTCGAACATGCCGCCGACCTTGCCGTCGTTCTCGCGAAATTCGGCGATGATGTTGGTGTTCCAGTCGCTCATGTGCTCTCCTTTGTTGCGCTGGAAGGCCAACACACAGAGGTGAGACAGCATTCCATGTTCTGCGTTGTCGCCGAGTGAATACCGGGTTCGCAGGAATGGCTGAGATCGTCCGAGCCCGCTGCGACCGAATGCCGGCCGTGGGCACAAGGGACCGATGCCTCTGGCACAGCGGCCCGAGATGGGCATTCTGATTGTGTCGATCCAGGAGGGCAGGGATGAACACGCTCATCGTGTTCGAATCGATGTTCGGGAACACCAGGGACATCGCCGAAGCGATTGCTGCCGGAGTGAGCAGCAGTGTGGCGACGGAGATCGTGGAGGTGGGAGACGCGCCGCCACGCCCGGAAGGTGTGGATCTGCTGGTGATCGGCGGCCCGACCCACCAGTTCGGGTTGAGCCGACCGGACTCGCGCAAGAAGGCCGCGTCCGAGACCGATCAGCCGCTCGTATCTCCCGACATTGGTCTTCGGGAGTGGATTGGAGACCTTCCGAAGGTCTCGGGCGTGGCCGCCGCCACCTTCGACACGAGCATTCGCAAGCCCAACCTCCCCGGGTCAGCGGCCCGCGGAGCGCAGAAGCGGTTGAAGCGGCTCGGCTACCGGATTCTGCTGCCTGCCGAAATCTTCCGGGTCGAGGGCACGACCGGCCCAATCACCGACGGCGAACTGGATCGCGCCCGGGCGTGGGGGCAACGCCTGGCCGACACGTTGCCGGCGCACTCCTAACCGACGCGCCGGGCGATCGAGAAGACGTTGCCGGCTCGCCGCCCACATCTCAGTGACTTGTCGCTCGTCCGCCATCACCTTGTCGGATCAGCGATGCGGCACGCCGAATCCACGACGGCCGATACGGCCCTTGCTCGCCCCGGGCTTCGCGACACGTACCTGCGGGCTCAGACCGCTCAAGCACTGGAAGCCTTCGAGTACGTCAGCCACATCGCACTGGTCGGTCGCTCGGTGAGAGCGGAGGGCGATCCTCGTCGCGTCCGTCAGATCGTGAGAAGCCTCATCTCCAACGCCCTCCGCTACGGCGGCGACACGATCCGTGTCGAGGTGTCCTCCGACACCACTACTGCCAAGGTGCCCGTCTGCGACAACGGCTCCCCCATACCGGCGAGAGATCGCGAACGCATCTTCGAGCAGTACCAACGTGCGCACAACGTCCCCGGATTGGCCGGGTCACTCGGTTTGGGGCTCGCGATCTCTCGACAGCTCGCCCGTTGCATGGGCGGGGACCTCACCTACCGGCACGAAGGCGGAGAAGTCATCTTCGAACTCACCCTCCCCAAAGCGGACTGATCCTGCGGAGGAATCGGCCGGCGTTCGCGATCGCCGGCACCGTACATTGCCATCGTTGATAGATCCGGGACCGACCGCGGTACATGAACTCGGTTCGCGAAGTCGCTTGCGGGGAGCGGTGCCCGGGGCAGACTATCCGTCGCGTCGATAGAATCAGCTGATCCTGCCAGCCGGAGGCTTGGTGTTCCCCGCAATCCTGTTACTTCTCTTGGGCTTGTGGTCGGCAATGGCGACAGTCAACGCACTCCGCCCGTTCCGACAGACGGTGCTGTTGTTCCCGAGCATGGTCTGGTCGTGGATCGTGATCGGACTGCCGGGACAGCACGTTGCCGTCCAGATGGTGATCGCAGGCACCCTTATCTGGTGGGGCGCACTGGATCACATCGTCGGCTGGATCGGTCTCGTGGTGCTTCTGGCCTCCTGGGTTGGCTCGGCCGTCCTCTTGGTGAAGAGCAGACGCTCGCGAGGTATCGTCGACGCGGTCCTCGGAGTGGAAGGGATCGCCCGCGGCGGCGTTCCCGTGCCGACCTGGAGGATCCTTGTCGCCGCGCCGTTCCGTGGGCGCCGGGTCGAGAAGATCAAGAACGTTCCGTTCCGGAGAGTCGCCGGTCGCATTCTCAGACTCGATGTGTACCGGGATCGAACGGGCGCGACCAATCGTCCTGCCCTTCTCTACATCCACGGAGGCGGTTGGACCGTCGGAGACAAACGGGAACAGGGGCTGCCGCTGCTTCAGCACATGGCCAGAAACGGATGGGTGTGCTTCTCAGCGAACTACCGGTTGAGTCCCGGCGCTACGTTCCCCGAACATCTCTCGGACATCAAAGCAGCCCTCGTGTGGATTCGCGAGCACGGAGCGGAGTACGGCGCCGACCCTCGATTCATCGCTGTGTCGGGCGGATCGGCCGGCGGGCATCTGGCGGCACTGGTCGGCCTCACCGAGAACGATGCACGCTACCAGCCGGGGTTCGAGTCGGCCGAAACGTCGGTCGAGGCCGTGGTGCCGATCTACGGCGTCTACGACGTCACGAATCGCCTCGGCGCCCAGAGCGATCGATTCCTCCCGCTGCTCATGGAGCCGTTGGTGATCAAGGCGTTCATAGAAGACGAACCCGACAAATTCCGCGACGCGTCGCCACTCGACCGAGTGCATCCCGATGTGCCGCCGTTCCTCGTGATCCAGGGTGATCGCGACTCGTTGGCGCCCGTCATTGAGGCCAGGGCGTTCGTTGAGCACCTCAGGGAGCAGTCGAGGTCACGTGTTCTCTACATGGAGTTCCCCGGGGCACAACACATCTTTGACATCTTCTACTCATACCAGTCGGCGCAGATGGTCGAAGGTGTGCTCGCATTCCTGGACGACACCTACACGCGTTTCCGGATCGGCGAATCTGTCGATCAACCCGATTGAATCGGCGTGGCGATACCGGCGGCGAGCACGAACCCATGAACAGCGTGTATGGATTCTCCACGGAGTTCCACTCTCAGGATCCGACAACAGAAGAGTGCCTGCGCCGCAAGAATTCGTTCGGCACGCCCGGAGGAACTCGAATCCCCAACCTCCCGATCCGCAATCAGAAACAGGGGGTTGGACTGCGTTGGTATGTCGCTGGAAACCCTTGTGATGTAGGGAGTTTCGACTCTCACTGGTTCGGCTCGTTTCCGGTCGTCGTCCGTCTCTTTCGAGTGACGTAGCGACACTCGTGGTTGTCCGGGGGTCAGACGAACGAGGATGCCCTGTAACGTTCGGGTCGTTCCGAATCGGATACCGGATAGCGGCGCGAAAGGGCCGGCCGGACAGATCGGGCGACGGGCCTAGCTTCCGTCGTGAGCGGAACCACCCGGACGGCTACACCGCCGAAGCGGTTCGCGCCGCGTTGGCCGACACGGTCCAACGCCTCCCGGAGCATCTCTGGCAATCGTTGACGTGGGACCAAGGCAAGGAGATGGCCCAACACGCCCAGTTCACGGTCGCCACCGGCGTCCAGGTCTACTTCTGTGACCCGAAGAGTCCGTGGCAACGAGGATCGAACGAGAACACCAACGGGCTCCTGCGCCAGTACTTCCCCAAAGGCACCGACATGTCCGCCCTCACCCAAGCCGATCTCGATGCTGCAGCCCACTCCCTCAACGGTCGGCCTCGACAAACCCTCGGATGGATGACACCATCAGACAAACTCGCCGAAGCGTTGCAATGACCCCTTGAGGCGACACCGGTTGTGGGCTGGTCGGGACATGCCCAAAGACCCTGATGCCTCGATGAGACGTTCCGTAATCTTGGCGGTGGGCGACGCAAGGTCCTTCGGTCGATCGTGAAGGAGCGGGTCAACCATGTCTGAGGCTGAACGGGTATCGAGCACAGTTCCGCTGAGTTGGGACGAAGTGTGGTTCACGAATTGTCCGATGGTGTCGGCCAACAACGTTGATCAGGAGTTGGGGTGGTGTCGGGAGGAGTTCAAGAAGATCGGCGTCGAGTACGCCTATTTCCGCCACGCACCCGAGAACAACTGGTATCCGCACTACGTCCACAATCTGGACAACCTGATCCGCTTCGGTGGCCTATACCCGCCGATCCACGTGAATGCGGATATCCGCGGGACCCGGCTCTTGGGTGCGACCCAGGTCTGGGAGGGCGGCTGCATGTTGGTTCGGGCCCGGGACGACATCTTCCGGATGACCGAACTTCGGGGGAAGAAGATCGGCCTTACGAAGAGCCTGAACACGATCAAGAACGACTGGTGGCGTATCCAGGAGCACGCCGGTATCGAACTGATGCTGCGGATGAACGGCATGACGATGGATGATGTCGAGATCGTCGAGTTCCCGTACCCCGACGACTGGTACGACAAGCCGGAGATGCTCCAGGTCCCCATGAACAACCCGTCGGAGCTGTGGATGCGCCGCGATCACAAGCCCGACTTGGCATTCCGCCCGCTCGAGAAGTCGCTCGAGAGCGGGACGGTTGATGCGATCTACACCCAGAGCAAGGTCTTTCAGCATCTCCAGGAGGCGACGGGCAAGTTCAAGGCGATCGAGGATCTGTCGAAGTATCCGGACTGGACGTTGCAGATGGCGAACTGCCCGGCCGTGATCACGTGCAGCGATGTGATGGCGGAGAAGCACCCGGAGTTGGTGGTTGCCTACATGAAGGCGATGATCAAGGTCGGGCGTTGGGCGAATGAGCACAAGCACGCTGCTGCGGCGATCCTCAACCGCCAGACGTTCTATCGCGATGTTGAGGACACGTACCGGGGCATCAAAGATGTGGACATGGTGCCGAACCTCTCGGCCCAGAACCTGGTCTCGATCGATATTGGCAAGGACTTCATGTTCAGCCACGGCTACATCGAGAACGACTTCGATGTGTCCGAGTGGGCGGCACCGGAGTTCGCCGAGGAGGCAGCCAAGCAACTACTCGAAGAGGAGTGGACCAAGGTCGTCGACGAGAAGCTCGGCCCTGACTATGCCCAGCTCGACATTGAACACACCCGACTCGGCTAGAGCGAAAGAGGTGATCGGAATGGGCGAGGCGGAATCGCGCTACGACGTCCCTGAAGGCTGTCGTACGAAGCTCGAGCTCTACGTGACGCCCACGGAGGCATATGAGCGGTGGGCTGCTGACCGCGACCATGTCAAGGTCCTCGACGTACGGACGCCCGAGGAGTACGCCTTCGTGGGCCACCCGGAGATAGCGATGAACATCCCGGTCGTCATGCACACCTATCGGTGGGAGCCGGAGAAGGGAAGGGTCGCGATCGAGATGAACTCCAACTTCCTGCCCGAAGTCGAGAGTTGGGCGGCCCCGACCGACACCATCTTGGTCATGTGCCGCTCCGGCGGGAGGGCTGCTCTTGCGGTCAATGCGTTGGTGGATGCCGGCTACTCCGATGTGTACAACATCCTCGAAGGCATGGAGGGTGAGCGGGTCAATGACCCGGGGAGCGACGCCCACCGAAAGCGGATGGTGAACGGATGGAAGAACGCCGGATTGCCGTGGACCCATGACCTGGACCCGGCGCTGATGAGACTCCCGGAACGCCCCTAGTTCATGCGTCGGCGTCCTTGTGGACCGCCAGAGCGTCGATCACTCGAATCGTGCCGTCTTCTTTGAGTCGTTTCAGTTCGGCGATGATCTCTCCGTGGAAATCGGGGTGATCGAAACCGAGCACTAAGAGCTGAACCGGACCTATCGCCATGGTGTCTCCTTTTCGGCAATATTGCAGTGAACGCGTGTAGGTTCGAGCCTCACCTGGCCCAACGGACTCGCCAACGGCGAGTCCGTTGGGGATTCCGAAGGACTCTCCCCACGAGCGGTATCATTTGCATCCGTCCAGACCTTCCCCAGGCCGCTCGGCGAATCCGAGCAGTCGCTCGTTCGCTTAGGATCATCTCATGCTGTGGCTGTTCGCGCTCGAAGAAGGCTTCAAAGTCGGCGACTTCTACCTCGCCAAGGCGTTTGCCGACCTGATTGAACTCGCCGCCGTTCTGGCAATTGCCGGCGCCGTTGTGGCTGCCATCATCGGCGCGGTCAGTGAACGATTCCGTTCCAATTGGTCGGCCGCCTACGTCACGTTCAAGCGGTACATGGGTCGCGGCCTGCTCATTGGGTTGGATCTCCTCATCGCCGGCGATGTCATCAAGACGGTGACACTCGAACCGACCCTGAACAATGCCGCGGTGCTCGGTCTTCTCGTCCTGATCCGTACCTTCCTGAGTTGGACCACCATTCTCGAGGTTGAGGGGCGCTGGCCGTGGCAACCCAAACCACCGGGATTGAGCGAGGACGAGGAGTTGTAGACGCCAGGTGGCTGATCTCGGCGACCCGGATGCTCACCGCAACCCGAATGAATCCAATCTGACCACCTGTTGCGTTCACTCACCTTGCCTGCGCAACGACTATGCCGCGCTCGGCGCCGGTCTGCTGATCGTCGTCCGGCGCTGTGCTCACCTGTCCCGGCTTGTTGACTAGCTCCAAGAACCGCCCAGCCGGTTATGGGCGGTCTGGTCGGGGCGTGCGACACGAACCACCGTCGTCGATGAGGATGATCAGGACGTTCGGAGCGTCGTCGGGCAGCCGGGGTGTCGCCGGACGGGGCTGTACACCGACTCCTGCATCGTGCGGCCCGCCACACTGCCCAATGGCGGTGAAGGAAACGGCAAGATCGTTCCATCAACATCCCGGTCGCCGAGTATCGCCATCGCATAGAACCCTTCACTCAGCGAGCCACGACTTCACGGGCACCCGAGCAGCCAATCCACCGATGCCGACGGGACTGCGGCAAACCACGGCGTCGGACGATCCTAGGTGACCGGTTGGATCGCCCCGCGTCTCCATGAGACCCGGGGCGATTCAATGATCGGTACCTCCCTGGGACCGTGCGGCACTCCGTGCGAAGTGACACTATCCCAGCCTCCGTGCCGGACCGGTCAACCGGGCATCGAAATACCACAGGCCCACCAGACCCGACATCCCGTCCACATCGAAGCTTCGCTGTGTCAAGAAGATCATCTTCGTGCGCATCGAGCTCGAGAATCTGTAGACCGTCGGCGGTGGTGCGAGCTTCAGTGCGCCTCTATGCACGCCGATAGTGAGCGCATGGACAACTCACTTCTCGACGTAAAGGGCGTAGGCCCTTCCACCGCACAACTGCTCGTCGAGGCTGGCTTCACGAACGTCGCATCCCTGGCGAGCGCCCGATCGAAGGCGTTGGAGGCGGTCCGCGGTGTCGGTTCGACCCGCGCCATTTCTCTGCGGGCCGAGGCGCAACAACTCCTTGCCGGAAACGAACCGGCGCCTGCTGCGGTGACCGGCGGTGAGGCACCACGACGAGTAGAGATGGCCCCGCCGGCCAAGAAGACCAAGAGGACGAAACCGACCAAGAAGACCAAGCCCACCAAGAAAGCGAAGAAGGCCAAGAAGACGAAACCGACCAAGAAGACCAAGCCCACCAAGAAGGCCAAGAAGGCCAAGAAGACGAAACCGACCAAGAAGGCGAAACCCACCAAGAAGGCCAAGAAGACCAAGAAGACGAAACCCACCAAGAAAGCCAAGTCGTGACAAGCCTCGTGGCGGCCAAGGTCGACGCAGCCATCGACAAGGCGCGCTAGGTCACGACGTCGAGACGCTCCTCTGCTCGTCACCATGCCCGCGTCGGTGTAGCCCGTCGCCCGAATGCTGGTGCGCTGCGACCCCAACCCCGCCAACGGGCCCCCTGAATCGGGCAAACCGCGTGGCCGCGAACTCCTCGGAAGCTCGCGCGCGGTATTTGCGGCGCACCGGCAACGTCAAGAGTTGTCCTGCCGATGCTGGGGCCACCCATCGAGCTCCTCGCCGACAAGCGGCAGATCGCCGGACGTGGTTAGGCGGGGCCCGGCAGACGACCGCCCACCATCAGCGGTCCACCAACGCCCGGCTGGTCTCTCGAGGCTTCCCAATACACGCCGAAGCGCTCGACGAACCGATCGGTGGGTTCGGCGTACACCCGCAGTCCCTTCGTCCACGCTTGCCACTGGAGATCGGAGCGCGGCTGTTCGAGAAGAGCGGTGAGGAGATCCCGTTCTCGTTTCCCGGACGTGAGAGCGTGATCGTCGTGGACGAGGCTCTTGAGCTCGGCGAGATCGTGATCCGCCCCAAGCGTGTCTCCGAGATCATTGACCGCGAACACAATCCCGTTGATGGCCTCGGGCCACAATTCGGTGAGTGTCTCCAGCTCGAAGCGGAGATAGCGCACTCGTTTCCGCCACTCATGGAAGCGCTCGGCCGACGGAGACCGATAGGCGTCGGCCATGCGGAGTCGGCCCCGGTTGTAGGTCCTTGCGAGACCGGGTGCAATCGCTCGATACGAATTCCGGATCGACGGTTTGGTGCTGGGCTTGCCGAGTATGCCTTCAAGCGGCAGGGCCGCGTACCGTGCCCTTGCCGACCTCAGTGCGTCGACAATCTGACGCCGCTGTTCTGGATCGCCGATGGCATGTTCGACGATGCCGGACTTCCGAGCCTCGAGGGCTCCACGGACGCCTGCGAAGACGTCGGTGACAAGCAACTCGGCGTACCGGCTTTCGACCGTCGCCAACGTGTCGAGAGCCACGGCCGCGTTGCGCGCTTCGGAGATGAGGCGTCCGGTGTCTCTGAGGCGGATGTTCTCGAACCGGTAGACGTCGGGTCCGAGCTCGTCCCGAACGAGACGGAGAAGACCCCGGACCCGGCGCATAGCTTTGCGGACTTCGTGCACTGCCTTGTCGGGGGATACGTCGCCCCCGATGAGGACACCGATTGCGTAGTCGAGGTGTTCGAGGCTGAGCCGCTGGATACCCGCGGGCAGGGGCTCCCTCTTCTGCAGCCGAATAGACGGCTTCTCCAGCTTTCGTGCCGGCGGTCTGGGTACAGTTTGGATTTCTTGTTCGTATCGGGGAAGAGGGACTTGCCGGAGTTCCTGCGGAGGCACCCGTTGCTGGATTCCCTCAAAGCGAACCGCGAACTGGATCTCGGCCTGAGTGATCTCGGGCGGCCGATCGTCCCTCGCGTCGTCGACGACCTCGGGGGGTGGCAGAGTCGATCCAGGCAATACCGTCGCCATGGTGCGTTCGGGCGAAGGGGAAGCGTCCATGCCGATATCGTACCCTCGATGGGCCCAACCGAGCTGCACTATCAGCTCAACGGGACGCTCACCGCTCGACCGGTGCGTGCCACACCAACCACATCATCCCTCCCAGCCGGATATGGGCGGTCGGAGAGAAAGGCACGACATCAGCCAGGTCGTGGACCGGGGCAAGCCTCAAATGCGAGTCAGGACCTAGGCGTGGCCGGCTACCTGGTTGGGCTGTGACGAACCCGGTCGTAGGTGAATCAACGATCCGATTCGAGTTGTCCCAACGTCACGAGTCGCAACCATTCCGGATATCCGCACTCACGATCAAAGGCGAAGCCGAGATTCTCGGTCGAAGGTGTATGGGCTAGGAGCGTACGCCACGAAGACACCAAGGCTTGCTGGCGTCCCATCGTCGGACCGAACGCCTCGAGCGCCAAGGACCACGTATCGATCCCACCCACCGTGACCTCGGCAATCTCAATATCGCATCCCGCAAAGAGACGATTCGTGTGAATCGAAGGAAGAATGACCTCTCGATCGGCTGGCATGAAGCTGCGGGTATAGATCACCTTGTGGACATCAATCCACGGCGTCTCCGGCAATTGCCAGATCCCGTCATCTTCACCAGGTTCCCACCTGCTCCACTCTTCGACTCGACCGTCGAGACCGTTTCCGAGGTTCAACGACGTGCCGCATGTTCGACGCACCTTGACTTCAAGCGTCGTGCCATAGCGACGCTTCACCCCGATGTCATCGAGTCCGTGCAACTGGTACGTATCGAGCCGTTCTTCAACGCTACCCACCGTCCGCCCCCCGGTGAACCAAGCCTGGACATCCGGCGGAATCGAACCGCGAGCAAACCAGCGGACTTCAGAGGTGTGAAACAGACCCGCCGTGTCCCCACTAGAACCTGCGCCAACCACCAAGGCATCAACTCCAGATCGCTCTTTCGACTGATCCATCGTCCTTCCCCCAGTCATCGGCAGTACTCAACGAACAATCATGATACCGCTTCAACACACCGGCCAGCCAAGGCCGCCACCCATATCGGCGCGTATGGGCGAGTGTGGCCGCGCTCGGCCAGAATGGTGAATCGGATGGTCTTCGTCTCGGCTGCCACCTGAGTCCTCCACTCTGCCCAGAACAGCGTGAGTCTACCGCCGACACCCAGTGGGCTGATCGTGGTTCCGTCCAACCCGAATTCGCCGCGCCCCACCCCCAAGCGCCGGGAACGCGGGTAGGGCACGGCAGATTCCGGATCGTGTCCCAGGAGTACTCGGGCACCGCCGAAGAAGTCACAGCGCGCTCCGGACGATGTCTGGCGGAGACGACACCCACAAGGAGTTTTGCAATCACCGTCGCTACATATCGCTCAGGTGGACGAGACGCTCAGGCGATCCACGGCTTGGCAGACGATGACTAATCGAACGTCAGCAACATCCTCGAAGTGACGGAAGGTGAGCGGATCAACCACTCGGCAGATGATCACCTTCGCCGATTGCCCGGATTCGCCCGGCACTAGGCTGGCGTCGATCGCTCGGACTCGTCGAGGCCGCGGCAAGGTTGCGGGTGCCGGTGGGCTGGTAATGGAGGATTTGTGCTGCCGTTCGATGTGCCGTGGTATCGGCGTCTGTTGGGGGTTGCGGTTCTGCTCGGTGTCGCAGGCGGAGTCCTGGGCCTCATCTATCTGGGCGCCACGGGCTGGGCCATCGATCGGATATTCCCCGAGACCGACGGCACCGCGTGGTCCGGTGAGTGGTGGTGGATTCCCCTCGTGGCTTTCGGCGGCTTCGTCGTCGTCGCTCTTCGCACGGCGTGGCACGTCACCGAGAAGGTTCCCGGC
>CAXMQO010000099.1:0-5549 GCA_964195515.1 uncultured Saprospiraceae bacterium | reverse complement strand
AGCTCTCGACATCCAACGACCTGTTGTTGCCACTCCGGTGGATCGCCCTCTTGAGCGGAAGGGTTGAAGCTGACCTCGCCGTGACGTCCGGGGTGCACGACGCGGAGGACGTCATCAAGGCGCTGCTCGCCGGCTCGACGGTCGCGATGATGACCTCGGCGCTGCTCAAGAGGGGTGCGGGTCATGCCCGGACGGTGCTCGCTGACATGCGGCACTGGCTCGAGGAGCGCGAGTACGAGTCGACGAACCAGCTGAGGGGTTCAATGGCCATAGGGAACGCACCCAATCCGGACGCGTTCGTGCGTGCCAACTACATGAAGATGCTCGTCACGTACACGACCCCTGAAGTTTGACCCGATGGCTATGCCGACGGACCTCGAGATCGCGCGCGCAGCGAAACTCCACCCCATCGAAGGCATCGCAGCAGAGATGGGGATCGCGCCCGACCATGTCGAGCACCACGGCCGAGAGTTAGCAAAGATCTCGCTTGCGGCAATCGAACAGATGGGCCCGCCACGGGCGAAGTACGTGCTGGTCACGGCGACGAACCCGACGCCGCTCGGAGAAGGCAAGACGACGATTGCAGTCGGGCTTGCCCAGGGTTTCAAACACATCGACCGACGGGCCGTGGTCACGCTCAGACAGCCGTCGCTTGGACCGACGTTCGGGATCAAAGGTGGAGCGGCGGGTGGCGGCTATTCGCAGGTCGTTCCGATGGAAGAGATGAACCTTCACCTCACCGGTGATTTCCATGCGGTCACGGCAGCGAACAATCTCATCTCGGCGCTCATCGACAACCAGATCTACCACGGCAATCAGCTGTCGATCGGGACGGGCGACGTCACATGGCGCCGCGTCCTCGACGTCAACGACCGCACGCTGCGCAACGTGGTGACCGGCCTTGGCGGCAAGATCAACGGCGTGCCGCGAGAGACCGGGTTCGATATCACAGCCGCTTCGGAAATCATGGCCATGCTCGGTCTTGCGACCAGCCTCAGGGGTCTCCGCGAGATGCTCGGCCGCACCGTCATCGGGTTCGACCGCCACGGTAGAGCGGTCACCACTGAAGAGGTTAAGGCAGCCGGGTCGGCGGCCGTGCTGCTCAAGGACGCCTTGTCTCCCAACCTGATGCAGACGCTCGAAGGCACGCCCGCCGTCGTGCACACCGGACCCTTCGCAAACATCGCACACGGCAGCTCGTCGATCGTCGGCGATTATGTCGGAATCCGTGGCGGAGACTTCCTGATCACGGAAGCAGGCTTTGGCTCAGACATTGGCGCCGAGAAGTTCTTCAACATCAAGTGCAGGGAATCCGGGCTTGCTCCTGATGCTGCAGTCGTGGTGACGACCGTTCGGTCGATGAAATTCCACTCCGGGAAGTACACCATCAAAGTCGGTCGACCCCTTCCGGCGGCGCTTTTCGAAGAGAATCCCGGCGATGTGCTCGAAGGGACGGCCAACCTCCGTCAGCACATCCGCATCGTGCGCCGTCATGGGGTGGTTCCGGTGGTCGCAATCAATGCGTTCCCGACGGACTTCGCTTCGGAACATGAAGCCATCGTTGCGGTCTGTGAGGAAGAGGGGGTGCGGTGGGCGGTCGCCCAACCCCATGCGGACGGCGGCCCGGGCATGGTGGACCTGGCTCGCGCGGTTGCAGACGCGGTGGCGAAGGGTTCGAACTTCCAGATGCTGTATCCGGATGTCATGCCGCTGCGCGACAAGATCGAGATGATCGCGACCGACATCTACGGTGCAGACGGCGTCAAGTTCGACGCCGTGGCCGAACGGCAACTCCTTCGCTACGAGGATCTCGGGTGGGGACATCTCCCGATCTGTATGGCGAAGACCCAGTACTCGTTGAGCCACGATGCGTCGCTTCTCGGCGCCCCCACCGGGTGGATTCTCCGCGTCCGAGAGGTGCAAGCCGCGATCGGCGCCGGTTTCATTCTCCCCCTTACAGGGACGATCACTCGGATGCCGGGCCTCGGCGCCCACCCATCCGCCCACGTAATGGACATCGATGACGACGGGAACGTGGTGGGGTTGTCGTAGGAGGGACGGGCCACGGACAGCGAACAGCGAACAGGGGACAGGTGACAGCAGACAGACCGCAGGTCACCGAGGCTCGCTATCCACTGGTCACCGTCGACCGAAATCTGCTCATCATTCGACGAAGATCGGCAATCTGTGTGTCGAGATCTCGAGCGGTCGCATCATCGATGTATCCGAGATCCTCCACCATAACGACGTAGTAGTCGACTTCGCTGAGCGACCCCAGTGCGATACCCAAGAAGCGGGCGAAATCCGCCGTAGATGGCCGTCCCGACCCTTCGGCGATGTTGGTCGGAACCGAGACTGCTGCTCGTCGCATCTGGCTCACAATTCCGTAGCGTTCCCCCGATGGGAACTCGCTCGCAACGCGATAGACCGAGAGAACAAGTGCGTGGCTCCGTCTCCAGATTTCAAACTTCTTGTAGTTGCGCATCCCCGCAGATGTAGCACGGTGAGGCCACGGTTGGAAGAGTCGTGACGAGCCGTCACTACTCCTGTTGGCTGTCTGCTGTCGGCGGTCCGCCCGCGGTGGACCGGGCTCCGTTCCCCCTCCCTAAACTGGCATCCGAACCCACAGGAGGCATGCGTTGACCACCACCGAGACGCCACCGGACAGCGACGAGAAGCGCGACGGGTGGAAGGTCACACCGAGTCGGGTTCTCGGGGTTCTCGCAGGTCTGTCGGTCGTGGGGACGCTGATCTTCTGGTGGCTCGGGTCGCTCCCCGAAGAGCCGCATTTCGAGATTGGACGGCCGATCTTCGGGAACATCCCCGCGCTGATCGTTGCCCTCTTCTACATGACGATCGCAACATTCCTCGGTGTCACGCTCTACCTCTTCGCTCAGCGGGCGAAGAGTTGGGAGCGGGGATCCTGGGAGACCCGCTCCGGGCTGTGGAAACAGCGGACGATCGGGCTGCGGGATGCGCTGCTGATGCGCACCGTGCTGGAGGACCGCCAGGCCGGTCTCATGCACTCGATGATTTACTGGGGCTTCATCGTCCTCATGATCGGCACGGCCATACTCGAACTCGACCACATCCTCCCTGCGTCGATGAAGTTCCTCCACGGATGGTTCTATCAGGGCTACTCGGCGGTGCTCGACATGGCCGCCGTCGTGTTCGTAGTCGGCATCGTGTGGGCGGCGGTGCGTCGGTACGGGCAGAAGCCGTGGCGTCTCAGAGCGAAGACACGGCCGGAGGACGCGTGGATCCTGTTCACCCTCGGCCTCATCGGCGTGACCGGCCTTCTTACGGAGGCGGCCCGGATCTCGTACAGCGGTCAGCCGTCGTTCGAGGTGTGGTCGTTCGTCGGCTACCCGCTGTCCTACCTGATTCCGTCAACGACCGCGTCGGGCTGGCATCAGGCATTCTGGATCATCCACGCCGTGGCGTTCGTCGCCTTCCTCGTCATCCTTCCGACGACGAAACTCCGCCACGTTTTCACTTCGCCGGCGAACCTTGCGTTGGCTCCTCGAGATCGGCCAAAGGGCGCGATGCGAGAGGTTCCGAACCTCATGGAGGTGGAAGACATCGAGACGATCGGCGCGTCCCGGGTCGGTGAATTCACGTGGAAACAACTCTTTGACACCGACGCCTGCACGGTCTGCGGCCGGTGCACCGAGGTGTGCCCTGCGAACCAGACCGGCAAGCCACTCGACCCACGAGAGATCGTGCTCAAGTTGGGACAGGTCGCGGCGGAGACGGCGGCCGATCCGATCTCTCCAACGGTGAGCGTAGACGGAGACCTCACCGTCTCGTCTGACCTCGTCTTCGAGCGGATCACTCCCTGGGAGTTGTGGTCGTGCACGACCTGCCGAGCCTGCGATGAGGTGTGCCCGGCAGGCCTCGAGATCGTCGACAAGATCCTCGATATGCGACGCTTCCTGTCGCTCATGGAGGCGGAATTCCCATCGGAACTCGGCAAGGCCTACGTCAGTCTCGAGAACTCCTCGAATATCTACGGGATGGACCAGACGACCCGTGGGGACTGGGTCAAGGAACTCGACTTCGAAGTGAAGTTCCTCGACGAGCCGGGCGTGACGGCGGAGTACCTCTACTGGGTGGGCTGCGCCGGTTCGTTCGACGACCGGAACCGGAAGGTCACGATCGCCACGGCGAGGCTTCTGCACGAGGCAGATGTCGACTTCGCGATCCTTGGGAAGAAGGAACTCTGCACCGGAGATCCGGCTCGTCGCACGGGCAACGAGTACGTGTTCCAGGGCCTGGCGTTGCAGAACATCGAGACGCTGAATGATCTCGGGGTCACCAAGATCGTCACGCAGTGTCCGCATTGCTTCAACACCCTTCAGAACGAGTATCCGCAGTTCGGAGGGGACTACGAGACGATCCACCATTCGGACCTCCTGATGCGTCTCGTTGACGAAGGGAGGATCACGCCCAAGTCGAACGGACAGACCGTCACCTTCCATGACCCGTGTTACCTCGGCCGCTACAACGACGTGTACGAGGCACCCCGTGGTGTCGTCGATGCGATCGGGACGCGGCTCGAGATGCCGCGAACCGAGAGCAACTCCTTCTGCTGCGGAGCCGGTGGCGGGAAGATGTGGTACGAGGAGGACACCGGGAAGAAGATCAACATTGAGCGGACCGAGGAGGCCGTCGCGTGTGGCACCGATGTGGTCGCGACCGGTTGCCCGTTCTGCTTCGTGATGATCGATGACGCTGTGCGTGACCTCGGGGTCGAGGAGACCGTGGTGGTGAAGGACATCGCGATGCTCCTCGAGGAGAGCATCCGCCCGGAGGCGTGAGCGCCGACACCCTGCTCATTGTCCTCGTCGCGGTCATCATGGTGATCGGCGTCGCCGGGACAGTGCTGCCGATCCTGCCCGGTTTGTGGGTGATCTGGGCTGCTGCCGCGGTGTATGGGGTCCTGGCCGGGTTCGGAACCGGCGGGTGGATAGCAATGGCGTTGATCACGGCGCTGGCGATCGCCGGCACGGCCTCCGCGTTCTATCTCCCGCAGCGCACGGCTTCGGAGGTCGGTGTCCCCTGGTGGGGGCAAGTGATCGCTCTCGGTTTCGCGATTGCCGGCTTCTTCATCGTTCCGGTGGTTGGGGCTCCGCTCGGATTCGTGGTCGGGATCCTGGTCACGACGATCGTGCGGGAGCGTCACGTCATAGGTGCACTCAACGCGACCTGGGCGACGCTCAAGTCGATGCTGCTCGCGTCCGGAGTCCAGTTCGCCGTCGGCTTGGTCATGATGGCGGTCTGGGTGCTGTGGGTCTGGGCCGGGTAGCTATCGCGGTCGGTGGGCGTCGCTGCGCTGCTGGATGCGGTGAATGACGACGACGTACTCATCTTCGAGGATCTCGTAGCTCGTAGATGGTTCGGTAGTCGCCACGGCGAACAGAATGCAGTCCGTCGAGTTCGCCAATCAGCGGTTTGCCCACCCTCTGAGGATTCCGTGCGCTCGGTGCGAATGCCGTCTTCATTGTTGCGAGGCGCACCTTCTCCGGAAGGTCCCTGAGGTGCCTGTG
>CAXMQO010000098.1:0-3599 GCA_964195515.1 uncultured Saprospiraceae bacterium | reverse complement strand
CTTCGTCCGTCTCTTCGTCCGTCTCTTCGTCCGTCTCTTCGTCGATCAGCGCGTCCACGTCGAGATCCTCGTCCAATTCAGAGAGATCCTCCGGGGGATCTTCTTCGCTGATTTCGTCGATTGACATGGATTCAACCTCCTGCGGCGCGGGATCATACACGGACGCAGCGATATTCGGGGACGGTTCTAGATCTTGAACAAGAGGCGGTTCCCGATGGCCTCGGCCGTGAACGATCCCGAGCCCAGGATCTCACCGTCAGCCTCGACCAGCCACGTCTCAGGTACGTTGACGGCCACGTTGCGGCCGGTGGTTCTTCGTACCGCCGCATGCGTCAGATGAGTGCCCTTCACGACTCTGCGGATGATCAATGGAGCTTCCCTCCTCGGACCGGCGAAGACCTGCACGTCGAACTGGCCATCACCGGTCGTCGCACGGGGAGCGACATTCATCCCGCCACCGAAGAATTGGCCATTTGCGATCACCACATTCCAAGCCTTGGCGGCAATCGTCCTGTCGTCACAGTCGACACGCACGTCTTCGGGGTCGGTCTTCGCAAGAGCGATCCAGAACCCGGCCAAGTACCGGTGTGCTCCCAGGCGTGCGGGTAGACGGTTGGCTTCGACAACGGTCCGGGATGCGATTCCCGCGTTCGCTGCGTTGAGGAAGTAGCGCCTTCCAAACGACCCGTTCAACAGCCCGACGTCAACCGGATACCGAAGGTCACCGAGGAGATGATCCGCGGCCGACTCGAGGTGACCGGGGATCGCAAAGGTCCTTATGAAGTCGCTTCCCGATCCGGCAGGAAGAATCCCGAGTGTCGGACGCGATGCCCAGTCGAGTTCGAGGAGGGCGTTCACAACGAGATTCGCAGTGCCGTCTCCCCCAACTGAGGCGAATGCGTCATATCCCTTGCCGCGGCCCTCCGCGACGATCGCCGTCACAGCGTCGGCAGATGGAGACACCCGGATCTCGTGGTCAATGTCCCGTGCCGTGAGCGCCGCCGTCACCCGCGTTTCGAGATTCCCGTCCCGACCAGCGGACGGATTAACGATCACCCACCACGCACTCATGCGCGACCTCCCACAGCGACGATTCCCCGATCGGTCGCGGCAATAGCGGCGGCCGCCACCGGCGCCAGCGAAGGGAACGCGTCTCTGATCTGACGCATCACATCGAGGAGTTGTCTGCAATTTCGCACGAAATCCCCTGCCGCGAAACCATCCTCACCGAACAGGTCCTCCAGACCCGCTCCCGAGACCCAGCCGTAGCCATAGGGAGCGAACCCGGGTTCGGGCATCCGAGACGCGGGAAGGCGGTGGCGCTCCTCCGCTGCGGTAACCATTTCCCAGATCTTCACGATTCGCTCGTATCGATCGGCGACCGCGCCCACGAGCATGGCAGTTTCCCCGTCCGACGCGCGCGGTTCGAACGTGAACATCGACACGACCGCGGCGAATTCGGGCGAAGAGAGTCCATCGAGAATCCCCGACTCCACGGCCTCCGTCAGCAGGAGGTCAAGTTCGCCGTAGACGCGGCGCAAGCTCCGACCCTTCCCAGCCAGATCCCATCGCTCCACGTAACCAAACTCGGAGAGCACCGCCATACGGGCGTGGAATCGATCGACGACATCATCGTCGTTTCGCCTCCGTCGTCGTTCCAGCCTCCTGAGGTCCTTGGTCGCCCGCTGGGACCGGGCCAGCCACTGAAGGTGCTCAGCAAGCTCCGGACATGTCGCCACGGTGGTGTCGATGGTCCCCTCCGCCGCGATGGAGCGCGGAGCACCCTCAGGAGTCCACGTGCGAAGCAACGACGCCGCGGCATCGAGATATGCCCCGTCGGAACTGCGAACGGGTTCATCCAGAGCAATCCTGCCGACGTGTCTGGGGAGAGCACCGAGCTCGTCGGACGTCGCCTTCCTGCGCTCTCCGCGATCGGACAGAAGGAGATATCGGGGATTCCTCCCGTAACCGCGAGCAAGGATCACCCACCGATCGCCGTCGCCCAGGTCAAGCACATCCCCGGAGTCGAGGCCCGCAAGAAACTCTCTGACCGCGTCGGATCCTTCTCCCGATCCGAGCGGCGCGCGGGCATACGCTTCAACGTCCCCACGCTCGCATTGGGCGGCTTGGAGCAACTGCGCCACCTCGGCGGTCCGATCGGCGATTCGGTCCTCGAGTCTTCGAACCCTCTCCTGGGCCCTGAATTGGGCGAATGACGCCCGGAGGAGCTCCTCGGCTCGCGACTTCGGATAGTTCGCGACCAGATTCACTGCCATGTTGTACGAGGGTTCGAATGACGACGAGAGCGGGTGGCTCCCCATCGCAGCCACATCGGCCACCTTCTGGAACGGTACAAATGGACTGTAGAGGACCACAGCGGTCCCCTGCTCATCCATCCCTCGACGGCCGGCCCGACCGGTGAGTTGGGTGAATTCCCCAGCGCGCAGAAGCTCATGCGTCTCTCCGTTGAACTTGCTGAACGATTCGAGCACCACGGCCTTCGCCGGCATGTTGATTCCGAGGGAGAGGGTCTCTGTTGCGAAGACGAGTTTGACGTGGCCAGAAGAGAAGAGCCGTTCCACCGTCTCCTTGAACGCAGGCACCATTCCCGCGTGGTGTGCTGCCACACCCGCCTCCAGCATCGCCAGCCACGAGTCGTAGCCCAGCACGCCAAGGTCGACCGAGTCGAGATGGGCCGTTGCGTCGTCGGCGAAGGAGCGGATCGCTGCACGCTCATCGGCCGATGTCAGCCCGAGACCGGCGGCAGCCACCGTGCGAGCGGCATCGTCGCACCCGGCCCGTGAGAAGATGAAGTAGATAGCCGGGAGTTTGCCCGCGCCAAGCAATGCCTCGGAGACCTCAAGCCGTCGCGGTGTCGCGAACCTGCGATGACGGCCTCTCCCCTTTCGGAGAAGATTCAGGACCCGCTTGTTCGGGTGGAAACCGTCTTTGCCGAATACCGGGTACCACTCCACGGCGTCCCCGTGGTGACGGTCCCGCAGCAGATACATCGACTCCAGGGGCACGGGGCGGTGTTCCTCCACTACGAGATCGGTTGCCCCGCGACGCGCCCGGATCCAAGCGGTGAACTCCTCCGGATTGGCGATGGTCGCCGAAAGATTTACGAGCTGAATCCCCGCGGGGAGATGGATGATGACTTCCTCCCACACGGATCCCCGGTACCGATCCTGCAAGTAGTGGACTTCGTCGAGGACGACGACACCGAGGCCGTCAAGCGCGGTCGAATCGGCATAGATCATGTTCCGCAAGACTTCGGTGGTCATAACCACCACCGGTGCCATCGCGTTGATGGTGTTGTCGCCGGTGAGCAGACCCACGCCTGCCTCGCCATATCGGCCAACGAGATCGCGGTACTTCTGATTGGAGAGCGCCTTGATCGGTGCCGTGTAGAAGGTCCGTTTCCCGGCAGCGAGAGCGATTGCGACACCCGCTTCGGCGATCAGGGTCTTCCCGGAACCGGTCGGCGCGGTCACCACGACCGAGGCGCCGTGTTCGATGGCGCGAATGGCCTCGATCTGAAAATGGTCGGGTTCGAAAGGCTGTCCTTCCAGGAACCGACGCGCGGGGTCACCGAGTGT
>CAXMQO010000097.1:0-7032 GCA_964195515.1 uncultured Saprospiraceae bacterium | reverse complement strand
GAGATCGCACGATGTTTGGTCGCGTCGAATCGTCCGACATTGACCGAGATCAGCGACATCTTCTCGTTGCCGAAGACCGACCACGATCCGGTGGTGAAATCCTGGAGTCGCGTACCGACGGCGACGACGACATCGGCCTCGCCGGCCATGGCGTTGGCCGAGGTGCTGCCGGTGACGCCCAGCGGACCGACGAAGTTGGGGTGGTCGGCCAACAGCGTGGCTTTGCCGGCCACCGTTTCGGTCACGGGGATGCCGTGTTTCTCTGCGAAGGCCGTGAGTTCGGCGACGGCTCCGGAGTAGTGGACGCCGCCTCCGGCGATGATGAGCGGCTTGTCGGCTGCGGCCAGCAGTGCGGCCGCTCTGTCGATATCTCTGGGATCGGCGATCGGCCTTCGGATGTAGTGAACCTGTGTGGTGAAGAACTCGGCCGGGTAGTCGTACGCCTCTGCGGCGATGTCCTGGGGAAGACCGATGTATGCCGGGCCACAATCCGCAGGATCGAGCATCGTGGCGACCGCATGCGGGAGCGATTGGATGATCTGCTCGGGCCGGGTGATGCGGTCCCAGTAGCGGGTGACCGCGCGGTAGGCGTCGCTGACCGTCGTCGATGGACTGTCGAAGTGCTCGAGTTGTTGGAGCACCGGGTCGACGAAGCGATGCTGGAAAGTGTCACCGCTGAAGATGAGCAGTGGTAGGCGGTTGGCATGTGCGGTTGCGGCAGCGGTGATCATGTTCGTGGAGCCGGGTCCCACCGACGACGTAGCGATCATGATCTGACGGCGTCGCTTCGCCTTGGCGAATGCCACCGCGGCCAGCGCCATCGACTGCTCGTTGTGTCCGCGCCACGTCGGCAACTCGTCCTGAACCGGATACAGCGCCTCGGCGAGGGAGACCACATTGCCGTGGCCGAAGATGCCGAACGCGCCAGCGAACAGGGGTTCTTCATTCCCGTCGATGATCGTTCGCTGGGCAATGAGGTAGGTGACGATCGCTTGCGCCGTCGTGAGTCGAATCGTGTTCATGTGGTTGCTCCTTCAGTGCTGCGAATGGTCTCCAAGTAGTTGTGCATGGCGCCCGACAACAGCGGCTCTAGGCCGGTGGTGAGGTAGCGAGCACCTCGCTCGCGCCAGGCGACTCCTTCGGCCGGGTTGGCCACGAAGATGCCGAGCGCCTTGTCGCTCGTCGTGACGACCTCGGCGATTCGGCCCATGGCCGCCTGAACGTCGGGGTGGGATGGATTGCCGACGTGACCGAGGGAGTGGGCGAGATCGGTCGGTCCGATGAACACCACGTCGATGCCGTCGATACCGACAAGGTCCTCGACGTTGGCCACGCCTTCCCCGGATTCGACCTGCACCACGACAAGTGTTTCGGCGTTGGATTGTCTCGTGTAGTCCCCGATCGAGGCAGACAATCCGAATCCGGCTGATCGGGTTGCTGCCAACCCGCGCGATCCCCGCGGTTGGTACTTCACGGCCTGAATCGCGGCCTCCGCTGCGGCACCTGAATCGACCCAGGGAATGTGGAGGCCGTGGGCGCCGGCGTCGAGGAAGCGCAGGATGGTGGATGGTTCGTTGGTTGTCACCCGCACCATCGGGGTGACGCCGTGGAGTTCGCATGCCCGCGATAGGTCCTCGAGATCGCGAGGTTGCAGCGCCCCATGCTCGGCATCGAACACCAAGAAGTCCCAACCACCGAGGGCCATGAACTCGGCCAACGTTCCGACCGGGTATCGGAGGAAGCAGCCGACGATCGTCTCACCGGCTGCGAGGCGATGTTTGGCACGGTTCTCGATCATGACGGCTCACCTTCCAGACCGTGGATGACCACCGTCTTGAGTTCTGTCATCTCCTCAACGGCGTAGCGGATTCCCTCCTTGCCGATGCCGCTGCCTTTCAACCCGCCGTACGGCATGAGGTCTGCTCTCCACAGCGGCGTCCAGTTGATGTGGATGCTGCCGGCTTCGACCTCCCTCGCGAACCGCAGCGCGGTTGTCACGTTCTGGGTGAAGATGCCGGCGCCGAGTCCGTAGCTGGAGTCGTTCGCGAGGGCGATAGCTTGATCGATACTCGCTGCTTTGATGACGCTCAACGTGGGACCGAACACCTCCTGTTGAGAGAGCTTCATGCCGGGCGTCACGTCGGCGACAACGGTGGGGAAGAGCTTGGCGCCGTCCCGCTCACCGCCGATGACGACGCGCGCACCGGAAGCGACCGCCTCGTCGACCCACCGCGCCACCCGCGCCGCCTCGGCCTCCGAGATCATGGCACCGATCTTGGTGTCGGCGGCAAGCGGGTCACCCATTCGGAAGGCGGCGACCGGCTTGCGCAGGGCCTCGAGATAGTCCTCGTAGATGTCCTCGTGGACGATCACCCGCTGCAACGAGATGCACACCTGGCCGGCGTTGACATAACCCCCGGTCGCGCTCGCTTCGGCGGCCAGTTCCAGGTTGGCATCCGGCATCACGATCATCGGGCAGTTCGCGCCGAGTTCGAGGGACAGACGCTTCACTCCCGCGACGCGGGTGATCTCCTCTCCCACAGCGGTACTGCCGGTGAAGGAGACCTTCCGCACACGTGCGTCACGAACGAGCGTCATCCCGACGGCCCTTCCGCCTCCCGTGATGGTCTGGAGTCCGACGCCGGGGAGGCCGGCTTCGATCAGCTTCTCGGTGATGATCAGTGCCGTCAGCGGAGCCTGGGATGCGGGCTTGAGGATCACCGCGTTGCCGGCAGCCAGGGCGGGGGCGATCTTGTGTACAACGAGGAGACCGGGATAGTTGAATGGGGTAATGGCCACGACCACACCGGTGGGGATCCGGAGCGTGAACCCGAGTTTGCCCTCGGCACCGGCCTGCGCGTCGAGGGGGAGGGTCTCGCCGCGGATCTGGGTCCCTTCGAATGACGCCAGCCGGAACATTTCGCCGAGGCGGGATGCCTCACCGCTGGCTTCGGCGATCGGCTTGCCGACTTCCAGACTGATGGTGCGGGCGATCCGTTCGACGTCCGCATCAAGCAGGTCGGCCGCTCGGCGGAGGATGTCGGCACGAGCGGCGCCGCCGAGCCCTCGCATGACGATCGCCCCCCGCTCGGCAGTAGCGAGTGCTTCTTCGATCTGCTTCGGGGTTGCGACCGGGACCCGGTCGATCACCTCACCCGAGTAGGGAGAGACGATGTCGAGCCACTCGGATGATCCTTGCCACCGGCCCCCGACGTACATGTCCATGGCGATCCTCCTCAGTCGATCCGTAGGCTGGTGACGTTCTCCCAGGTCCCCGACTCCCAGGAGCGGGTCATGGCCGCCTCGACTTCAGCCGTGGCGAGCGCGTCCGCGAACGACACAGCGGCCGGGCGGTCCTCAACGACCGCCATCAGGAACTCGAGGTCCTCGAAAACCTTGAGGTCCTCGTATCCGATCGGATTGCCGCCGCCGGGCACGATGTTTCCGTGGCGGGGGAAACCGTCGCCGGAGAGCACGCGCAGGTATCCGTCGGCAGGGGTTTCCTCGGGGAGGTAGAGCTGGAGTTCGTTCATCGTCTCGAGGTTCCATGCTGCGGCACCCTTCGAACCGTTCATCTCGAACGCCATCTGGCTCTGTGGCCCGAAGATCGAACGGTCGACTTCGAGTGTGCCCCGAACACCGTTCTCGAACTCGACGAGCGCCGCGACGTAGTCCTCGTTCGTTACTGCGCCGGTTGGGTCGTCCGGTGCTCCCCGGTCGTAGTGGGTGCCCGAGCCGGACTGGGGCAGCGGACGCTCCTTGATGAAGATCTCCTTGGTTGCCACGACCCGGCGAATCGGGCCGACCAGGAAGTTCGCCATGTCGACGGTGTGCGACATGATGTCGGTCAGAGCCCCATAGCCGGCTTCCTCCAGCAGGTACCGCCAGCTCAGCATGCCGAGCCGGTCCCGCCCGTACATCGAGAAGAACCGACCCCGGTAGTGGGTGAGGTCCCCGAGGCGGCCCTCATCGATGAGGTTCTTGAGGTACTGGACGACGGGGGCCCATCGATAGTTGAAGCCGACGCCGGTGATGACACCGGCGACACGTGCGGCTTGTTCGATCGCCGCGGTGACGTCCGGAGCCTCCCCGACCGGCTTCTCGCAGAAGATGGCCTTGCCGGCGGCGGCGGCGGCGACGGCGATCTCGCGATGCATCTTGTTGGGGGCGGTGATCGTGACGATGTCGACATCCGGATGGTCGATCACCGTCTGCCATTCGGTCGTGGCGCTCTCGAATCCGAAGTCTGCGTGGGCGAGTTCGGCGCGTGCCGGAACGTTGTCCGCGACGATGACGAGCCGGGGCATTATCTCCGCTTCGGGAAAGTGCATCGGGATGCGCCGGTAGGACCGCGAGTGCGCTTGTCCCATCCAGCCGAAGCCGATCACACCAATACCGATGGATGTTGTCACGGTCACGTCTCCTTTGTGTTCGGATCTCGCCGGCGAACCGGCCAGACCATCTCGTTGACCAGATGATTCGGGTACTCGCCCCGCAGGACTTGGAGAGCCTGGGTGACGGCGCTCTCGTAGAGGCGGGCCTTGCCCGCGGCGGTGGCGGCGGCGATGTGTGGCGTCACCACCACGTCGTTGCGCCGCAGGAGGGGATGGTCCGGAGGCAGGGGTTCGGGATCGGTCACGTCGAGTCCAGCACCGGCCAGGTGGCCCACCTCTATGGCACTGAGTAGCGCGTCGTGGTCGACCAGCCCCCCGCGTGCGGTGTTGATCAGAATCGCCCCAGGCTTCATCAGCAGGAGCCGTTCGCCATCGATCAGGTGACGGGTCCCAGCCGTGAGCGGCACATGGAGAGAGACGACATCGGCCTCGGCCAGGAGTCCGTCGAGCGAGTCGACCAGTTCGATCCCGGCCGCGGTCGCTGCGGACTCGTCCACGAAGGGGTCGAACGCGATCACCCTCATGTCGAATCCGGCCGCCATTTGCGCCACGCGGCTCCCGATCCGGCCGATGCCGGCGAGCCCGAGCGTTCGTCCCGAGAGTTCCTCGCCCTGGTGCGATGCGAAGAAGTCACGGCCACCGCCGCGAAGGGCCGCTAGCGCTTCCGGCACCTGTTTTGCGACCGTGAGCATGAGGGTGATCGCATGCTCGGCTGTGGAGATTGTCGGTGCATCCGGTGTGTTGCACACGGCGATACCGCGCTGCGTCGCAGCCTCCAGGTCGACCTTGTCGACGCCGATCCCGGTGCGGGCAATCACCCGGAGAAGGGGAGCGCGGTCCATGGCTGGGCCGTCGTACGTTGCGAGCGACGAGGCGATCGCTGCCTCGGCCAAACCGATGGCGGACAGGAGGTCATTGGGGGTAGCGGTTCCTGGTCCGATCGGCGTTGCCACTCCGGCGAGCGTCGCCGAGAGGTGTTGGGGCATGTCTCGCTCGAACCAGATCCGGAACATTCGGCTGCCCTTCAGAGCGGCTTGACACCAGGTTGGTGCACAGTATAACGTCCAGGCATTGGAACGTTCCACAGCTATCTAGCTGGATACCCCCGAAGTGTGTATCCGGATGAGGATGTGAGTGTGAGAGTCGGGCTGATCGGAGCAGGGAGAATCGGCGCTTTCCACGCTCAAACGCTGGCAGATCATCCTGAGGTGACCGCCGTCATCGTCACCGACCCGCTCCTCGAACGTGCCGAGACCGTCGCTGCCGACATTGGTGGTGCTATCGCCTCCGACGCGGAATCGATGCTGGAGCGGATCGACGCCATGGTCGTTGCCGCCGCTACCGGTGTCCATGCCGAGATGATGCTCCTCGCCGCCGAAGCGGGGCTGCCGGTGTTCTGCGAGAAGCCGATAGCGACCGACCTGCCGGCGACCGACGAAGTGGTCGAGCGTCTCCGCACCCTGGACATCCCGGCCCAGATCGGGTTCCAGCGGCGATTCGACTTCGGCTACCGAAATGCCAAAGATCTCGTGGATTCCGGACGACTCGGACATCTCTACTCGGTGCGCACGACGACCCACGACTATGACCCGCCCCCGCCCGGCTACCACGACAGCGGCATCTTCAAGGACACGCAGATCCACGACTTCGACAGCCTGCGGTTTGTCACCGGGCAGGAGGTTGAAGGTGTATACGCCGACGGCCACACCATCTCGACCGAGCAGTTCGGCGAAGACCGACCCGTCGACACCGGCGTCGTGATCCTCTCCCTGTCCGACGGCACACGAACGCTCATGTCCGGCATCCGGCACGATCCGCTCGGGCACGACGTGCGCATGGAACTCTTCGGCACGCGGGACAGTGTCTCGGTGGGCCTCGAACCACGGCTGCCACTGCGATCGGTAGAGAGCGGTGTTGCTCCTCCCGCTGAGCCCACCCCCAAAACCTTCCTCGACCGGTTCGCACCGGCCTACAGGGACGAGATTGCGGCATTCATCGAGGTCGCGCAGGGGCGGCTGACCAGCCCTTGTACGCCTGAGGACGCCCGCGAGGCGCTTCGCATCGCAGTCGCCTGCGATGTGTCTCGAGCAGAACACCGGCCGGTAGAGATGAAGGAGATCGTATGAGTGACTTGATGTCACGCATCGCTGGCGCCCCCATCACGTGGGGCGTGGACGGATCACCCGGGTGGGGACACCTGATGGATGTCAATCGTGTGCTCAGCCAGATGCAGGAAGTCGGGCTCCACGCAACGGAGTTGGGACCGGACGGCTATCTCCCGAGCGACCCCGAGGAACTGCGCGTGCTGCTCGAATCACACGGGCTTGCACTCGTGGGCGGGTTCGTACCGGCGTTGCTGTACCGGGAAGACGCGGCTGTGGAGCAGCTCGACTACGTAGCTCGCGCAGCCCGCACACTTGCCGGATGCGGTTCCGAGGTCATCGTCCTCGGCCCGAGCTCACACTTCGACGGCTACGACAACAGCATTGAGATGACGGAGCAAGAGTGGACGATCTTCCTGGCCAATCTCCAGAAGGTGATCGACATCGCCGGTGCCGAGGGTCTTGCTACCTCCCTTCACCAGCATTGGGGGATGGCGATCGAGCGACCACACCATATCGACCGCCTGCTAGCCGAT
>CAXMQO010000096.1:0-5138 GCA_964195515.1 uncultured Saprospiraceae bacterium | reverse complement strand
GGTGAAATCCCGCATGCCTTCCTCGAAAGCGCCACGGATGATGTCGACGACGGCCTGGGGGTTTCGCCGTGCAGTGTCTTCGACGTGGAAGATGTCGCTGACACCCGCCATGAAGGCGTCGTGGAGCGGGGCGACGCAGGCAATGTGCTCATACATGGACGGCTCGGTGCCGATCGGGATGCGGCTTCCCGCCGTCACGTCCAGGTCGACGTCAACCCCCGACTGGGAGTGCAGCATGCAGCGGCCGTCGTTGCCCTCGCAGTACGGCATCGGACGTTCTGCGACTTGATCGGCGATGGCGCGAACGACGCGGTATGAAAGTGTGTTCGCTTCGTCGTCGCGTCCGTAGCGGCCCTCTCTGCCCGCGTTCGCCATCAGGATGTCGACGCACTCTGCGAGTCCGAAGACTCCGTACATCGCCGAGAATCGGTCGAGGGAGATCAGTCCCTCTGTCGCGAGGGAGTCGTGGTCAAAGAACCGCGCCTCTTCGACGAGGTACCGGATTCGAGCCTCGATCAGTTGGGCGTTCAGTTCGACGTAGCGAGGGAGCGTCTCCGAGAAGAACGCCTCGGTGTCCCCATCGTGGACGAGTGCGACTTCCTTCAGGTTGATGCGGTTGAGGGTGTGCGAACCGCCGCCGATGCGCAACGAGTTGTAGCAACTGACCGCCGCGTATTCCTCGTCCCCGAAGTCCCTGATCATGAGCGGGTGATTGACGAAGTGGGGCTTGGCCGTCTCGAAAACGGTCTCGACAGCGTCTCGGATGAGATCGTCCGGTGTGATCTCTGGGTCGACTTTGAAGGTCAGGTTCGGAACGACCTGGAGTACCTCACGTTCGATCCGGAAGATCGTCCTGATGATTCGGCCGTCACGAGGGCCGAGATCCATGTGGGTGAACGCATCGGGGAGGATTCGGTCGATCGCGATCCAGAAGCGCTTCAGAGATCGGTAGAGGTGGTCGTCGGAGATCCCGTCGACGTACGGGACGAGAATCTTGTCGAGGTCTCCGAGGTAGACCGGGTAGCCGGTGATCGACGGCACCTGCGTGTACATGATCAGGAGGAAGTTGAGGGCGTCGTCGAGCGTCTCCGGCGGTTCGAGTTCGAGGAACGCCGAACCGTTGCGAAGCGCCTTGGCGTAGTCGGGGAGGATGTAACGCGCCCGGTAGGGGGCGTGTCCCTCGTACATATCGCAGATGATCCGCTTGTTGAGTGCCTCGGTCGCTTCTTCTGAGAGTTCCGGATAGTCGAGGGCTTCCTCGGCGAGTCCCGCGAGGTAGTGCCGGCGCTGATGGAACGTCAAATGAGGATCGTTGACCACCGCTCGCGCCCGAACCTGAAATTCTTCGCTCTTCACACCGCCTCCTGCGTCCCGCTCATGATATGCGACTGATTCCTCATCCGCAGTCCTTAATCGGTTGCCGGTTGTCGGTGAAGAGTTCCACCGCTACTCCCCTGCTCGGCTACTCCGCTACTTCCTCTCCTACCATTCCTCCCATGCGCGCTACCACCCGACACGATGCGTCGCCGCCCCGTATCGGGGAGGTGTTTGGCGGTGGAATGCGATTGATTCGGCAGTTCGTTCGGTGGCACCCGTGGTCGTTCACGCTCGCCGTTCTCGGCGCCGGATTGTTCGTATCCGCGATCCTGGCTTCTGCCGTCGTGGTTGGTCGGGTCACCGACCTCGTGATCATCCCCGTTCTCGACGGCGGCGAGGAGATCGGGAACAAGGTCGACCTCGCGGTCCTCGCCGTCATGGCAGTTGCCCTCTGGAAGGCGTTCGGGATCACACTCCGGCGGACCGCTGCGAGCGCACTCCAGTTCCGGACCCGTGCAGATGCCCGCGAGAAGCTCATTGAGCACCAACTCCGGCTTCAGCTGGCGTGGCACGATCGCCGTTCGACCGGTGACCTGCTGTCGGTCAGCGAAGTCGACACCCAGACCGGAACCTTCGTGCTCGCGCCGTTGCCGTATGCGACGGGCGCATCATTGCTGCTGATCGGGACCATCGTCCTCGTTGTCGCGACGCACTGGATTCTCGGCGTCATCGTGCTTGTCGGCCTCTCGGCCCTCGTAACGATCGACGTCAGGGGGGCCTTCTCGCTGTTCGTCGATTTCGAAGAGGCCCAGTACGAGCGGGGCGCAGTCAGCGAGATCGCCCATGAGAGCATCGACGGTGCGCTCACCGTCAAGGCGCTCGGGCGGGAGGCTGAAGAGACCGAACGGTTCCGACGCGCAGCCGAGATTCTTCAGACCCGGCTCGTCGACATCGGTGTTCGATTTGCGAACTTCCGAGCGATCGTTGAGTCACTCCCGGCCGCGATCAACATCGTGATCCTCGTCGCGGGGGCGATCCTGGTGGGCGACGGCTCGATGACGGCAGGTGAGCTCGTAACGGTTGCGTACCTGATCACGCTTATGGCGTTCCCGCTTCAGCTCATCGGTTTCGTCATCTTCGAGATGGCACACAGTCAGGCGGCGTGGACCCGCGTTCAGGAGATCCTCGATGCCGACGAGACAATCGATCATGGGTCGCTCGATGCGCGCCCCGTGGCAGACGGTGCCGGCCTCGAGTCGCGAGCTGTGCAGTTCTCGTACACCGATGGGGAGCCGGTCCTGAGCGATGTTCAGTTCGAGATTCCGGCCGGCCGCACCGTGGCGGTCGTCGGACCAACAGCGTCGGGCAAGTCAACGCTCACGATGCTCCTGGCCCGTCTCTGGGATCCGACCGACGGGGCGATCCACATCGATGGGGTTGACCTCCGGGAGTTCGCCCGCTCCGAACTCGCCCTCGAAGTGGCGTATGTTGCTCAGGAGTCCTTCCTCTTCGACGACTCGGTGTGGGGCAACGTGACGCTCGGGTCCGACGTTCCCGAAGAGGACGTCCATCGAGCGATGCGGCTCGCCGGCGTCGAGCGGTTCATCACCGAGCTCCCGGCGGGCTATGACACACAGATCGGAGAGCGCGGGACGGCACTCAGCGGCGGGCAACGACAGCGCGTCGCCCTTGCCCGAGCGCTCCTGCGCAGACCACGGGTGCTGGTGCTCGATGACGCAACATCGGCTGTCGACCCGTCGGTCGAGACAGAGATTCTCCGGGGGCTGCAGGGGGCAGAACTGCCATCGACGGTTGTCATCGTTGCCTACCGCCGATCGTCGATCATGTTGACCGACGAGGTCGTCTTCATGGACGAAGGGCGGGTCGTCGCTCACGGTAGCCACGAGGACCTCCTCGCCACCCAGCCCGGATACGAGCGCCTCCTTCGCGCCTACGAAGAGGATGCCGCCCGGCGCGACGAAGAGGAGGGGGAGCCGTGAGCGAATCGACCGGCCACGTCCTCCGTCGCGCATTCCGGATCGCTCCTGCGCTGTCCAAGGGACTCGGAGTGACGCTCGCTCTCGCCGTGTTCGGAACGGGGTTGCAGCTTGTGGTGCCGATCACGGTGCAGCGCATCATCGACAGCGTGCTTCTCGGAACCGACCAGGCGGACACGTCCTCGGTGATCACATCAGGCCTCATAGCCCTGGTCGCCGTGGCGGTCGCCATGTGGGCCCGACGCGTGTCGCTTGCCCGCCTCGCCCGCTCCTCGATCACCGGACTCACCGACCTCCGGGTCACCACGTTCGAGTACCTCCACAAGCTTTCGATGCTTCACGTCCAGGCCGAGCGCCGCGGGGCACTCGTCAGCCGCGTCACGTCCGACATCGAGACGATGCAGCAGTTCATGGAGTGGGGCGGCGTCGGGATGATCCTGGGAGCCGCGCAGATCCTGCTCGCCGTGATTGTGATGCTCGTGTACGAGTGGCGCCTCGCGTTGATGATCACCGTCGGCGTCATCATCTACTCGGTGATGCTTCTCTGGTTCCAGGGGATCCTGCGCCGCGCTCACGACAGGGTCCGAGAGCGGGTCGCGGACTCGCTCTCCGTCGTTGGCGAGGCCACAGCGGGTCTCCCGACGGTCCGAGCATTCGGCATGGAATCGGCGGTCATGGGGAAGGTCAGTACGGCCCTCGACCGTCAGTACCGGGCTGAATATGGCGCGGGTGCCCTTGCCGCGGTGCTGTTCTCATCCGCTGAGCTCTTCGCGGGCGTCATCACGGCGTCGGTCATCGCCGTCGGTGTGACCTTCGGGGTGTCGTGGGGACTCAGTGCAGGAACCCTCGTCGCGTTCCTGTTCCTCGTCACGCTGCTCGTCGAACCCGTGCAGATGCTTGTGGAGACCATCAACCAGGCACAGTCGGCCGGCGCGGGTTTGCGCAAGGTGCTGAAGCTCCTTGATTCGCCGATCGATGTCGCCGATCCGATTGACGGCGTCGCGTTGCCCGATTGCCCTCTCGATCTGCAGTTCGAGGGTGTCCGTTTCCGGTATCCGACGGGTGATGACGTACTGAGAGACGTCACCATCTCGATCGCAGCTGGAGAACGGGTCGCCGTGGTGGGGGAGACCGGGTCGGGAAAGACGACGTTCGCGAAACTGGCAACCCGTCTGCTGGACCCGGCCAATGGGGCCATCACCATCGCAGGTGTGCCAGTCGAACAAGTCCGGTTCCACTCCCTGCGTTCTCGAGTGGCGTATGTACCTCAAGAAGGTTTCCTCTTCGACGGCACCATCGCCGACAACGTCCGGTATGGAAAGCCGGGCGCCACCGATGAAGGGGTCAGAGCGGCGATCGCCGACCTCGGTCTTCTCGAGTGGGTCGACTCCCTTACCGACGGCATCGGCACCAGGGTGGGAGAGCGAGGCAGCAATCTGTCGGCAGGGGAGCGGCAGCTCGTCGCCATCGTCCGAGCCTGGATCGCCAATCCGGATCTTCTCGTACTCGACGAGGCGACGTCCGCGGTCGATCCAGCGCTCGAGGTTCAGATCCGGCGGGCCATCGATCGTCTGACCGCCGGCCGCACGTCGGTCACAGTCGCCCATCGGCTCTCGACGGCGGAAGCATCCGACACCGTTCTCGTCTTCGACGCCGGCCGCCTCGTCGAGCGCGGCCCGCACCGCGAACTCGTGCTCGCGGGTGGCGTATACGCAGATCTCCACAGAGACTGGGCAGGGTCAGTTTCGGGGCAGTAGATCAGTAGAGCAGTAGCAAGTAGAGCAGTACTGGGCTACTGATCTACTACTCAATCCGTGTGACCAA
>CAXMQO010000095.1:0-2769 GCA_964195515.1 uncultured Saprospiraceae bacterium | reverse complement strand
AGGGCGGAGCCCACGGGGCGCATGCGCTGCTCGTGCGCCTTGCGATGGCATCGGCGGTGGTCGCATTCAGTTCCGAGGTCGAAGCGAACACAATCGGAGCACCGTGTGTGGCGGGCGTCGCGGACAGTCCGTCGGGGAAGTCGTTCGCTGTAACGACGAAGACCTTGTTTCCGGAAGCCTGCGCAGCGACTGCCGCTGCGGTCGAATACCGCGACGACCCGGCAATACGAGTGACGTCGCCCGGCGCATAGAGCGAGAGTTCTGCCTTCACGCTGTCGCTCACGACACCGGAGCTTCCGACGAGCACGATCCGATCCGGATTCAGTCGATCCAATTCGGTCGCCGTGGCGCCGGGCACCGTGTTCGACGTGACAAGGAGGAGAGGAGCGTTCTCGGCGGCGGCACGCGGTCCGGCCACAAGCGCGTCGAGGAACTTCAATCCCGTCGCGACGTAGACGGTTGATGCTCCGTCTGTGAAGTGCCAACGGGACACCGCTGCTGCTGTTGCATATCGGTCGTTGCCGGCGAGGCGAATTACCTCCGAGAAACGAGACCGCAGGTCGGCCTCGACGGTTGTAGAGATGACGGCGGGTCCACCGAGGAGGACGATCCGGCTTGGTGCGAGTCGGCTGAGTGCTCCATTCGTCGCGGCAGGCACGGCGTTCCACTGTGTCAGGAGGATCGGGGCGTTGTTGAGGGCAGCAATCGGGCCGCCGCCGAGGGCATCGGGGTAGTTGAGTCCTGTGGCGAGGAAGACCGTATCGGCCGTCGTCCAGGTCTTGGAAATTTCGGCGGCCGTCGCGTAGCGATCCGATCCGGCGATGCGCGTGACCCCGGTCGGACTACACGATTCAAGGTGAGTCACCATGTCGTCCGGGATGACGGCAGAACCGCCGATGACGACGATTCCTGTGTCCGATGCCGCGGCAGTGGCCGGTACTGACCCGATGCCTTGAACGACCGTGAGAACCAGAGCGAGAACCATCCCGGTCAAAACTCCTCGACGGTGCATAGGTGCTACCTCCTCAGGGTGTCATCGGCGGAGTGCCTCTCACACCTGAAGTGCTTCAGTTCTCCCCGGCCGGGGAGAGTATACGCGACCCGGCACTTCGGCCTTGTGGACCAAAGCGGTTGGGTCACTCGCTACCCCCCCAAACGAGGGCAACCGGTACGCTGCGAAGATGGAGAATGGGTCAGAGACGATTCGCGTCCGATTCAGCAAGTGGGATGGCAGTCCACACTGGTTGTTCGATATGGAGCGACTCGGTGAGGACGGGCACGGTGTGTGGCTCTGGGCCCCGGCAGGCACAAAGTTGCGGCGCGGGGCCGAGAAGACGATCCGCGTCGAGCAGGGATTCGTCAAAGTCATCACGCCGAACCGGTGGTGGACGGCCGTGTGGAACGTGGGACCCGGCAACGGCAGCCGATCTATTGAGATCTACGTCGACGTGATCACGCCCGCCGTCTGGGAGGGCGACATCGTTCGGATGGTGGACCTCGATCTCGATGTCATCCGGCGGCGAGATGGATCGGTCGAGATCGACGACGAGGATGAGTTCGAAGAGCACCGGGTCAGGTTCGGCTACCCCGACCACATTGTTGACAAGGCCCGTACCGAGACGGCACGCCTTGCGATCGCTGTGGAGCGTCGTGACGAACCCTTCGGGTCGGTGGGGGAGCGGTGGCTGGAGGTCGGCCGTGAACACTGAGGCGTTTGGCGTTGATACGAACGAAATGTCGTCCGTATCAACGCCAGACATCCTGGAGGTTGGCTGTGAACAGTGATGCCCTCGTTGCGTTCGTCGCGGAGCGGCTTGCCGAGGCGGCCGATCCCGAGAAGGCCGGATCGATGGCCGCCTACATGAAGACCGACATGCCCTTCTACGGCGTGCAGAAGGCCGGTCGGGTGCCGATCCTGCGGGCGGCCGTGGAGGGATTCCCGCCGTCGAATCGCGAGGACTACCGCACCGCCGTTCTCGCCCTCTGGGCGCAACCCCACCGTGAAGAGAAGTACCTCGCGATCGGATACGCCCGCTCGTTTCCGCGGTTCGTCACGCTGTCATCGATCCCGCTCTACCGCAGGCTGATCATCGAGGGAGCATGGTGGGATCTCGTCGATGAAGTCGCCATCCACCTCGTCGGAACCGTGCTGCTTCACCAGAGGGAACCCATGACGCCGAAGGTCGAGGCGTGGATCGACGACCGGGACCTGTGGCTGCGGAGAACCTCCATCCTCGCTCAGATCGGCCACAAGGGTGCTACCGACGCCGACCTGCTCTTCGAGGCGTGTGAGCGGCGCATGCACGAAACCGAGTTCTTCATCCGCAAGGCGATCGGATGGGCCTTGCGGGACTATGCCAAGACCGATCCAGATGCGGTGGCTGCCTTCGCGACCGATCATCGTGGCGAACTCTCGGGACTGTCCTACCGGGAGGCCACGAAACACCTCGCCGTCTGATACCGTGCCGTTCATGGACACTGGCCACATGCGCTCCCTTTGGGATGCAAGGTACGAAGCGGAGGGCGCTCTCTGGGGAGCCGAACCAAACCAGTTCCTGGTCGAGATCGCAGAAGTTCTCGAACCCGGCACCGCCCTCGATCTGGGCTGCGGTCAGGGTCGCAACTCGTTCTGGCTGGCGAGCCGAGGCTTTTCGGTGACGGGACTTGATCTCTCTCCGGTCGCCATCGATCAGGCAACGGCAGTCGCAGAGGAACTCGACGTCGACGTGTTGTTCGAGTCGGTTGATCTCACGACCTGGGATCCCGAAG
>CAXMQO010000094.1:0-6701 GCA_964195515.1 uncultured Saprospiraceae bacterium | reverse complement strand
TCGCCGCTGGCGTTGGCGAGGAGTTGCGGGTGCCGCTCGGCGACTTTGGCAGGGCAGAGGTAGGAAGCGCGGCCCTTGACGACCGCCCACGTGACGTCGTGTCCGTGGTGACGGAGGACGGCGACGATATCAGGGAGGTCTGCCCCGATCTGATCCTGTAGCGTCTTCGTGGAAGTGGCGACGACGATTCGGCGTTGTGACACGATGGCCGGGACGAGATATCCGAACGACTTGCCGACACCCGGCCCGGCTTCGCAGATGAGGTGATGTTCGTCCTCGATCGCTTGTGCGACCCATGAGGCCATGTCACGCTGACTCTGGCGATGCTGACCCCCGCGATGCTCGATGATGGCATCGAGCGCGTTGACTGCCACGATCGGCATCGGGGTACCTGATGGTGCTCGCATGCTGTTCGTGCCTACTACCTGTCGCCCGCCGCCTGGCTTCTAGCTCGCGGCCGTTATCCCAGATACCGTCCGTGCCATTCGAGGACTGCCTCGAATCGCTCGACGCGGTGCTTCGGCTTGCCACCTCTGGTGAGTTCGTGACTCTCGCCGGGGAAGCGGAGCATCTCCGACTCGACACCGTTGTTCTGGAGCAGAGCAAACAGCTGCTCGCCCTGCTCGATCGGACAACGCCAGTCGGTCTCGGAGTGCAGGACGAGGGTGGGCGTCGTGATCCCGTCGGCGTGGCGGAGCGGCGAGGCTGCCCACAGCTCGTCTCGTGTCGCTCCCCGTCGCACATAAATGCCGTCGAAGTAGGTCCCGATGTCGGAAGTGCCGGCGAATGACGTCCAGACGTAGAGGCCTCGCTCGGCGACCGCCGACTTGTAGCGCTGGTCCTCGGCCGTCACCCGCACGGTGGCGAAGCCGCCGTAGGAACCACCCATGATCCCCATACGATCCGAGTCGAGCCGGGGGAATCGCCCGGCTGCGACGTCGGGTGCCGCGAGCAGATCGACGAGATCCGGGGGCATCTCTTCATGCCACGCACCGACGACGGCTCGGACGAAGTCGCTGCCGTAGCCGCTGGCCCCTCGCGGGTTGATCGCCACGACACCGTATCCCGCCCCGGAGTACACCTGGAACTCATCGAAGAATCCGTAGCCGTATTGGGTCGCGGGTCCGCCGTGGATATTGAACAGGAGTGGAACCTTCGCGTCGCCTTCGGGCAGGTACACCCAACCTTCGATCTCGACACCGTCGTGGTCGAACACGAACCGCTGCGGTTCTGCGAGCGTTGTCGTTTCCCGGAACTCGTCGTTGAGTGTCGTGAGGCGCCGCTCCTCGCCGTTCTCCCACCACCAGACCTCGCCCGGATCTGTGGCCGACGTGGCGGTGAACACGGCCGCCGAACCGTCGGGCCGAGGGCTGATTCCGGTGACGAGTCGGTCTCCCCCGATGAGGTCTTCAACCTCGCCGTCGCTCGTGATCCTCACGATCCGTACCCGGCCGGAGTCCTCGAGCGTCGACACGGCTGACCCGTCGTCAAGCCACTGGGGACCGCCGGGCGAGAGTGCAGGGGTGAAGGTGACGAGATTTCGGTCGATGGTCGTGACCTGCAGCCAGGACCCTTGGGCTTCCATCCGTTGGAGCGGCGCGATGCCGGGATAGGCCCAACGGTCGTCGGTTCCAAGCGCGTAGAGGCTCCCCAACCGGTCGTACGACGGCGAACCCCATGTCCCGACGCCGGTCAACGCAACAGGGTCGCCCCCGCCGGCCGGGATGCGCCAGATCTGGCTTCCCGGGTCGACGCCGCGCTGTTCGTGTCGTTCCGACACGAACGCGACGTTCTCACCGTCAGGGGACCAGACGATCTGGGCGTCGTTGAAGTCACCCGGCGTGAGGCAGACCGGGTCCTGCTTGCCGTCCACGTCGACGAGCCAGATGTGCGATCGCTTGTCGTGAATCCACCCCCTGCCCTCGAATCGATACCCCAGGCGGGTGAGGCGTCTCGGCACCCGGCCCCGCTCTTTCGTGTCGAGATCCTTCCACTCCTCGATCCACTCGGAAGCGACGACGGCGATCTTGGAGCCGTCGGGAGACCACGCGACCTCAGACGCCCCTAACTCGAATTCCGTGATGACGGAGGCCTCTCCCCCGTCGAGTCGGAGGATCGCCACGTGGGCCCGGTCCTCGTCATCTGAGCCCTTCCTCAGAAACGCCAGTCGGGATCCGTCGGGAGACCATCGCGGTGCCGTGTCCATGTCACCTGAAGTCAACGGACGCGCCTCATCACCATCCCACAGCCAGATTCGACGGACGTAGCGATCCTCGTCAAGGTCCATCTGCGTGACCACGAATGCGGCACGAACACCGTCTGGGTGGAGCCTCGCATCGGACGGGGCGCGGTAGCCGCCGAGTTGGTCGGGACGCATGTCACTGGCCTTTCGATCGCGTGCACCCGATTATGACGGTGCCACGATCCTTGTCGGCTGCTCCTAACCTCCGGCCCGTGCATCGATTCATCGCATCCGGGTTCTACGTCGGCCTCATTCCCGGCCGCCTCTGGAAGTCGGACAACGGCGCCGGGACGTTCGGAGCCGCCGTCGCCGTTGTCATCTCGTTGCTGCTGTGGCGATACCCGTGGTGGATCGGAGCGATCGCGTTCGCCATCGCGTTCGCGCTCTCGCTCTGGTCGGCGGCGCCGTTCGCAGCAGATCATGCCGACCCCGGATGGATCGTGATCGACGAGGTGGCAGGAACGTTGATCGCGGTGATCGGACTCACCGGGTGGCCGTGGCTCGTCGCCGTGGTCGTTGCACGTCTCGCGGACATCTTCAAGGTGTTGCCGGGTGTGCCCCAGGCCGAGGCACTGCCTGGTGCCGTGGGGATCACAATGGACGACGTGATCGCCGGCATCTACGGGCTGGCAACAGGCTGGCTCGTCTGGTGGCTGATGTAACCGTCGGGCGAAGCGGTGGAGTTGAGCAGTTGCCTGGCCCCGCCTTCGGGAGCAGCCTCCCGAAGCCCCCTCCGGCCCCTCGGGACCCCTCCCCCTCCTTCGGCGGGAGAGGAGAGGGCTCCTAGAAGCGCCACATCCAGGCAGTGATCAGGCCGGCAGTGATCTCTGACACCGTTGCGTGGTTCGGCGAGATCGACCCGTCGCGGCGCACCATCACAGCTCGCATCCCTGCGGCGACGGCCGCGGTTGCTCCGTGTTCGGCGTCTTCGATCGCGATGCACTCGGCCGGGGGAATCCCGAGACGTCGCGCCGACTCGAGATAGACGTCAGGCGCCGGTTTCCCGTGTTCGACCTCATCGCCTCCGACGAACGCGTCGAAGTAGCGGGCGAGACCGGTGAGAGCAAGTTTGTGGTCAAGGTCCGGGCGTCGAGACGATGACGCCACGGCCATCGGTATCCCTTGCGCCGCGACGGACTGGACGGTGTCGAAGGCATCGGGGAATGCTTTGAGACGTGCCTCGTACGCGGGGACACGGATCACGTCGATCGCCGCCATGTGCTCTCCGTACGGAAGGACGTCGGCCCGCGCTTCGTAGTAGGCGTAGGTTTTCGGCTCCGAGGTGCCAAGGCATGCAACGGCGTCTTCGGCCGTCATTGTGTATCCACGCTCGGCGAGCACCACCGCCCAGACCTCGTCGGCGATCGGTTCGCTATCAACCAGGACACCATCACAGTCGAAGACGACCGCCGAGATCACGTGTGCTGCGCCCATCAACGGTCGGGCTGTCGATGTCGAGTCAGGGGCGTTGGCCGCAAGGACGCAGGACGAAGGCGCAGTCGTGACTGCGTCGAGGACGAGGACGCCGCGGGCGGCGTTCCTGGCCGGCAGAACAGGTCGAAGGTTGGTGGTCGGAGCACTTGCTACTCCTGAGTCCTCTGACGGATGAGGTCCTGGACCATGCGCGGGTCTGCCTTGCCCCCGGTCGCACGCATGACCTGCCCCACGAGGAAACCGATCGGCTTGGAGTCTCCTTCACGCAGCTTCGCAAGCGCATCCGGATGCTGATCGAGAACGGCCGCAACCTCCGCTTCGATAGCGTTCACATCCGAGATCTGCAGAAGGTCTCGGGTTTCGGCGACTTCTCTGGGATTGCCTTCCCCCGCGAGTACGCCTGCGAGGACTTCCTTGGCTGCCGTTGCGGAGAGGTCTCCTCCGGTCGTCATCTCTGCGAGCTCGGCGAGCGACGGTGCGGTGAGGCCCGTCGCCCCTACCTCCGTGTCTTCGCGACGGAGATAGGAGACGACCTCTCCGGTGAGCCAGATAGAGACGGTCCTTGCGTCGGCTCCCTCCGCGACGGCGGATTCGAAGAGTCTGCTGAGGTCGTCTGCGTCGGCGAGCAGGGCCGCTGCCCGCTCATCGGCTCCGAACTCTCTGTACCTCAGGCGCTTGGTCGCCGGCAGCTCCGGTCGGCGTTCACGAACACGTTCCCGCCATGCATCGTCGATGTGAAGCGGCAGCAGGTCCGGGTCCTGGAAGTAGCGATAGTCCGCGGAGTCTTCTTTCGTCCGGCCCGGCTTCGTCATGCCCTGAGCCTCGTCCCAATGACGGGTCTCGAGGTGGATCGATCCGCCGCTCTCGAGGACTCCGATCTGGCGAGTGATCTCGTAGGCGATGGCCCGCTGCATCGATCGCAGCGAGTTGACGTTCTTCACCTCTGTTCGCGTGCCGAGCTCCTCGGTGCCGACGGGACGGACTGATATGTTCGCGTCGAAACGCATCGATCCCTCTTCGAGTTTGGCGTCCGACACGCCTAGTGTCCTCACGATCCGCTGGAGTTCCATCCCGTAGGCGCGAGCCTGTTCTGGTGACCGGATGTCGGGTTCGGTGACGACCTCGACGAGGGGCACGCCCGCACGGTTGAAGTCGAGCAGGGTGTGTTCGGCGCCGTGGATCCGACCGCTCTCCCCCACGTGGGTGCTTTTGCCGGTGTCTTCTTCCATGTGAACTCTGGTGATCCCAACGGTCGTCGTTTGCCCGTCGACGTCAACGTCGAGGTGTCCGTCGACACACAGCGGGAACGTGTACTGCGAGATCTGGTAGTTCTTCGGCAGATCCGGGTAGAAGTAGTTCTTCCGGTAGAAGAGCGAATCCTCAGTGAGGGTGCAGTCGAGAGCGTCACCGATTGAGAGGATTCCTTCGATCGCTTCCCTGTTCGGCACCGGCAGTGCACCGGGAAGAGCGAGGCAGACGGGGCACACGGCCGTGTTCGGTTCGTCTCCGAAGTCGACCGGACACCCGCAGAACATCTTCGAGTTCGTCTGGAGCTCCACGTGGGTCTCAAGACCGATGACGGTTTCCCAGTCGGTCATGGCGCCACCACCTTCGAGGTCGCGAGCTTCGGTCTCGCGGTGAAATCGACGAGGCGCTCAACTTCGGCGGCAACCCGGAACATGGTTTCTTCCCCGAGCGCGGGTGCCATGATCTGGAACCCGATCGGGAGGCCGGCATCGTCGAGGCCGACCGGCACCGAGACCGCCGGGTCGCCTGCGAGGTTGGTGGCGATCGTGCAGATGTCCGCGAAGTACATCGTGAGCGGATCCTCGGTCTTCGCACCGATCTCGAAGGCGGTCGTCGGACTCGTCGGTGATACGAGTACGTCGACCTGACCGTATGCCGTCGCGAACTCGTTCCTGAGGAGGGTCCGGACCCGTTGCGCCTGCCCGTAGAAGGCGTCGTAATAGCCGGCCGAGAGTGCGTAGGTGCCGAGGAGGATGCGGCGGGTGACTTCGGGACCGAATCCTTCGGCCCGTGTCCTCGCCATCATCTCCTCGGCCGTGGCCCCATCGACCCGTAGTCCGTATCGGACGCCTTCGAAGCGGGCAAGGTTTGCAGAGCATTCGGCGGGGGCGATCAGGTAGTACGCGGAGAGGGCGTATTCGATGGCCGGGAGCGATATCTCGACGACGTCGGCTCCCGCGTCGGAGAGGCGATCGATCGTGGCGTTCGTCGCGGCCGTCACCTGAGGATCGAATGCCTCGCCGGAGAGCTCGGTGACGACTCCGATGCGCACACCGTCCACGCCGGCATCGAGAGAGCGTGAGATCGCCGGCACGTCGCCGTGGTAGCTCGTCGCATCCATCCGGTCCCAGCCTGCAACGGCTTCGAGCAACACCGCAGCATCACGGACCGTTCTCGCAAGTGGACCGATCTGGTCGAGGGACGATGCGAATGCGATGAGTCCGTAGCGACTCACGAGGCCGTAGGTTGGCTTGGCGCCGACGATGCCGGTGAGCGACGCCGGCTGACGGATGGATCCTCCGGTGTCCGAGCCGAAGGCTCCGAACGCCGACCCCACTGCCACCGCGGCCGCCGAGCCGCCCGACGAGCCGCCCGGGACCGTGTCCGTGTTCCACGGATTCCGGGTGGGGCCGTATGCGGAGTTCTCGGTCGACGACCCCATGGCGAACTCGTCGAGATTCGTCTTGCCGACGATCACGGCGCCAGCCTCTTTGAGGCGACGCACCGCGGTGCCGTCGTACGGCGGCTTCCATCCGGCAAGAATCTGTGAAGAGGCTGTCGTTTCGACGCCTTTCGTCACCATGTTGTCCTTCAGGGCGATCGGGATACCGAGCAGCGGCCGCGGATCGCCAGCGGCGAGGGCGGTGTCGGCAGTGTCGGCTGCCGCTCGCGATCCTTCCCGATCGAGGGTGAGGTAGGCATGCAGGTGAGCCTCGGTGATGGCGGCCCGACGCTCGACGGCATCGAGCAGGTCGGCCGCGCTGAATTCCTGCGCCCG
>CAXMQO010000093.1:0-11961 GCA_964195515.1 uncultured Saprospiraceae bacterium | reverse complement strand
ACCCTGGGTACGGGGCGGTAGGGTCGTGGGCCATGGACGCCCCTGTTGCGCAACGCCGCCCGTTTGAACGCCGACTCCACGGAGAAACGGTCGTTGACCACTACTCCTGGATGAGGGATCGGGAGGATCCCGGGGTGATCGCCTATCTCGAGGCCGAGAATGCCTACACCGAAGCGATGACCGACGATCTCGCGTCGCTTCGCGGCGAGATCTTTGATGAGATCAGAACACGAACCCTCGAGACCGATCTTGCCGTGCCGGCGAGGCGGGGCGACTACTGGTACTCGACCCGCACCAAGGAAGATCGCCCGTATCTGATCTGGGTCCGGATGGCGGGCAGCGCGGACGGCGACGAGACGGTGCTGTTCGATGAGAACATCGCGGCGGAGGGAAACGAGTACTTCCGGTTGGCGAATTTCTCCGTAAGTCCCGACGCCGCCACTATCGGCTACAGCGTCGACACCGATGGCGGCGAGCGGTACATCACCCGCTTTCGCGGCGCCGCCACCGGCAGAGATTTCGACGACGAGATTCCGAACACCTCCTACGGGGCAGCATGGGCATCCGACTCGCTCCACTACTTCTACGCCGTGCCCGATGCCGCGATGCGTCCCTGGCAGATCTGGAGACACTGTCTCGGAACCGAGGTGTCGAGCGACGGGCTCGTGTACCAGGAGGACGACAACCGCTACTCCCTGTCTGTCCAGCGGTCTCGCAGCGGGCACTTCATCTTCATCAACGCCGGCTCCGCCGTGACGAGTGACGTTCGCTTCGTGCCGGCTGGTGATCCGGAGGCCGATCCCATCGCCGTTCTGCCGCGGGTCGAGGGCGTCGAGTACTCCGTCGATCATCGCGGCGACGAGTTCTGGATCGTCACGAACGACGACGCGACCGACGGGCGGCTCCTCCGCATCCCATCACCGGGGGTGGTGCGGTTGAGGTGGTCGAACACCATCCGGGGTCGAAGCTCGAGTATCCCCATTGTTTTGACGGCCACGTCGTCATTTGGGGACGCCACGAAGGCCTGCCGTCGGCGCTGATCGTCGACCCAGCCTCAGGAGCGGCGTCGTACCTCGAAATTGACGAGTCCGTTTACCAGTTGGAACCGGGTGCTAACTACGAATTCGAGACGACCCTGCTGCGGTACGGCTTCGAATCTCCCGTGACGCCGTCATCGGTGTTCGACCACGATGTTGTGTCGCAACAGCGCACGCTGCTGAAGCAGAAGGCGGTCCTCGGCGACTATGTCCCTACCGACTACACATCGCGACGGGAGTGGGCCCGTGCCCGAGACGGTGCGCTGATTCCGATTTCGATCGTGCATCGGGGCGCCACGCCGATCGACGGCACGGCACCCCTCGTCGTCTACGCGTACGGCGGTTATGAAGTCTCGATGCCGACGAAGTTCTCCATTCCGCGGCTGAGTCTGCTCGACCGCGGCGTCGTGTACGCGATCGCCCATGTGCGCGGCGGCGGGGAGATGGGGAAGTCGTGGTACGAGCAGGGCAAGTTCGCCAACAAGATGAACACGTTCACCGATCTGATCGACGCAACGCGGCATCTGACGGATATCGGCTACGGAGAGCCCCACCGGGTTGCCGTGCGCGGTGGGAGCGCCGGTGGACTCACCGTCGGAGCGGCGGTCAACCTCAATCCGGAATGCTTCAGGGCCGCCGTAGCAGAGGTGCCATTCGTCGATGTGGTGAACACGATGCTCGACGAGGCGCTGCCGCTGACGGTCGTCGAATGGGAGGAGTGGGGGAACCCGAACATCGAGGAGGACTACGGGTGGCTACGCGAATACACGCCCTACGAGAACGTCGCAGCGGGCATGTACCCGGCCATGCTGATCACCGCCGGGTTGAACGACCCGAGGGTGCAGTACTGGGAGCCCGCAAAGTGGGCTGCCGAGCTCCGGACCGCCGCGATCGGTGATCGCCCTGTGCTGTTGAAGACGGAGATGGGCTCCGGACACTTCGCTCGATCGGGTCGGTATGACGCGTGGCGTGACGAGGCGTTTGTACTCGCGTTTGTGTTGGATGAGCTGGAGGTAGTAGAGCAGTAGAGCAGTTCTGATCCATTGCTCTACTACTCGCCGCACTCGAATATGACGTCGGCTTCCTTCGCTGCCGACGGCTCTACACCGTCCGAGACGATGAATCGGCCTTCGCCCTCGCTGCAGGCTTCGCGGTCGCGCTTCCAGACTTTGAGCAGGACCACCGGGTCGAGGCCTTCGGCTCCCGGGAGTTCGGCGATGCCGGCCTCACGGACCTCTTCGTTCACGAGGTCGAGGATGTCGGGGATTTGGAGGGCTTCCTTCTCGCGTTGAAGGTCGGCGATGGCTGCCTTCTTGCGCTGGTTCCCGGTGCGCGAGAGCATGACCATGCCACCGACGACGACGATGATCAAGACGATAATGATCAGGGGAACGGTCATCCTTCTTCCACTCCGCTATGGGTGCCGAAACTGACTTCGATCATCTCGAGGGCGTCCGTCCCAGACACGTTCTCGAACTGGTGGGTCTCGCCGGCGGGTATGAGCACGGATTCGTGTTCGGCGACGAGGCGTGCCGTGTCGCCGAGGTGAATTCGTGCGGTACCGCGAGTGACGATCCAGTGTTCCAAATGATCCTTGTGTGTTTGGACTGGCATCGCGGCGCCAGGCTCGAGTTGCAGCCGACGGACCCGGTATCTCTGCCCGCGGTCGAGTGTTGTGAACGTGCCCCACGACCGAAGCTCGGAACCGTCGGTGTCCACTTCGGGCCGGCCTTGTTCCTTGAGACGATCGACGATTGCCTTCACGCCTTGGGAGCGGTCGCGGCGACTTACGAGGGTGGCGTCCGGCGTATCGACGATCACTACGTTGTCGAGGCCGATCGCCGCCACGAGTCGCCCGCTGCTCCTCAGGTAGCTGTCCCGTACGTCGATGATCTCCACGTCCCCGACAACCACATTGCCGTTCTCGTCATGCTGCGCGAGTTCCCACAACGCCGCCCAAGACCCGACATCGCTCCATCCCGTGTGGATCGGCACCACGGCCGCTGATGAGGTGTGCTCCATGACGGCGTAGTCGATCGAGATCGACGGCGCCGCAGCGAACGCGGTCGTGTCGAGACGCGTCACGGGTCCGTCGCGTTCGGCGCCGGCGAGCGCGGCTCGCGCAGCATCGAGTACGCCGGGTGCATGTGTTTCGAGTTCGACGAGGAATCGTGAAGCCCGGAACATGAAGATGCCGCTGTTCCACAGGTAGCGGCCGCTCGCGAGGTACTCCTCCGCGGTGGCGCTGTCCGGCTTCTCTCGGAATTCCTCCACGATGTGCACGCCCTCGGCGAGTCGATCACCAAATCGGATGTAGCCGTACCCGGTCTCAGGACCCGTCGGGTCGATCCCGAACGTCAAGAGGTATCCCTGTTCGGCGAACCCGGCGGCGAGATCCACGGCCTCGCTGAATGCCTGCTCGTTCCTAATCACGTGATCGGCGGGCATCACGAACAAGATGGGATCGGCGCCGTCTGCGGTGAGTTGGAGCGCCGCGACGGCGGTCGCCGGAGCCGTGTTCCTCCCGATCGGTTCGAGGATGAGGGCGACGTCGGAATGTCCGGATTTCGCGAGTTCGCGCTCGATTCCTGACCGTTGGTCCTTATTGCACACGATGAGCGGCGCACCTGCGGCGGATACCCCATCAGCGCGCTGGATGGTCATCAAGAGCATTGTCCGGCCTTCCACCAGTGAGAGCAGTTGCTTCGGTTGTCGGCTCCGTGACGCGGGCCACAGGCGGCTGCCGGCTCCTCCTGAGAGGATGACGGGAACGACGGGTCGATCGGTCATGGAGTTAATGTATCGGTTCCTTCGAGCAGCGCCAATCTCTTGGCGTTATCGCTTGACTCTCCAGTCGTCCGTCTCCTCCGCCGTTGGCTCCATCAGATGGCCAACGTCAACGCGGGCTGCACCCGTCCCGAAGAACGTCAGTTTGTCTCCCGGCTCAATGCGGGTATTCCCGTGGGGTATCAGCACGCTCGTGTCTCGGCGGATCGAGACGAGGATGGCTCCATCCGGCCACGGGATGTCTCTGACGCTCTGCGTCGCAAGGCGGGAAGCTCGCACGATGGAGATCTCAAAGAACGTAGTGCCGGGTTGGGATCGGAGGCGTACACGCTCTCGATACAACTCGCGGCCGGTCGCGGTCCCGAGTGCGTGATGGTATGCACGAACGACCGATTCCCGCCGGAACATGCCCACGACCAGGGTTGGTTTGGCATCATCCACGACGGGGAGTCGGCCGAGTCCGAACGATGCCATCCGCGCGAGCGCCGCCGAAACCGGCAGCTCCGGCGTCGCAGTGATCGGATTGCGCGTCATCACATCGGCCACCGTGAGTCCCGTGCCCTCGTCGAGGTTCTCGACGTCGCTGAGGCTGACAACGCCGATCAGCTGATCACGCTCAATGACGGGGAGACCGTGGTGGTGGTGGCGATTGAACATCTCGCGGACCTCGTCAACGGTCGTCGATGGCATCGCGGCTTCGTCGACGACGGCCATGACGTCGGCGACACTGACCGTGTCGAGGAGGTCGATGTCTTCCATCGTGGGGAGGTGGATGCCGGAGCTGGTCAAAGCGATCGTGTAGGCGGAGTCGGTGTGGAACCGTTCCCCGAGGTAGGTCGCGAGGGCGGCGCCGAGCATCAGTGGAAGGACGAGGCCGTAGTCACCGGTGATCTCGAACACGATGATGACCGACGTGAGCGGAGCTCTGGCAACCGCGGCGAACGTCGCCGCCATGCCGACCACGGCGAATGCTCCAGGGTCGATCTCGGAGAGCGACCAGATCGGATCGACGAGCGTGGCGAATCCTGCCCCGATCGAACCGCCGATGAACAGCGCAGCCATGAACGTGCCGACGGACCCCCCGCCGGCGCGGGTGAGTGAGGTTGCGATGATCTTGAGCGCGGCCAGGATGAACAGCGACCACCAGACGAGTTCTGTGTCGGACGTGGCTGAGAGAAGGCCGGAGAGGAAGTTCTGACCGGTGCCGAGCACGAGAGGCTGGGTGAGGCCGATGGCAGCCACGGTGAGACCTGCGCCGACCGGGATGAGCCATCCAGGGAGATTCCCCGGCAACCGGTAGCCACTCGTGATCGATAGGACCCGCAGGAACAGCACCCCGAATAGGACGGCGACGAGCGCCAGGGCGACGTACAGGATGAGTTGGCGTGGGTCGGCGAGTTCGTGTGGTGGCGAAGTGAGGAGTTGCTCTTCTCCGACGAGCACATGTGTCGTCACGGCGGCGATGACCGATGTGATCACGATCGCATTGAGATGGCGGACCGAGAACGAGCGGAGGATCACCTCCATTGCAAACAGCATCCCGGCGATCGGGGCATTGAACGATGCACCGATACCGGCTCCTGCGCCGGCCGCGACCAGGCTCTTGACGTGATCCTGACCGAATCCCGTGTACCGGGAGAACGATGAGCCGATGGCCGCGCCGATGAGTGCGATCGGCCCCTCTCGTCCGCCCGAGCCTCCGGCTCCCAGTGTTGCCGCGGTGGCGATGATCTTCGTTGGGATCAACCTCGTGGGGAGATAGCCGCCGTGGAGTCCTACGCCCACCATCGCTTCGGTCACGCCGCCACTGGCGACACCGGGTCCGAATCTGCGATCGAGCCCCCAGGAGATCAGGAACGCGATCGGGATTGCGAGGAGGATGAACCACCTCCCCCATCCGAGAGCGCTGTCGAGAGCACCAAATGCGTCGCGCGAGAACTCGATCGCCCAGACGAGTGCGGCCCCTCCGAGGCCCACCAGCACGCCGAGGATCAGGGCGGCCAGAAGGAACGCCGTTGTGCCGCGTCGGGCGAGCAGGTCGGAGAGCCATCTCCTGAAGTGGGACATCGGCTGAACGGTAACCGATGCCGGTCCGCTCCCCGCGAAGCGCGAACCGGCCGAACGGCCCTTAGCAGATCGATTCACAGCGAATATGCTGGCGGGAGATATGACGCCGATCCGGTGCGTCGATTCAGGAGGAACTCATGAACGCCAGGCCCCTCGTCGATCACGAGACCGGTGAGCGCTATCTGCCCGTGACCAAACGCGGTTATGCCCTTCTGCACGACGCCTTCCTGAACAAGGGCGCCGCGTTCACCCGGGACGAGCGAAGGGCGTTCGGTTTGCGAGGCCTCCTCCCGGATCACATCCCCACGCTTCAAGAGCAACTCGTCCGGGTGCGAACCCAAATGGACGCGAAGGCGACAGATCTCGACAAGAACATCTACCTGAACAGTCTGATGGACCGCAACGAGGTTCTGTTCTATCGGTTCATCATGGACAACCTCGAGGAGACCGTTCCGATCATCTATACGCCGACCGTCGCGGCGACGTGTAAGTACTGGAGTCAGCTGTACCGGGCTGCTCACGGTATCTACATCACACCGCGCGACCGGGGGCGTGTCGTCGACTTGCTTCTGGCCTGTACCGCGGAGCAGCCGCCGGTGATCGTGGTCACCGACAACGAACGCATCCTCGGCCTCGGGGACCAGGGGGCGGGCGGTCTCGGCATCCCGATCGGGAAACTTGCTTTGTATACAGCCGCGGCCGGGATTAGGCCGACGCGCTGCATCCCGATCTCGATCGACGTCGGCACCAACAACGCGGAACTCCTCGAGGATCCCCTCTACCTCGGATATCGAGAAACCCGGTTGCGTGGCGAGGCATACGACGAGTTGATCGGGGAGTTCGTGCATGCGGTGAAGGAGGTCTTTCCCGATGCCCTGCTCCAATGGGAGGACTTCGCGAACGTCACTTCGTTCCACAACCTCGAGATGTATCGGCGCTTTCTCCCGTCATTCAACGACGACATCCAAGGAACGGCCGCGATGGTGGTCAGTGGACTCATCTCGGCCACTCGCAAGACGGGAGGCTCTCTCGCCGATCATCGGGTCGTGATCGCCGGCGCAGGCTCGGCCGGATACGGGATTCGCGAGCAGCTCGCACATGCGATGGCAGACATGGGGCTCGATCTCGACGAGGCCAGGGGGCGCCACTACGTTCTCGACAGTCGGGGACTCGTTGTCGACGACCGTCGCAATCTGACCGAGGTGAAGCGACGGCTCGCGACACCGGTCGGTGAGATCGCGAGCTGGGACACCGAGGCCGGTCTCCCGTCACTCGCCGAGGTGATCCGCCACGTCAAGCCGACTGTTCTCATCGGGGTCTCCGGGACGGCCGGCTTGTTCGACGAGGAGTGCATCCGGGAGATGGCCGCCTATACGGATGAGCCAATCATCCTGCCATTGTCGAACCCGACCGCTAACTCTGAGATCACACCCAAGGCCGCCCTCAATTGGAGCGACGGGCGGGCCATCGTCGCGACTGGGAGCCCATTTGCACCCGTCGAGTATGAGGGAGTCACGCGCCGGATAGGGCAGGCCAACAACGTGTTCGTCTTCCCGGGCCTGGGCCTCGGGGTGGTGACGGTGAAGGCGAAGGAAGTCACCGATCGGATGTTCCTGGCGGCTGCGTACGCCCTGGCCGATCAGACCGGTGATGATCTGATCGCTCAAGGTCAGTTGTATCCGGATATCAATGACGTGCGAGCGGTGTCACGTGCGGTCGCGATCGCCGTCGGCAGAGAAGCGATTGAAGAAGGGGTCGCCGAACCCCTCGACGATCTTGAGGAAGCCATCGACGCCGAGATGTGGGAGCCGGAGTACTTGCCGTACCGCTCGGCCGGAGACTGAAGCGAACCTACGCGACGGTCACGGATTGGGCGACACTTGCGAGCGTGAGGGAGAAGACGGTCTCGTCGCCGTCGTGGTCATAGACGAGATCACCGCCCATGTGACGGGCGAGGCGGCGCGAAACGGTGAGCCCGAGTCCGACGGAAGCGGTTACACCGGCGCGCTGTTGGGATCTCGTGTACGGCTCGAAGATCTCTGATCTGCTCGAGGGGGAGAGCGGTTCGCCATTGTCTCGCACCTCGAGGATGCCACGACGGCCTTGGTCTCCCACTACGACGCGGATCGTCGGACCTCCATATCGCTGCGCGTTGGTGATCAGATTGCGGGCAATTTGCCGCACCCGCTGCGGATCAGCATTGACGATCACAGGCGATCCGGTCGTTTCGACCGTGACGGATGGATCAATGGCTTGTGCGGCCCTCATGGCTTCGGCGCCGAGGTCAACGGGCCGTGAGGCAACGATGAGATTCCCCGCATCGGATCGTGCGACGATCAGGAGATCATCGACGATGCGCGACACTTCGAGACCCTGCTCGGCGACAAGTCCGAGAAGCTCGTGCCTCTCGTCGTCGCCGATGGAGCCGTTCGCGTCACGCAGTTCCTCTGCGATACCCACGACGGCGGTGAGGGGCGTTCGCAGTTCGTGTGAGATCGTCGCAACGAACTGGTCTTTGGAACGGACGAGATCTTGGAGCTTGCGTTCGGCTTCCCTCTGCCGAGTGACGTCGACCATCGCAACCGTGACATTGGAGAGGTCGAGTGCGCCGCCGACTCGTGGAGCACTCCAGACGAGAAGGGCCTCGATGGGATGTCCGGTGAACGTGAGTCCGCCCTTGAGTTCGGAGGTCATCTTCTCGATATCGTTCGCTATTGCCAGGAACTGCGCGATGAAAGAGTCGAGAGCTCCGCGTGAGAATGTGTCCATGCGGAAATTGCCGAGGAGGAGATCTCGGTCCGGCGCTTCGGTCAGGAGTACCGTGGCCTCGTTGACATCGGTGATCCGAACAAGCGCCGCCAGGCGACGGACTTCTTCCGGATTTGATGTGAGGTACTCCTCGACGTCGCTGATACCGCTGTCGGCAAGATCCCTCAGTTCGATGCCCACGCCGGAGAAGTCCTCGCTCCAGAGCGAAACAGGAGCGTGCTGGAAGAGGCTGTGGTGTCGCTCTTCACGTCGCTCGAATTCCTGCCTCATCCACGACAGCAGGATCGCGCCGAACACAACCGAACCGGCAGCGATCGTTGCTTGGAGGTAGTGGGTCTCACCTTTGGACAAGTGGAGTCGGGAGAAGAACACTGCGACGGAGAACGCGCCGACATACGGAACGACGAAGCGCCTCGGCACGAAGAAGGCCCCGGTGATTCCGATGATCGTGAGCGGGACGATGGCGGCGTTCGCCACATCCTCGATGCCGAGAAATCGGTCTTCGACGACGATGACCACGGCGGTGATGATGAGCAGTGTCAGGATGCGGTCGTACCCCAATCGAAGGAAGACGATGGCGACTCCCGAGACGAGACCGGGTCCGATCGCACCCACGATCAATGTCGGTTCTTCGGTGTACCAACCGATGAGGACGTATGCGACGGCAGCGAAACCGGAGAGCAAGGCAATGAGGCCGATCAGGGATTTCTCGACGTTCTTCGGCATGCGAATGACCGCTGGCTGCATCAGAACCTATCGGCGGGTCCGGGCGACAAGTGAAGGGCAGAGGGCCTTTCTTGACAGGAATTTCAGGAGCCGCGTTCCACGACGTACAGATCGGGATTCGAACCCTCGCTGACGGTTGTGTACGACCCGTCGGCGAGGAACGCGATCGACTCACCCTGCACCTCGTCCGGAGACGGGGCGGTGCACGGCTCGGTTGCGAGGGCATCGACGACTTGCATCCCCGGAGGGCGATGCCACATCCACACCGTCTGGTACCCGCGGAATGCGATCGCGGATCCGTCCCAGGACACGTCTGCGCCGCTGACTTCAGCGCCAAGGTTGAGGATTGTCATGAGATCCATGACCTCGATCGTGGAACCGTCTCCGGTCGCGTCCCCCCGGTAGACACGAGCCTCGTCACGATCCTTGGTGACGATGAAGACGGATCCGTCGGCGACGAAAAGGGCTTCTGCGTTGTAGATCCCATCCGGGTACTGGTACTCCAGTGGAACGGCCCCCGCAATTGATCCGGCGATGGCGTCGGGGTCGGGCTCGGGAACGCGATACACGGTGATCCGGCCGTCGCGGATGGAGAAGTTGTCGCCGATATCGCCGAAGTAGAGCATCGATTGAACCGGATCAGACCCAGGGCCGGCGGCCATGTCTTCCCAGTCGAAGGCGAGGGCGCCGTCGATGTCGAACCCGCCGAGGTCGGCGCCATCAGAACCCACGGCGTAGACCCGTGCACCGTCACGGGAGTCGTTGTGGGTCCAAAGCACTCCCCGACGCGTCCGGCTCGCCGCCATACCCGAGGCCTCGACGAGATCAGGCGATTCGATTGTGCCGGCCACGCCGACCGTTTCGTATGGGTCGCATGCCGTACTCCCCGGTGGGAGGGTCGCTCCCGACGCCGCTGAGGTCGTGGTATCGGGAGCCGCTGTGGATACGGTTGTCTCCGGGTTCGTTGGGTCCGGTGTAGTGGTCGTGGAGTCGAGTGTGGCTTGAGGCGTAGCAGGGGCAGCTTCAATACCTCCGTCGTCGCTGGTCACGACCAGCGCGAGTGCGGCTACCAGGGCAACTGCGGCGATGACGATGAGGGTGATCAGGGAACGACGATCCATGCGTGGAGGGTACGACGCTCGCGACGATCAGTTGGCAAGCATGCGCAGCGCAATCGCCTCGCCGACGGTGCCGCGTTCGAGATCGACGAGGCTCAGGCTCTCGTTCGGACCGTGAATGCGGCTGCCGGGATCCATGACGCCGGTCAGGAGAATGGATGCCTCCGGGTACGCCTCCTCGAACGCGGCGACGAACGGGATCGAACCACCAATACCGATCTCGACCGTGTCGTTGCCGTAGGCGATCCGGAATGCCTCCTTGAACGCTGTGGACGCCGGGTTGGTTGTGTCGAGGTCGAACGCGGCGCCGAGCGCCCCAGGTGTGATGGTGATCTCTGCCCCCCACGGCACGGCCGCCTCCAGATGTGCGATGAGTGCCTCGCGTGCTGCCTGTGGATCCTGTCCGGGTGAGACCCGCATTGAGACCTTGGCTCGAGCAACCGGCACCAGTTGGTTGATCGCGTGGCTGATCGGTGGGGCATCGACGGCGAGCACGGCGATCGCCGGCTTCCGCCAGAGTCGGGTCGTGAGACCGCCGTCACCGAGGAGTCGGAGACCGTCGACCGTTCCAGCTTGCTCTCGAAGCTCATCTTCGGTGAGGTCGAGGTCATCGCTCTCACCGGTGACGAGACCCGGAATTGCCACGTTGCCTTCGTCGTCGTGGAGCGAGGCGATCACCCGAGACATGGCGGTGATTGCGTCCGGGATTGCCCCCCCGAACATGCCGGAGTGAACGGCATGCTTCAGGGTCCGCACTTCGATGGTGCAGTCGACGAGCCCGCGAAGCGAGGTCGTGAGCGCCGGTGTGCCTTCGCGCCAGTTGCTCGCGTCGGCGATCACGATCACATCGGACGAGAGGAGGTCCTTGTGCCGCTCGAGGAAGGCTCCGAGGTTGGCCGACCCGATCTCTTCCTCTCCTTCCATGAAGATCTTCACGCCTACGGGGAGGTTGCCTCCGAAGGCGCGCACGGCACCGAGGTGCATGACGACGCCGCACTTGTCGTCTGCGGTCCCTCTTCCGAGGAGGCGTCCATCCCGCTCGATGGGGTCGAATGGTGTCGACTCCCAATCCTCGTCGGGTCCGGGGGGCTGCACGTCGTGGTGGGCGTAGAGCAGCACCGTCGGAGCACCGTCCGGTGCAGGAATCTCGCCGTAGACCGCCGGATGCGCCCCCTCGATTTCGAGGAGGCGGATCTCGGAGAAACCGGATTCTTCGAGGAACAAGGCGATCTTCTCAGCGGATTGTCGGACCTGCCCGGGATCGAACCCTGGAGCGGAGATGGACGGGATGCGGACGAGTTGCTCGAGTTCGGCACGGATCCGAGGGAAGCCGTCATGGACTGCGGTGGTGAGGTCGGTGTACATGGGAGGAAGTATCAAGTGAGAAGTAGCAAGTAGCAAGTCCGGACGACGAGATGTGAGACATGAGCTGCCCGCTACCCGCAAGACGGGGGCGT
>CAXMQO010000092.1:0-4714 GCA_964195515.1 uncultured Saprospiraceae bacterium | reverse complement strand
ACGTCCCTGTTGTCGATCGGTTCACCCGCCTCAGCCACGATCGGCTCGAGCGTCAACGCCAACCCAGAAACCGCACCCCAATCCGAACCATCACCATCAACCGTGATCGCCGCAACCGGAGCATCCAACGAACGCAACGCCGTCTCCTCCGGCGGCGGAGGCGCTTCCGTGGTCGTCGTCTCGGCAGCCTCGGTCGTGGTCGTCGCGACTGTCGTTGTTGTTGCGATCGTTGTCGTCGCTGCTTCGATCGTTGTCGTCGTTGTGTCGTCCGATTCGCTGCTCGTGCATGCAGCAGCGATCAAAGCGAGAACAGCGATGGCCAGGAACCATCTTCCTCTCACGGTCCACCTCCTCGGTGATAATGCAGTCGCGGTCGGCGCGACGGATTCATGGAATCTCAGAGATACCGTAAGGGTGTACCGACCTTCGGTCATGGGAGAAACGGTCCCTACCGGGGATCATTCAGGAAGTTGAACGGGTAGCCACTCGATCCGGAATCAGGGTCTTTTGCCCCTATTGCCGGGCTATGTGATGATGGCGAGTCGGAGGGCCACGGCCACCGCTTCGGATCGGCGCTTGACTCCGAGCCGGGAGTAGACGACCCGAAGTTGGGCCTTCACCGAAGCCTCAGACACACCCAGTCTCCTTGCCACGGTTCGGTTGTCGAGTCCGTTTGCAAGCATGCGGAGCAGCTCGATGTCTCGCACGGTCAACTCCGCGACCGTGCCGCCGCTCCTCGGATCGACCATGCGTGCGATGAGCGGTGCGGTGATCTCACCCTGGATGTACGAACCCCCACCCATGACGACGCCAAGCGCCCGAAGCAACTCGTCCTTGCCAACGGACTTGAGCAGGTAGCCGGATGCTCCTAGTTCAATCGCTCGCTTGACGTACGACGGGTCGTCGTGCATCGAGAGAACGATGACACGCGGGGCCTGGTCTCTGCTCTGGAGCTCCTCGAGGACTCCGAGACCTCCCTTGCCCGGCATACGCACGTCCAGGAGCACAACATCGACTTCTGTCGTCTCGAGCAACTTGAGAAGTTCTTCCCCGCTTGATGCTTCACCTACGAGTTCGACCTCCGGCTCTGGCGCGAGGAGCATGCCGATACCCTCTCGAACGATGCGATGGTCGTCGGTGATGACAACCTTCACGACTCCACCTCGCATTCGCCTGCCGGCAGCCACGCCGAGAATCGTGTTCCGCCGTTCCGCCCATCCTTGACCGTGAGACCGCCGCCGATCGATTCGAGCCGTTCACGAGTCGTCATCAGTCCCAGACCTTCGTCATCGATGATCCCGACACCGTCGTCGATCACGTCGAGTCTGACCTGCTTGCCGGTGCGCTGGATGCGGATCTCGACAGTCGTCGCAAGAGCGTGCTTCCGAACATTCGTCACGGCTTCCCGGGCAGCGCGGAATAGCGCCACGCGGCTGATCGGCGAGAGCACGCAGTTCGTGTCAACAGTGACGGTCACCGATAGGTCGGTCTCCATCTCGGTGACCTCCACGAGCTCATCGAGGGCAGATCCCAGAGAGAGCTCTTCCCCCGTCCCGTACTGCAACATACGCAGCTCTGCTCTGAGCGCGCCGTCCACATCACCAACGAGCACCCCGAGACGGGCCAAGTCAGCTGCAATGGGGTCGTCGGCGTCGACGCGCGAACGTGTGTCCTCGAGCCCGTAGTGAATGCGATACAGGGATTGTCCGATGTCGTCGTGAAGGGATCCGACGATCCGGGTGCGTTCCTCGGCCTGAGCCCGGACCAGATCGCCGAACAGTTTCTCGGTGAGGCGACGCCTGCGCGTGAGCGCTCTGCCATTGACGATGATGAGGGTGACGATGAAGAGCGCCAGCAACCCGATTCCGATCGCGATGCTGGTCCACACGTAGCGCTGGATATTGCCGACGGTTGTCTCGATCGGCTCCACGAGGCGGTACACCTCGAACACCAAAACCACCGATCCGGTCTCGTCGGCAACCGGGACGTAGAACTCTCGAACCGGGGGCAGCGTGCGCTCATAGGCGTTCTCGGGGAGCGAGAGATTCGGGTCCTCGACTCGTGTTTGCCCGTTGAATGCGTCGATGCGGTCGTCGGAGAGAGGGAAGCTCTGGCCGATCAGGTCGGACTCGTCGGAGTAGGCGACGGTGCCGTCCGGCGCCCAGACCTTGACTCGCACCGTATCGGAACCCAGCAGGTTCACTCGAACCGACTCATCAAGGGCGACCATCGCGGCCCTGTCGTCAAGATCCAGCGGGATGAGACCCGCTTCGGCCATGTCGTCGGCGATCCGTGCGATCGACCGGATCTCGCCTTCGATCAGATGGTGTCTTGTCTGATGCGGGATTGCCACGGCCAGAACCAGCGCAACCACCGCAGACATGGCAAGAGCGATGAGCACGGTTCGGCCCATAGGACCGAGTTCAGTCCACTCGCTCTGGAACACCGTGCGAAGCCCTCGCGGCTCCCTGTCGCCTTTGACCATTGGGCCAATCCCCGCCTCTCCTGAATGCCCACGCACTCTACGGCGAGCGTACCCGCTGGCAAGACTGGACTCTGGCACGAAAACGTCGTGCGTGGCATCATCGGTCAGTCGAACCCGGCCACCGAACGAACGGATAGCGAAGGAGGAACCGTGAGTACCGACCACTACCCGTACACCAGCGGTGGCGAGTTCGTGTCCTACGAAAGGGCGCGTCTTTCGGATGACGAGATGCGGGAACGAGCCTCGTCGTTCTACGAACTCATGGCACGGCGGCGATCGATCCGAACCTTCGGCACCGACCCGGTCCCGAGGGACCTGATCGAGACCGCCATCCGCACCGCAGGCACGGCACCGTCAGGGGCCCATCAGCAACCGTGGACCTTCGTGGTCGTCGGCGATCCCGACACGAAACGACGGATCCGGCTCGCGGCAGAGGAAGAGGAACGCACCAACTACCTCGACGGTCGCATGCCGGAGGACTGGCAGGAGGATATCGCCCGCCTCGGAACCTCCTGGCAGAAGCCCTATCTCGAAGACGCTCCGTGGATCGTGGTCCTGTTCGAGCAGCGTTACGGAATCAACGAGGACGGGTCCCGTCGTAGGCACTACTACGTCAAGGAGTCCTGTGGCATCGCTGCGGGCATGTTCATCGCCGCTCTCCACAACATGGGCCTCGCCACGCTGACCCACACCCCGAGCCCGATGGCGTTCCTCACGAAGCTACTCAACCGTCCTGCCAACGAACGACCGTTCATCCTGTTCCCGATCGGATACCCCGCAGCCGGATCGGTCGTCCCGACAATTGAACGAAAGCCACTCGGCGACATCATGGTCGAGTACGAAGACTGATCAAGTCGCCGGCTGGTGCGTCGCCAATTCCGGACCCGACGAGACGCGCCGAGGGGGTGGAGATACCCTCCACCCCCTCGATGACGGCTCAGACGCTGACGGGGTAGTCCACGCCTCCGGCGACCTTGACGACCGCCGACCAGGCAGCCTCCTGGCTCGCCACCTCAAGGAAGTGTGGTTGCTGCATCGCCTCGATGGGACCGACCATCTTCTTCGGAGCAGATGCGAAGAACTCGCCGGACACGCTGTCGGCGTAGCCCGCAACCTCGATGTAGCGGTGGGCAGCGTCGGCCACCGGCGCACCCATTCCGAACGCCTTCGGGGCGTATTTGAACATGGGCAGCAACACGTACTTCATGATCCCGCTGGCGTTGCGACTGGCACCCGTGTTCGGAGCGCTACCAGGGGATACCGCATTAACTGCCATTCCTTCAGGCAGGCGATTTGCCAGTTGAGCGCTCCACCACGCCACGAACGTCTTTGCGTTCGCGTAGGCGGTTGCAGTCTTGTATTTGAGTACGTCGTCGCCCCGGATCAATGCGTCGGCGCCGGCCACAAGATCACCATCGAAGTTGTCATCCGAGAAATCGTGAAGATCCGTCGGGTTGAACGTGGGAACGTCGCCACGCGCTGCCGCGGAACCTGCGATCACGATCCGACCGCCTTCACCGAGGAGACCGCCCCCGAGTACCCCCATCGTGAGTTCGTGGTGGCCTATCAACGACGAAGCGAAGGTGATCTCCACGTTCTCTTCGGTCCTGACCAGGCTCGATCCTGACACCATGCCGGCGTTGAGCAGGAGGAAGTCAATCGAGTCGCCGCGCTGTGCGAGTTCGGTAGCTGCCTCCCGGACGCTCGCCGATTTGTTGAGGTCGGCGGTGAGCGTTGCGAACACATCCTTACCTGTGCGCTCGGCCAGTCTGGCCGCGGCGGCTTTGGCGCGATCTTGGTCGCGACCGGTGATGGTCACCTTGCTCCATCCCGCTTCTGCGAGCTGGGCGGCTGCCTCGAGACCGAGCCCTGAGGTTGCACCGGTGAACAACGCTGTTCGATTCTCAATCATGTGATTCTCTGGTCTCTCATGTAGGCGGTCGTCCACGAATCATCGGCAAACGGGACGGGGTCCGCGGTATTCCGACCTGCGGCCGCGGGAGCGTGTAGTGAGATACCCCACGACTTCCCACCGGCGGTGCGTCCGCCGTTTCCCTCACCGCCGCATCGCCCGGTAGATTTGCCACATGACGCACGCGTTCGTCCCGAGCGACTTCGAGGTCCCGATCCGATTCGAGGAACCGGGATTCCGGCTCGAGCCGCTCGGGCCGCAGCACAACGAGCGCGACCACGATGCGTGGATGTCGAGCATCGAACACATCCATTCGA
>CAXMQO010000091.1:0-2456 GCA_964195515.1 uncultured Saprospiraceae bacterium | reverse complement strand
CCCGGACAGCGACCGATCAGCGACTGCGCTGGCCATGGTCGAGAGCAGCCTTGACCACATGGCGAGGGGCGGGATCTACGACCACCTCGAAGGCGGCTTCGCCCGCTACTCCGTGGACGACCGATGGCTCGTACCGCACTTCGAGAAGATGCTCTACGACAACGCCCTGCTCGCCCGGTTGTATCTCCGCGCCTGGCAGGTGTTCGGACAGCCCTCGATGCTCGAGACGGCACGCGAGACACTCGACTACCTCGCTCGCGACATGATCGACCCGTCTGGAGGTATCCACTCGGCGGAGGACGCTGATGCCGAAGGTCGGGAGGGATCATTCGCCGTTTGGACATGGGACGAACTCGTCGAGGTCCTTGGTGCAGACGTCGATGTGGGCGCAGCGATCTACGGTGCAACTCCGGAAGGCAACTTCGAGGGAGCGAACATCTTGCATGTTCCGGATCCCGTCACCGACGTCGCTGTGCGCCTTGGAGTCGCCGAGAACGAGCTACGGGATCAGAAGAGACGTATCGACGATCTCCTCCGTGAGCGACGGTCAAGGCGGGTTCGCCCCGGGCGCGATGACAAGGTCGTCACGGCGTGGAACGGACTTGCGCTTCGGGCGTTCGCAGAAGCCGCCGCAATCTTGAACAGTGACCGGTACTTGGCGGTCGCTATGGGGATTGCAGCGTTCCTCACCGGCCCGGTTCTGAACGGCGATCGACTCCTCCGGTCATGGCGGCAAGGGAGGGGAGGGCCGGACGGGTTCTGCGATGACTATGCCGCCGTCGCGATCGGCCTCTTCGCTCTGTATCAGACCACAGGAGAGGAGCGCTGGTATCGCCACGCCGAGCAGTTCACGCAAGTAATGGTCGATCAGTTCGCTGATGATTCCGGTGGGTTCCTCGCTACCGCTGCCGACGCGGCCCCGCTCATCGCCAGACCGAAGAACGTGCACGACAATCCGACGCCCTCCGACAATGCCCTCGCTGCCGAGGCGCTCGCGACCCTCGCCGCGTTCACCGGGAGTGGAGAGGTGTACTCCCGGTTTGAACGCACGGTTGAGAGTGTCGGCCCGAGCCTCTCGACGCATCCTTGGGCGCACGGGCACATGCTCGGTGTGTGGATGGCCAATCCAGCCCTCGAGATCGCGGTCGTCGGCGAGTCTGTGGACCGGCGACCGTTCCTCGACGTCGTGTGGGGACGATTCCGGCCGGATACCGTGATCGCCGCCGGAGACGGGATCGCAAGCGCCGTACCGCTGCTCGAAGGTCGCATGCCGACGACAGGTGCCCGCGCGTTCGTGTGCCGCGGGTTCGTCTGCGATCTCCCGGCGGAGTCACCCGGGGGTCTCGCCGCTCAGCTTGATCGATCCTGATCGTGTCTCACTGCGTCGAGTGTCACGACCCGGTGCGGCTCGGCATCCAAGACCGTGATCGACAAGCCCCCGACGTCGAACGCCTCGCCCCGCTCCGGTATACGTCCCGCGATCCCGACTACGAGACCGCCAACGGTGTGCCAGTCGCCGGACGGCAGCGCCACGCCCGTCTCCGCTTCGAGGTCCTCGACGACCGTCGCGGCGTCAAGTCGCCACCGGCCGGCCCCGGTCTTTCGCAACGCTGGTCGCAGGACCTCACCTTCGTCAGACACGCGACCGACGAGCTGAGCGACGACATCTTCGATCGTCACGATCCCGGCGGTTCCACCGTGTTCATCAACTGCGACGGCGAGGTGTACTCCGCTGTCCTGCATCTCGGCAAGGAGGTCGATGACCCGCTTCGTCTCCGGGACGACGAGCTCTTCGGTCGCGACCGCGCGCACCGAAGCGTCCGGCGACTCGATGACGGCTGCCGCAAGATCCTGGAGACGGACCACACCCCGGATGTCGTCGAGTCCTCCTTCGTACAGGGGGAGTCTGCGGTGCCCGCTGTGGATCGCAATTTCGAGTGCCTCACCGATCGTCGATTCGATCCCCACGGCGACGATCTCGGTTCTGGGCGTGAGAATGTCGTCGACGGTCCGATCCCCGAGATCGAACGCCCGCTCCATGAGATTCCGATCCGTCTCGTCGATGGATCCGGTAGCTGCAGCATCCAACGCCAGTTTGCGCAGCTCCTGCTCCGTTACGACCGTCGACGTCGCGATACCGGTGCCCGGTGCTTGGAGATCCGCGAACGCCACCAGCACGGTGACGACCGGACGGAGCAACCATGCGAGGCCCGTCACGAGGCGAACGGTCGATCGTGCCACGCTGTACGGATGGCGGACGGCGTAGGTCTTGGGTATCGCCTCGGCGTAGACGAAGAGAACGACGGTCAGAGCGATGGACGCGACGGTGACCCCGAGATTGTCGAAGTGGCGGCCCGAGAGCACCCCGGTGACCGTCGCGGCACCGATCTGGACGAGGAGCACGACCAGCAGCACGGTGTTGAGGACGCGGGGGAGGTCATCGAGGAGTCCGAGGA
>CAXMQO010000090.1:0-13723 GCA_964195515.1 uncultured Saprospiraceae bacterium | reverse complement strand
AGGTGCCCACCTTGATCGAGACGCATCCCGAGGACCGTGTCACCGGGTTGCAGCACGGCCAGGTACGCCGCCAGGTTCGCTTGGGATCCAGAGTGAGGCTGGACGTTGGCATGTTCGGCGCCGAACAGGGCTTTGGCCCGTTCGATCGCGAGGCTCTCGACGGCGTCGATCACCTCACATCCCTCGTAGTAGCGCCTCCCCGGATAACCCTCTGAGTACTTATTCGTGAACACGGATCCAACGACCTGCAGCATCGCGTAGTCGACGATGTTCTCGGAAGCGATCAGATGGATGTGGGTGCGTTGGCGTTCGACCTCTTGCCCGATGAGGTCGGCGAGTACCGGATCGGCCTTCAGCAGCGGTGTCATGTCGGTCACGGGGTCCCCTTGTGGTTCGACCGGTCAGAGTAGTCGACGGTCCGTCGGCGACGCCTCGGTTTTCAGTTCTTGGAGCGGTCGACCAGCCAGTCGGCAGTCGTCAGCGCAGGGAGGGGTAGAAGCGGTGCGAGCAGGACCCAGACGTTGATGGTGACGAGTCCCCCGAGTACGACGAGGATCGCGGCGGCACCCGACACGATCAATCGCATGGACAGCCGTTGCGGATTCCGATCAGCCGGACGTGCGATTGCACCTCCGACGCCGAGAGTGGCAGCCGGGAGCAGCAGCGTGATCGCCCCCGATCCGGTGACGGCGAACAACACGAAGAGGAACAAACCGGCGGCGAGGCCGGCGATCGAGGCTCGGGCACCGGTCATCAGCAGCTCCGTCTCCCCGCCGAACGCTGCAACGGCGAGCATGGACATCATCACCGACACCCCGATGATGAAGAGCCCGATCGGGACGCTCGAACCGACGAACAGCAACGCAAGCCAGAAGCCGGACGCAGCGACCGCGGTGCCGACGACGATCCCAAGGATCTGACGATTCACGGAGCGATGGGACCGTCTCTCAGCACCCACTCGGACGGCTCGGTGAGGTCGATGATCGTCGAGGCTTCCCCGCCGACGGCCTCTCCTTCGAGGTACACGGCGACGTCATCGCCGAACAGATTCCTCGCGGCGACGTCGGTCAGCACAGCCGGTCGGCCAGAGATGTTCGCACTTGTCACCGCGAGGGGCCCGCTCTCGCGGAGGAACTCCAGAGCCACCGCATGGTTCGGGCAGCGCAGGCCGAGCGTTCGCCGATCCGGGTCACCGATCCAATCCGGAACCGACTTGAGCTTCGGGACCACCAACGTGAGTGCTCCCGGCCAGTGCTCCTCGGCGAGTTCGAGGCCACGCTCGCCGAAAGCCACCAACTGCTGGGCTTGCTCCAAGTCCGCCACGAGGATCGCCAGCGGCTTGATACCGGGACGTCCTTTGGCGATAAAGATCCGGTCGAGTGCGTCCGGATTGAACGGGTCGGCAGCGATGCCGTAGAGCGTGTCGGTGGGAACCCCGACGAGCTCACCGCGGGCGACCGCTGCGAGGGCTGTGGAGAGGATCTCTGCGTTCATCCCTACAACCTACTGCGGCGCGGCGCCGATCACGAAGCGTTCCTTGCCGGACAAGTCGCGCCGGATCTCCCCGCCAAGGGGCGCGAAGCGCCCGGAGATGGCCGAGGCATGGAACTCGGAGATCTCGCAAACAATCACTCCGCCTGGTCGGAGCCAGTCGGACGCAGTCTCGGCGATCCTTGCGAGGACCTCGTCTCCGACGGGGCCGGCGACAAGTGCGGTCGTCGGTTCATGGTCGCGTACGTCGATCGGCAGGCCCGCAAGTTCGGCTTCCGCGAGGTAGGGAGGGTTCGACACGATGAGATCGACCCTGCCTCGAAGATGGTCGGGCAGGGGTTCGAACAGATCTCCGAGAAGGATGGTCACGTCGAGGCCGGCTGTCCTTGCGTTCTCTCTGGCGAGATCGGCGGCATCGGTTGAGATATCCGTGGCGTAGATCGTCGCCGGTGGGAACGTGTGCTTGAGCGCGATCGCGAGGTTCCCACTCCCGGTGCAAAGGTCAACGATCACTAACGGGGTTTCGACGGCGTCGCAAGCGATCTCGTAGAGCTGTTCGGTCTCGGGACGCGGCACCAACACCCTCGGGTCCACGGCAACCTCGATCGGTCCGAACTGAACCGTGCCCTCGATGTACTGCAACGGCTCACCCGACCGACGCCGGTCAACGAAGCCGCGATAAGCCTCGACCTCACCGGTCGTGAGATCAGCCCCAAGGAGAAGAGCCGTCCAATGCCGCCCAGTAGCCGCCTCAAGCAGCCGCCGAAGTTCATGGTCAGGCAGATCGGGGAAGGACCGGAGCAGAGGAGCTGAGTTCATTGGATGCCCCCCTGCGTCGTCGCTGCGCTCCTCCGCGTCCCCCCGTCCTCTTCCTCCCCCTCAGGGGGAGGTGCCGCCCGCAGGGCGGCGGAGGGGGTCAAGCATCGAAGATCCCCACGACAGAGGTGTGAACCTTCGACGAGAACCGTCTGACTCCTCCCGTCAGCGCCTGGCGGCGCTGCCACCCTCAGCTGAGGGGAGGGAAGAGAAGGGGCTTCCCCGCCGCTCATTCCCCTGCCAGCGCTCGGGCTGCTTCGTCCGCTATCAGCGCGTCGTGCAGGACTTCTAGATCACCGTCTAGGACGTTCGGCAGAGAGTGCACCGTCAGGCCGACACGGTGGTCGGTCACACGGTTGTCCTTGTAGTTGTAGGTCCTGATCTTCTCGGATCGCTCGCCGGAGCCCACCTGGGATCGGCGCACCGAGGCACGCTCGCCGGCCTGTTCGGCGCTCTGCTGTTGGTAGAGCCGCGCCCTGAGCACGCGCATCGCCTTGATCTTGTTCTGCAGTTGGGACTTCTCGTCCCGGCACGACACCACGATGCCGGAGGGTCGGTGGGTGATCCGGACAGCGGAGTCTGTGGTGTTCACGGACTGTCCGCCGGGACCGGTGGCACGCATCGTCTCGATGTCGAGGTCGTTGTCCAGGATCTCGACTTCGACGGCTTCAGCCTCGGGGAGCACAGCCACGGTCGCCATGGACGTGTGCACCCTCCCCTGTGACTCCGTTTTGGGAACGCGCTGCACCCGATGCGGTCCCGCCTCAAACTTGAATCTGGAGTAGGCGCCTTTCCCCTTGACGGCGAACGTCGTTTCCTTGAGCCCACCCGTGTCCGATGGCGACACGTCGATCGGCTCCACAGTCCACTGGCTCCGCTCAGCGAAACGCTCATACATCCGGTAGAGGTCCCCTGCCCACAGCGCCGCCTCGTCACCACCCGCAGCGGATCGAATCTCGACGATGACGCCCTTGTCATCGTTCGGATCCTTCGGAATCAGCAGACGCCGGAGATCGGCTTCCGTCGCCTCGATCTCGACCTGCTTCGCCACAACGACGCCGTTGAGGTACGCGGCCATCTCGGCGTCGTCTTCGATAGCAGCCAACTCGGCTGCCTCTTCAGACTCGGTCTCGGCATCACGGAATCGACGGAAGGCGTCGACGATCGGCTTCAGTTCGGAGTGGCGACCTGTGACCTCCCGGTATCGGTTCTGGTCTGACATGACGCTGGGATCGGCAAGGAGGGCGAGGTTCGACTCGAACTCCTCTTCGGTGGCGATCAGCCGCTCGGTGAGACGCTCATCCATCGTCTGAGTCGTCGAGGTCGTACTCGGCGGCGAGCGCCGCAGCGACCACCGGACCCCGCTGCTTGACTTCGTTCACCGCGTCGTCGTCGAGGGCGGCGAGGAGCGATGCCACAGCAACTTCGACCTGGTCATCTCCGGGTTCTTTGGTCGTGATCGACTGGATCCACATGCCGGGCTTCGACGCCCACGCGAGCCACCGATGACCCGCAGAGGCCTTCAACACTTCGTACGAAATCCCGGCGATGACCGGGATGAGAGCGAGTCTCGCGACGACCTGCCACACAAACTGGAGCGGTGCGAGCAGCAGGAACACGAAGAACGCCACCATCGCGACGATGATGATGAATGACGTGCCGCATCGCGGATGGCGGGGGCTGTACCGCTGGATCGCCTCCACGTCGAGCGGGTCCCCGTTCTCGTAGGCATGGATCGTCTTGTGTTCGGCCCCGTGGTATTGGAACACGCGTTGGATTTCATCAGCACGTCCGATGAGCCAGATGTATCCGACCACCAGCAGAATCCGAATGAGGCCGTCGATGACAACGAATGCGATGTTCGAGTCGGCCACGTACCGCTTGAGGAATCCGGCGGCGAGCACCGGCACAAGCACGAACAACCCGATCGCGAGGACGACAGCGAGCACCATCGTCCAAATGACCTGAGTTCGCGAGACTTGCTCCTCTTCATCGCCCGCCTTCTCGGCCGACCATGAGAGGGCTCGGAAGCCGAGATTGAGGGAATCGGCGAGTACGAAGATCCCGCGCACGAACGGCACCTTCGCCGCCTTGGAGCGGCTTGTGATGCCGTGCAGGTCGTGCCGCTTCGCTTCGATGACAGCCTGGCCACCGACGTTGGCGCCCGGAGGGCGACTCAACTAGGCCTCCTCGTCGGAGGATGCACCCTTCTCAGCGGGTGTGGTGCCGGTGTCGATCCCGGCCTTTGCGTAGCGCTTGCGGAAGCGCTCGACCCGGCCACCGGAGTCGACGAGGCGCTGCTTGCCGGTGTAGAAAGGATGGCACTGGTCGCAGAGTTCGATGTGGAGTTGTTTCTCCGTCGAACGCGTCACAAACGTGTTGCCGCATGAGCACGTGACGGCGCTTTCGGTGTATTCGGGGTGGATGCCAGTCTTCACGGTGTCTTCTCCTGGTCCTGTTTCGTTCGGAACTGTAGTGGTGTTCACTGACCCGAATTGGCGACGCTGAGTAGGAACTCCGCGTTCGACTTCGTCGTCTTCAGGCGGTCGATGAGCAGTTCGAGGGCGGCGGACGGCTCGAGGGCCATCAGCACCCTGCGCAGCTTCCACACCTCGACGAGTTCGGACCGATCGAAGAGAAGCTCTTCGCGCCGTGTGCCGGAGGCCTCAATGTCGATAGCCGGGTAGATGCGCTTGTCGGCGAGCTTCCGGTCGAGTCTCAGCTCCATGTTGCCGGTGCCCTTGAACTCCTCAAAGATGACCTCATCCATCCGCGAGCCGGTCTCGACGAGAGCGGTCGCGAGGATCGTGAGGCTTCCACCTTCTTCAATGTTACGAGCCGCACCGAAGAAGCGCTTCGGCGGATACAACGCCGTCGAGTCGACACCGCCGGAAAGAATCCGGCCGGACGCCGGCGTCGCGAGGTTGTGCGCCCGCGCCAGGCGGGTGATCGAGTCGAGGAGGATGACGACGTCTTCTCCCTGCTCAACCAGTCGCTTCGCCCGCTCGATAGCGAGTTCCGAGACCTGTGTGTGTTCCTCGGCGGGACGGTCGAAGGTGGAGTAGATAACCTCACCTTTGACCGAACGCTGCATCTCGGTGACTTCTTCCGGCCGTTCGTCGACCAAGACGACCATCAGATGACACTCGGGGTTGTTGGCGGCGACCGAGTGGGCGACATCCTGGAGGACCGTGGTCTTCCCGGCTTTCGGCGGGGAAACGATGAGTCCGCGCTGGCCCTTTCCGATCGGTGCGATGAGATCGATGATCCTGACCTGGATGTCGTCGGGCCTGCCGTCGACTTCAAGGCGGAGACGCACGTCGGGGAACAGCGGGGTCAGCTTTGCGAAGTGGGGCCGCTTAGCCGCTTCCTCAGGGTTGCCACCGTTGACCTCAACGGCACGGAGGAGCGCAGGGAACTTCTCTTTCCCGCGGGCCGCCCGCACCGGACCGGAGACCGTGTCACCCTTGCGCAACTTCGACTGGCGAACAACATTTGCCGGCACGTAGGCATCCATGTCACCGGGGAGATAGCCGGCGGAACGGAGGAACCCGTAACCTTCGGGGAGGATGTCGAGGATGCCCTGGCGAGTCTCCAGCTCCGTCTCGTCGACCGGTTCATTCTGAGTTCGAGTGCGGCGGTTGCGGCGGCTTCGGCTCTGCCCGTCGCCCCGTCCGTCTTGTCCCTGGTTGTCCCTGCGCTGACCGTTGTCGGTGCGCGGTGTGGTGGTGGCCGGCGCCTCGGCTTCGGTATCGATCTCGGGGACCATCGACGCGTCGAACTTCTCTGAGTCGAGAATCGCGGCGATGAGCTTCGACTTCTGCAGTCCGTCGGGATCCACTTCGACCTTGCCCGCCATGGAGCGGAGGTCATCGAAACCGAGGTCCTGGAGCCTGGCTCTCGTGGTACTCATGTGTGTTGTTGCCCCTTTTCAGGACGAAGGGTCGATGGACTCGGGACCCGGGACTTCGGACGCCACAGCGGCAAACCGTATCAACTGGGATGTCCCTCCGAAAGGCACGCGATACGGTGCCGGGTGGAGGGGGTAGTCGGATTGTAGCGGAGGTTCCAGCTAGTTCAAGCGATACCAGTAGCGGAGTAGCGGAGGAAGAGGGTGGAGGACAATCTAGGCGATGGTCGGCTACTCGGGTACTCGGCTACTCAGCTACGCCCGCAGGGCTACCACTCCAGCAGATTTAGCACTGCGTCCAGCCTTGGCGGGATCGGAGCCGGCAGGACTGCTTCCAGTACGGCTGTCTCCGGGTCTTTCAGACCGTGGCCGGTGAGGGTGCAGACGATAGGACCGTCCGGCAGGTCGTCGCGGTACTTCAGGATCCCTGCGACGCCGGCTGCGGATGCCGGCTCACAGAACACGCCTTCTCGCGATGCCAGGAATCGGTATGCGTCCAGGATCTCATCGTCGGTGACAGCCTCGATTCGACCACCCGACTCGTCGCGGGCGGCAACGGCCTCGTTCCACGACGCCGGATTCCCGATGCGGATTGCGGTGGCGATCGTCTCTGGGTCGTCGATGATTTCGCCGTAGACGATCGGCGCCGCTCCGGCAGCCTGGAAGCCCCACATCCTCGGAGTCTCACCGACGGCGGTGTAGCCCTTCCAGTATGCGGTGATGTTTCCGGCGTTCCCGACCGGCAGGGCTTGAACCGCAGGAGCCGACCCCATCGTGTCGACGATCTCCCAGGCCGCGGTCTGTTGTCCGGCGATGCGATAGGGGTTGATCGAATTGACGAGCACAACGTCGTGACCACCGGTCAACTCGAGCACGATCGCCAGGGCGTCATCGAAACTCCCGTCGATCGGAACGATGGTGGCACCGTGGACGATCGCCTGAGCCAGCTTCCCGCGAGCGATCTTCCCCGACGGGATCACGACGATCGACGAGATGCCTGCTCGCTGGGCGTAGGCCGCAGCGGATGCAGACGTGTTGCCGGTCGAGGCGCATGCGACGGCGCGCGCCCCATCCTCGACGGCCTTCGAAACTGCGAGCGTCATCCCGCGATCCTTGAAGGATCCGGTCGGGTTCAATCCTTCGAACTTGAGGTGGACCTGCCGTTGGACCACCTTGGAGAGTGCCGGCGCAGGGATGAGCGGCGTGTCACCTTCGAGCAGAGTTACGACCGGCGTGTCGGGTCCGACAGGAAGGCGATCCCGGTACGCCTCGATGATTCCCGGATGGCTCATGCTTCGTCGCTCTGGACTCGAATCACTGAGGCGACCCTGCGCAGGACATCGACCTCCTGGAGATGATGGAGCGCCTCCTGTTGGTCGGCTTCGCGAGCGCGGTGCGTCACGATGAGAAGGAGCGCCTCGCTCCCCTCCCCTTCTTGCCACACCGATTTGATCGATACTCCTGCATTGCCGAATGCAGCAGCGACTTGGGCGAGCACGCCGGGCCGGTCGTCGACCTCGATCCGGAGGTACCACTTCGTCGCGACGTCGCCGAATGGGACAAGTTCGCCGGGGGAGAACCTGATCTTCGGTGCTACCTGAGCGCCGGCGAGTGTTTCGCGGGCTGCGTCGATGATGTCACCGAGCACCGCAGTGGCGGTCGGTGCTCCCCCGGCGCCGGGACCCGAGAAGAGCAACTCACCCACCGAAGGCCCTTCGATGAAGATCGCGTTGGTGGCTCCGCGAATGGAGGCGAGTGGGTGATCGATCGGGATCATCACCGGGTGAACCCGGGCCGAGACGCCACCCATCGTCCGCTCGGCGATCCCGATCAGCTTCACGGCATACCCGAAGTCCGCGGCGAAGGCCAGATCGATCGGCGAAAGCTCCTCAATGCCCTCGTGATACACGTCGTCGAGACCGACCCACGTACCGAACGCCAGCGAGGCAAGGATCGCCGTCTTTGCTGCCGCGTCGGCGCCGGAGACGTCGGCGGTGGGATCCGGCTCCGCATATCCGAGTTCCTGTGCCTCAGCGAGGGTGTCGCCGTAGTCGGCGCCGTCTTCGGCCATGCGCGTCAGGATGAAGTTCGTGGTCCCGTTGACGATGCCGAGCACTCGTTCGATCGGCTCCCCTGCGAGCGTCTCGGAAAGCGGTCTGATGATCGGGATCCCGCCGCCGACGGCGGCCTCGAAGAGAAGTGGGACACCGGATCGTTCCGCGGCGGCGATCAGTTCGGGACCACGCGACGCGACGAGTTCTTTGTTCGCCGTCACGACCGGCTTGCCGGCCTCGAGGGCAGCGAGCACGACGTCACCGGCGAGATCTCGTCCACCCATAAGTTCGACGACGAGGTCGATCTCCGGGTCGTCCACGACGCTGAAGAGATCATCGGTGAGAACCCCGTCACCGACCGTGAAGCTCCTCGTCTTGCCGAGGTCGCGTACGGCGACCCGTTTGACGTGCAACTCGAGACCGGTCTTGACGGCGATCGCCTCCCGATCGTTCACGAGACGTGAGATGAGCGTCCCCCCAACCGTCCCAGCGCCGAGGATCCCAATCCCAATCGAAGTGTTCATACGAGAACGATAGACCTGAGTTGCAGGCGAACTGTGATCACACCGACTCCGGAGCTGCAGCCTTCCGGTTCGTCTCCACGATCGCCGAGAGTGCAATCGCTGCGATGAAGACGAGCATCACGCTCAGGAAGTAGGCGTAGCGAGGCTTGGCCCAGTAGATGACAGTTCGGAGGATCCAGGTCGAAGCAATCAGCGGAACGACCAACCAGATAATCCGACGACTCCATGTTCGGTATGCGAGCAGCGCGGCAGCTCCGAGCACGAGCAGAAACGGGACCGCAAGGACGACGTCAAGGAGCCGTCTGAACGGCACGTCGTTCTCTGTGAACGATACAGGGTCGAGCGGATCTCCCCCCGGCTCGAGCGCCCTGGTGCTCCAGAACAGGGCGTACTCGGGCGTCTCGAGAAGTTCAGCCGTTCCGTACCCGACGTCTCGAAGAAGTTGCGCCGGATTCTCTCGGAGGTAGGCGAACCCAAGCTCCCACCCCAGTCGATTCGCCTCCTCTGTGCTGTGACCGTCCAGTGGGCTTCCCTCCGGATACCACCCGTAGAGACCCGAATCGTTGTGCGCGAAGTAGAAATTGACACCCGCACCGGCAGACAACCCCGTGTCGGGGCTCGCGAGAAACGAGTTCCTGACGTACCACGGAGCGATGATGATCACGATCCCGAGACCGAGGAGAAGGGTCATCCGGGACCGCTCCTTCGCTCTGGAAACCCCGGATCCGAACCAAACGAAGAGCACGAGCGCAGGGACATAGAAGACCGCCTCCCCACGCGTCAGGATCGCGAGACCAGAGAACACGCCGACGAACGTCGCCAGCACACCGCTCCGAGCCTTGAGGTGAACCAGGCCGAGCATCGCGGACAGCATGAACACGATGAACAGATGCTCGGTCGCAAGGACGGGGCTGAAGAGAACGAAAAGGGGAAGGAACGCGAACAGCGCCGCGGCGATGAGGGCGGTGCGGCCTTGGGCGTAGATCCGGACACCGATGGCATAGACAAGGCCCACAGATGCCGTGGAGAGCATCACAGAGCTCATCCCGAGCCAGAGTGCCGAACGGGAGATGAGACTCCACGCCGCAAGGTGGAATGGATGCATCGGCAAGTAGAACGAAGTGCGCTCCGGGTATCCGAACTGTCCATGATCGATGATGTCGGCAGCAAGTTGACGATACGCATGCCAATCTGACACCGGCGTCGGCTGCGCGATCAGAAGCCAGGCAACACGGACAGCGAAAGCGCCAAGAAGGACGACGACCAAGGCCCTGTTCTCTGCAATGAACTGCTTGACCCTCTCCACGCACTCTCTTCCAGCCGACGTGGTCGACAATCTACCGACTGTGCCTCCCACGAACGGGTTGATCAGGCGTCTCGCCTCACCAAGTCCTCGTAGGTCTCTCTGCGCACCACGAGACGGGCCTCACCGTCGCGGACGAAGACCACGGGCGGGCGTCGGATCATGTTGTAGTTGCTGCCCATCGAATGGCCGTACGCCCCGGTGACCGGTGTGGCCAGGATGTCTCCAACTGTGAGATCGCCCGGGACCGCGGCATCCGCCACGATGATGTCGCCGGACTCGCAGTGCTTCCCGACAATCCGTACCGCCTTCGGCCGGTCGGCGTCCGTCGCTCTCGGTAAGAACGCCTCGTAGCCGCTGCCGTACAGGCTGGGCCGTGGGTTATCGCTCATGCCACCGTCGACCGAGAGGTAGGTTCGAATGTCGAGGATCTCCTTGATCGTCCCCACCGTGTACAGGGTCACTGCCGCCCCGGCGACGATCGATCGGCCGGGCTCCGCAAGAACGTGTGCCGTGATGCCGTTGTCGGCACAGGCCTGTTTGACGATCCTCGCCCACTCGGTGATCGACGGCGCCGTCTCCCCCGTCACATAAGCGACGCCGAGACCGCCGCCGATCGAGAACTCGGGAAGATCGAGTGGGGCGACGAACGGGGCGAGCATCTCGATCGCCTTTCGGAACGATTCCGCGTCGAACACCTGGCTCCCGATGTGGGCGTGAATGCCGACGAGTTCCATCGCGTCCGACGCCTCGACCCGTTGCACCGCCGCGCCGGCGTCGCCGGAGGTCATACCGAAACCGAATTTCGAATCGGCGATCCCGGTTTGGAGGTACTCGTGGGTGTGAGCATCGATTCCCGGCGTGACCCGCACCAGGACGCTTGGGCGAGACGAACCGTCGGCGACCAGCGAAGCGATTCGGTCGATCTCGACGAACGAGTCGACAACGATTCGCCCCACGCCGGCATCGAGCGCTGCTGCGATCTCCTCCACCGACTTGTTGTTGCCGTGGAGCACGAGTCGGTCCGCCGGGACACCCGCATGGAGCGCCACGTACATCTCGCCGCCGGTGGCAACGTCGAGATGCATCCCTTCCTCATGGGCGAGTCGTGCCATGGCCGTCGTGAGAAACGCCTTGGTCGCGTATGCAGCCCCGTCGCCGAATGCCGCCACCGCTTCACGGCACCGCAGCCGAATCTGCTGCTCGTCGTAGACGAACAATGGAGTCCCGTATTCCGAAGCGAGTTTGAGCACGTCGACGCCGCCGATGGAGAGTCTCCCGTCGATAACGGTGGACGAGTCGGGGAGAAGGTCGCGGGGGATGGGGGTCATGCGGCGCTCGTTCCGAGCGGCCGACAGCCAACAGCTGACAGACAACAGCCAACGAAATTCGACACGAATCCTCCGACCTTCGATCCGAAATCTCCAGGGAGGTGGCTCCGCCCGACTGTCGGGTGTCGGTTGTCCGCTGTCCGCTCCCCCATCACATCCTCTCCGGGACTTCGATCCCCAGCGTGTCGAGCAACAGGATCAACACTCGGAGGGTTAGGTCTACGAGAGAGAGCCATGATGCCTGGCGGATCGGGTCCTCTTCGCGCAGGATGTGGCATGCCTCGTAGAAGCGGTTGAAGTCGGTGGCAACCTCATATGCGTACTCCGTGAGCACGTTCGGCGCCCGCACATCGACGGCGCGCTCAATGACCTCCGGAAGCAGCAGCAGCCGCAGGATCAGGCCCCGCTCCTGATCCGCAGTGGGCGCAACGATCAGTCCCGGGGTGAGACCCACCTCCTGCGCCCGTCGCAAGATCGACTTGATCCGCACGGCTCCGTACTGAAGGTACGGCCCGGTCTTTCCCTCGAATGAGGTGAATCGATCGAGATCGAAGATGTAGTTCGACGTGCGGTGGTTGGAGAGATCTCCGAACTTCAGCGCACCGAGACCAACCTGCCGAGCGATCCGGTCCCGCTCGTCATCCGGATAGTCCTGGGCGATCTCGGCATCGTCAAGACGGGCCCGGGCCGCGTCGGTGACGATCTTCACGAGATCGGCAAGACGCAGGACGCCACCTTCGCGAGTCTTGAACGGCGTCCCGTCCGGACCGTTGACCGTTCCGAACGCGGTGTGCTCCAGTCCGACTGATTCCGGAGCGATCCCCGCAAGACGCGCTGTCCGGAAGACCTGCTCGAAGTGGAGCCCTTGGCGGGCATCAACGACGTACAGCATCAGGTCGTAGCCCTCTTCGACCCGTTGGTCGAGCGTCGCGAGGTCCGTCGTTGAGTAGAGGTAGGAACCGTCCGAGCGCGTCAGCAGCAGTGGCGGCATCTCCGTCTTGTCGTCTTCCCTCTCAACCCGAACAACGATGGCGCCGTCGGATTCATGGGCCAGGCCGTCATCGTTCATCAGCCGTTCGACGAGCGGTGCGAGTCGATCGTGCACGGTGCTCTCCCCGCGCCACAGGTCGAACTCCACGCCGAGGTCCTCGAAGTCCTTCTTCTGCTCGGCGACGGACACGTCGTGGTAGTGACGCCACAAGGCCAGGTACCCGGGACGGCCGTTCTGGAGGTCGAAGGTCGCTTGCCGTGCGCGCTCGGCCTCCTCCGGTTCATTCCGACACCGCTCGACGACGACCGGATACATTTCGGAGAGATCGTCGAGTGTCACAGGGGAATCCTCCGGGTACGGACCAGAGGAGTCAGCATCGAAGTACGGGAGATCCGGTTGATGGCGTTCGAGTTCGATGATCAGCTGCCCGATCGGCATACCCCAGTCGCCCATGTGGATGTCACCGTCGACGTCATGTCCGGCGACGCGGAAGAGGCGCTTGAGGCTCTCACCGATGATCGACGCACGAAGATGCCCGACGTGCATCGACTTGGACATGTTCGGGCCGCCGTAATCGACCAGCACCTTCCGCTTGGGATCCGGCGCATCGATCCCGCACCGATCGCCGTCCTCCATGTCCTGGGCGTACGTGGCGAGGTATTCGTCGGTCACAACGATGTTGATGAAGCCCGGACCGGCGATGTCGAGTGATGCGTAGATCGCTCGATCCGTCAGACCATCGAGGACCGTCTGAGCGAGATCGCGCGGATTGCGCCCGACGCGCTTCGCCGCGGCAAGCGCACCATTGCATTGGTACTGCGCGAGCTCGCGCCGCTGCGACGGGACGACGAGACCGGCAGAGCGGTCGACGCCGGCAGCGACGAACGCGTCACCGAATCGTTGGGAGAGATCTTTGAGAAGGGACATGACACCCGATTTCCGACAGGGAGAGTTGTAAGGACCCGGAGGTTACAATCCTTCGCAGCGCCCCAGTAGCTCAGGGGATAGAGCACTGGCCTCCGGAGCCGGGAGCGCAGGTTCGATTCCTGCCTGGGGCACCAAAACCGCCGTTCGTTTCTTCACCACCCAATCCCTATTCGGGATCGGGTCTCGCAGCCGTGTTCCGACATTCCCCTTCACCCCGCAATGGTTCAGCACGGTGATCTACGGCCGAGTCCGCGTGCTTCCACCGGACGGGGCGAGGGTTCGATTCCTGCCTGGGGCACCAAAACCGCCGTTCGTTTCTTCACCACCCAATCCCTATTCGGGATCGGGCCTCGCAGCCGTGTTCCGACATTCCCCT